>NZ_JAFCUB010000037.1:0-39057 GCF_049896325.1 Caulobacter sp. DWP3-1-3b2
GGACGACATCCTGTGGCTCAACAGGCTCCACAACCACACGCCTCGAAAGTGCCTGGGCTTCCAGACACCCGCCGAGGTCTACGCCCTGTTGCACTTCAAGTGTGAATCCACATCCCGGCCTTCGCCGGGATGAGCGGATGATGAGTGAGCCCACCTATTCCCCCGCCCCCAATTGTCGTAAAAGACCTTGATGAACACGTTCGATCCCAATCTCGGCAAATCCGGCGGCCCGGCCACGCTGCACTACGGCGACGGCGAGTTCGCCGTCATGAGCCCCGGCCACTACGTGCTGTGCGCCGTTACCGGCGCGAAGGTGGCGCTGGAAAACCTGCGTTACTGGAGCCCCGAGTTGCAGGAAGCCTATGCCGGCCCGACCGAAGCCCTGAAGCGCTGGCAGGAGAGCCGAGGCTGAACCGGCGACGCTCGCTTCTTGGCCTGACCACCGGCCTGGCCGGGGCGCTTCTTCAGGGGTCCATCGCCCGCGCCGCGGCGCCGGGCCTGACGCTGTCGGGAAAGTTCGTGCAGGGCGGCTTCGTGGTGGGTCGCACCGCACCGCGCGCCCAGGTGCTGCTCAACGGCGAGCCCGCCACCCAAGCTTCGGCGGCCGGCTGGTTCGTGATCGGCTTCGGCCGCGACGCGCCGCCGCCGGCCCTGATCACCGTCGAGACCGCCGACGGCGCCGCCAGCCACCAGACGACCATCGCCCCGGGCGACTTCGACATCCAGCGCATCGACGGCCTGGCCGGCGACCAGGTCTCGCCCAGCGACCCTGCGTTGCTGACCCGCATCGCCGCCGAGAACGCTCGCAAGGGCGCCGGCTTCGCCAGCAGGATCGACGGCGACTTCTTCCGCACCGGCTTCATCATGCCGCTCCAGGCCATCCGGCGCTCGGCGCGGTTCGGCGGGCAGAGGATTCTGAACGGCGAGGCCAAGCGCCCGCATTACGGCGTCGACTTTGCGGCCCCGGTCGGCGCGCCCGTGGTGGCCCCCGCCGCCGGCGTGGTCAGCTTCGCCGAGACCGGCCTACACTATGAGGGCGGGCTGATCCTGATCGACCACGGCCAAGGCCTGATCACCGCCTACCTCCACCTGTCGCGCGTTGACGTGACTGCTGGCCAGACGCTCGCCCAAGGGCAACTCATCGGCGCCGTGGGCAAAGAAGGCCGCGCCACCGGTCCGCACCTTTGCTGGCGGATGCGTTGGCATGGCCAGAACCTGGATCCGTCGCTGATGGTCGGCCCCGCTCCGCCTCGCGTCTGAAGCGACTTTTGTTGCACGCCTGATATGTCGAGGATCGACATAGCGTCAACCTTGACGTATCCCACCCCTCTCGTTGACGCCTTGGAGGTCAGCCTGGATGTCTGCGGCGCTAGAGCAGCTGCGTTTCCTGCTGGTGGACGATAACCATCATATGCGAGCGATCGTTTCGACGATCCTCAAGGGCGTGGGTGTTCGACACGTGTACGAGGCGATGGATGGGGCCGAGGCCCTGCAGGTGGTCCGCGATCGCGAGGTCGACATCGCCATCGTCGATTTCAAGATGACGCCGCTGGACGGTGTGCAGTTTACCCAGCTTGTCCGTCAATCGCCCGACAGCGCCGACCCCTTCCTGCCGATCATCATGCTGACCGGTTTCGCCGAGCGGCACCGGGTGTTCGAGGCCCGCGACGCTGGAGTCACCGAGATCGTCGTCAAGCCGGTCACGGCCCGCTCGCTGCTGGACCGCATCAATACCGTGATCTTCAAGCCTCGGCCGTTCATCCGCACCGAGGACTATTTCGGCCCCTGCCGGCGGCGGCGTGACGATCCCGGCTACAAGGGACCGAAGCGGCGTGGCGCCGAGCGGGTGCTGGAGCTCTAGGGTCTAGTCGCCCCGAGCGGCCATCGCCGCATAGACCTCGTTGGGCCAGCGCCGATGGACCCAGAACCACTCGTGCGGCCGCTCGCGGATGCGCTCTTCCATGAAGGCGTTGACCAGCTTCACGCCGGCCTCGATGTCGGCGGTGCGATCGCCGGTATGGGGCAGGACGATCGGGTCATGGACCACGGCGCGGAATCGGGCGCCCTTGACCCGCTGCACCGACATCGGCTGCAGCACTGTGCCGAAGCGGATAGCGAGGCGCGAGGGTCCCGGCGCGGTGCGCGCCGGGTGACCGAAGAACGGGCTGTCGACGCCATTGTTGAACTTCTGATCGTTCATCAGGGCCACCGACTTGCCCCGCTTCATCCCCTCCAACAGCTCCCGAGCCCCGTCTCCCCCCTTGGGCGCAAAGAGCCGTACGCCGTAACGGAAGCGGCTGGCCTTGATGCGCTCGTCCACATAGGGATTGTTGGCGGCGCGATAGGTCATCTCGCAGATGACGCCGGAATCAACGATCGCCGCGGGCATCACTTCCCAGTTGGACAGATGGCCAGAAACGAAGACCACCGGGGTCTTTTCGGTGGCGATCTGAAAGAGACGTTCCTGATTGACCACTTCGACCCGCCCGGTCGAGGGCAGGATTTTGTCCATCAGCGGAAACTCGGCGAAGGTTCGGCCCAAGCCATCCCATTGAGCGCGCAGCATGGCCGCATGCCAGGCCGGGTCCTTGTCCGGGAAAGCCAGCTTCAGGTTGCGGACAGCCACCTTGTGGGCGCCGCTTAGCGGCCCGGCCGTGCGGCCCAGCCAACCGCCAAAGGCCGAGGCCGCATCGACGCCCAGCAGGCGCACCAGCCCGATGAAGAGGTCGAAACCGAGCGCTTCCGCGCGCCATAGGATGTCCTGGGCCCAAGGCCGACGCTTAACCGACATGAACTCTTAGTAGCCTGCTTTTTTGACAAGTGGGACTCGGCGTAGCGGCCACCCGGGGGCGCCATTCGCCCGGCACGCGACTTGCGGATGTCAACCCAGGCCGTGCCGTTTCGGGACGCTAGCGCAATCGGGGGCGTGAACTCCAATGGGTAACGATATCGACGTCTATCTGGGCAAGCGACTGCGCCGTCGGCGCCGTTTGCTGGGCCTGACGCAACAACAGCTGGCTGGCGCCGTCGGGGTGCGATTCCAGCAGATCCAGAAATACGAGTGCGGCGCCAACCGCATCTCGGCGGCGCGCCTCTGGCAGCTGTCCGAAGCGCTCGAAGTGCCCGTCGGCTATTTCTATGACGGGCTGTCAGATCAGGCTCGCCAGGAAACCGCCGCCGAGGCCGAGGGCGGCGAGATGTTCGCCCGCAAGGAGACGCTGGACCTGGTCCGCGCCTATTACCTGCTGGGCGAGCGTCCGCGACGTCGCCTGCTGGACCTGGCCAAGTCGCTGAATGGTGGCGAGGTCGCCGAGGCCTAGAGCATTTCCCGACCTGACTGCGTCAGGCTGTGAGCTCTAACCTTCTGTTTTGAAGCATTTTTCTTCACGCGAACCGGAACCACTTCGCTCGAAAAATACTCTAGCCGCGCTAATGGTGGCGTCGAGTCGAAGGGCGGGGTAATTCTCCGCCCATGACGCTCTCCGCCGACCGCCTCGCCCAGTTCGACGCCTTTGTCATCGACCTCAACCGCGCCTCTGCGGCGGCGATCCTGCCGCTGTTCCGGGCGGACCACGGGCTGGAGGACAAGGGCGCGGGCAAGAACCTGCCGCGCGACAGCCACGCCGCCTTCGATCCGGTCACGGAAGCTGATCGCGGCGCCGAGGCGGCGATTCGCGGGCTGATCGCCGAACGCTATCCAGACCACGGCGTGATCGGCGAGGAATATGGCGAGGATCGCCCGGACGCCGAGTTCGTCTGGGTGCTCGATCCCATCGACGGCACCCGCGCCTTTATCTCTGGCCTGCCGCTGTGGACCACCCTGATCGGCCTGCGCCATCAGGGCCGCCCGGTGCTGGGATCGATCGGCCAGCCCTATGTCGGCGAGCTATTCATCGGAAGCGCCGCCGGCTCGCGCCTGATGTCGCGCGGCGAGAGCCGGCCGATCCAGGTGCGGGAGTGCGCCAGGCTGACCGACGCTGTCATCGCCACCACCGATCCCGACGCCTGTTTCGACGGGGCCGAGCGCGGCGCCTGGCTGCAGGTGCGCGCCACCGCCAAGCTGGCCCGTCTGGGCTGCGACGCCTACGCCTACGCCATGGTCGCCATGGGCAAGATGGACATGGTGATCGAGGCCGGCCTGCAGTCCTGGGACATCGAGGCGGCGATCCCGGTGATCGCAGGCGCTGGTGGCGTCGTCACCGACTGGCGCGGCAAGCCGATCGGGCAGAACGGCGGTCAGATGGTGATCGCGGGTGATCGGCGGTGCCTGGATGAGGCGCTGGTGGCGCTCGGGCGGTCGGCGAAGTAGGCCAATTTCTGCGGGTTTAGAGGATCTCGTCCGTCATCTCGTCGAACGCCGCCCAGAACAGCGCCCGGCGCTCGTCGGTCTCGATCAGGATCTCGTGGAAGGCGTCTTCGATCTCGATATAGCGACCGTTGGGGATACGAGCGGCGATGGCTTTCTCGTCCGCCACAAGCACGCGGCTGTCCTGCCCCGCCCCGACGATCGTGACCGGGATAGTGATGGCCTCGACACCCTTGCTCCGCCTCAACCAAGCGCAAGCGGCGAAGGCGAAGTCGCTCCAGCCCCAGGTGATGCCGCCTAGCGCCAAGTCGCGGTTGGCGTGGACCTGGGCCTGGAAGCGGACGTAGCGGGCCGGATCGTGGGTCAGGGCGTCGTTGGCGAAGGTGTGGGCGAACGGGTCGCCCTTGTCGCCCAGCACATAGTCGCCCGCCAGGCCGGAGCGAGCCATGGTCCAGGCCAAGGCGCGGGCGGCACGGGCCGGCTTGCCGCCGGTGTTCAGCCCCAGCATGGGCGCCGACAGCACTGCGGCGGAAAACCGCGTCTCGCCTTGGGCCAGCATCAGCACCGTCAGGCAACCGCCCATCGAATGGCCCAAGGCGATCCACGGCTTGGGAAGGCGCGCCTCGAAGGCGGCCAGCAGGGCCTGGTAGTCCGAGATGAAATCCTTGAAACCGGCCGCATGACCCTTCAGCCGATCGGGCAGCGCGCGGTGTGACAGCCCCTGCCCGCGCCAATCATGAACCAGCACCACGAAACCCCGGTCCAGCAGATCCTGGACGACCTCGAAATACTTCTCGATCGGTTCGCTGCGGCCAGGGCTTACGACCACCGAACCCCTCGGCGGACCTTCAGGCGAAAAGAAAGCGGCGCGGAGGGTCGCCCCATCCGCGCCGCTGAACCATTCGGCATTTCCGTGATCGGGGACGGGCGCCTCGGGAATCGAGACCAGAGGCGCCGCCCCGTCCATGGATCAGCGCATCTTCGCGAAGAGGGCCGCCATCTTCGACTGCAGAGCCATGGCCGTGCCCATATCGGACAGCTTCAGCTTGCCGGTCATCACCGCCATGGTCGGGTCGAGCGTGCCGGCGCCGATGGCCAGCAGGTCGTCCAGCGACAGGGTCATGGTCAGGTCGGCCGGCTTGTCTTCATTGGTAACCGAGCCGCCGTCGATATGGATGACGCCGGTATCCTTCAGGTCAAACTTCAAGCTCTTGCCCAGGCCGCTGTCGTCGCCAACAGCGCCTTTGATACGATCGGTAATTTCCTGCAACGTGGCCATGAGCGCGTCTCCCTCTTTGTGGCGCGTGAATTCTGCGGCGGCAGACTGGCCGCTGGATCGCGGCGAGTAAACACTGTTCAGACTCGGCCGCCGCTTATTTCTTCTTGTCGTAATAGTCGATGACAGCCGGCGT
This sequence comes from Caulobacter sp. DWP3-1-3b2, assembly GCF_049896325.1. Lineage (NCBI taxonomy): Bacteria > Pseudomonadati > Pseudomonadota > Alphaproteobacteria > Caulobacterales > Caulobacteraceae > Caulobacter > Caulobacter sp. DWP3-1-3b2. The sequence goes on from NZ_JAFCUB010000037.1 coordinate 5,719, forward strand.
TCTTCCGAGTCGCACCCGGGTCGCGCCCTTGAACGCGTTGGGCTCGAAAATCACCGCACCCGCCGAAGCTGGCAAGGGCTTGGTGCTTCCGTTAGGGAACACGGCCGTCCCCGACTCGGCTTTCAGGAAGGTCAGTCCCTCCATCTGCGGCGCCATCATCGCCATCGCTCCGGCGGCCTTGCGAATGGCGGCGTTGGACTCCGCGACGGTGGCGATGAGTTCGCGTGCATCATAGTCGGTCGCTGGCTTCAACACGGGATCTAGCTGCATGGCGACGCCGAACTTGTCACCGGCCGGGACGTCGAACGCGACCTGGGCCTTGGCCTGAAGTTGGGCCAAGGTCGGCGTGCGCTCGAACCGTCCCTCGTCGTCCATTGGCAGAGGCGTGCGCGCGCCGCTCGCCTCGACGAGAACAGCCTTGATCCCGGGGGCCGGCTTCCCATCGCGACGCAGGGCGTAGCTGACCTTCAGTCTCGCGCGCTCAGCGGCGGGGACTTTGAGGAAAGCCTCCAGGAACGAGAAAACCTTGGTGGCGGGAACCAGCTTCCCTGTCTCGGCCCGGGCGATGGACAACGGCGCGGTGGAGACCAAAATCAGGCCGATCAGGCTTGTGGCGCCGGCGCGGCGGGTCGAGATCATGGTTGCTCCGGTCTGATGAACTTCAGAGTCATGCGGTCGCTCTCACCGATCGCGTCGTATTTGGCGTGGTCAAAGCCGGGCTCGGTAGGCTCGCCGCGCGGGGCCGACAACCTGGTCGGCGGCAGGGTCCAGACACCGAACGGATGGTCCTTGGTATCCTTGGGATTGGCATTGATCTCGCTCTGATCGGCCAGGACGAAGCCGGCCTCCTTGGCCATCTCGACCACGTAGGCCTGTTGCACATAGCCGTCGGCGGCCAGCACGTCCTGCACGCGACCTGGCTCGCCGCGATGTTCCTCGATCCCCAGCACGCCGCCGGGCTTGAGGGCGGTGAAAGCGTCGCGGAAGGCCTTCTCGGTCAGGCTAGCGGCCATCCAGTTGTGCAGGTTGCGCAGGAACAGGATCAGATCCGCCGAACCGGCCGGGGCGACCGGACCGCTGGTCGGCCCAAAGGCGGTGATCACGACGTCGCCATAGACCTTGGGCTTGTCGGTCAGTTTGCGGCGATAGGCCTCGACAATCGCCTTGGCGGTTGGATCATCGGGTAGGTCGGTCTGCAGCGCGGCCGCATAGAGCTTGCCGCTCGTCGCGGCCAGGTAGGGCGCCAGGATATCGGTGTACCAGCCCGCGCCAGGCCAGAACTCGACCACGGTCTGCCCAGGCTTCAGGCCCCAGAACTCCAGGGTCTGGACGGGATGACGCCAGACATCGCGCGCCCTGTCGGCAGCCGAACGCCAATCGCCTTGGGCGGCGTCGCGCAGGCTCATCGGCGCGGCCTTGGCCGGCGGCTTGGCGTCCTCGGCGGCGCTAGGTTTGCGGCCGCAGCCGACCAGGCCCAGCGCGGCCGTTCCCGTGAGCAACGCCCGTCGTGACCAGAGACCACTCGAGTCCATGTTTCCCCCCCAAACCTTCAACGCCTCCGATCTTGCACCCGACCTTGGCGAAACGGCGGCCTGAAGAGGCCGCGAACGACCGTCGTCAGCCAGGTTTGCGGAAGCGTAGGGTCATGCGGTCGCTTTCACCGATGGCGTCGTACTTGCCGTGGTCGAATGCCGGGTCCGCAGGCTGACCGCCAGGCGCGCTCTGGTGGGCGGGCGGCAGGGTCCAGACGCCGAACGGATGGTCCTTGGTGTCCTTGGGGTTAGCGTTGATCTCGGATTTGGCGTCGGACTTGAACCCGGCCTTTTCCGCCAAGGCCACCACGGTGGCGGTGGCCAGATACCCATCCGCTCCCTTATCGGTCTCGGATTTCGGATCGGCTCGGTGATCCTCGACCGCCAGGATCCCGCCGGGCTTGAGCACCGCGAAGAAGTCGGCGAAGATCTTGTCGGCCACGCCAGGCTGGACGGTCCAGTTGTGGACATTGCGAGCGGTCAGGACCAGATCGGCCGAACCCGGCACGCCCAGCGGCCCGGCCGTGGGGCCGAAATTGGCGAACCGGACCCTGCCATACTTGTCCGGATCCATGAACCGCATCTCGAAGTTCGCGCGGCCTTTGCGCGCGCCGTCGGAGATCTTGGGATTGGACAGGTCGGCCACGCCAGCGATGTAGTTTCCGCCCGTGGTCTTGGCGTAGGGGGCCAGGATTTCGGTCCAATAGCCGCCACCGGGCGACACCTCGATCACGGTCTGATGGGGGTTCAGCCCCCAGAACACCAGGCTTTCATAAGGGTGGCGCGCGCCGTCGCGGGCGACGCTGGCGGCCGTGCGGTTGGGCGAAGCGATGGCGGCCTTCAGGGCGGGATCATCGACAGGGGCGGCGTGGGCCAAGACCGGCGCGGCGCAAAGGGCGACCGCGGCGGCCAGCAGGAGACGGCGGTGTAGGGGCATCGTCGGGCTCTCCGGTTAGGGGCGCGCCGACCTTAACCGTCACCGAACGGCGAGCAAGCGATTCACCCTCAAGGCCCTCATTCAACCCCTTGAAGTGGAAATTCGCCTCACCACCTTGGTCTCGAAGGCGCTGGATCCCCGGGCCTTCCGGACCGTCGGCGATGCCTATCCAGGGTCACCAAAGGTCTGAACTGACTGAACAACCTTGCTTTGAAAGAAGGATGTCACCATGCGTACCGTTGACCTTTCACCCTTGTACCGCTCCCTCGTCGGCTTCGACCGCCTGGCCGCCCAGTTGGACGCCGCCGCCTCGAACGAGGCCACCTCGGGCTATCCCCCCTACAACATCGAGCGCACCGACGAGAACGCGTATCGCATCGAGATCGCCGTGGCCGGCTTCAAGTCGGAAGAACTCGGCATCGAGGTGAAGGAAAATCTTCTGACCGTCACGGGCCGCAAGGCCGCCAATGACGAGGCCAAGCACTACCTTCATCGCGGTCTAGCCGCGCGCAACTTCGAGCGGCAATTCCAGTTGGCCGATTATGTGATCGTCACCGAAGCCGCGTTGTCGGATGGACTGCTGTCGATCTCGTTGAAGCGCGAACTGCCCGAGGCTCTCAAGCCGCGCACCATCGAGATCAAGTCGGCCTCGCCGTTGATCGAGGGCGACAAGATCGAAAGCGAGAAGGCAGCCTAACTCCACCTTCACGCGTTACCTGATTTCCCCTCTATGACTGTCAGGGCGGCGCTGCGAAGCGCCGCCCTTTTTCTGGGATCAGTTGAAGCGCATTTACGGGCGCCACGTACTCGCTCGCGCTGGTCTGACGCAGCCTCAGGCTGGTGCGAAGTCCAGGCCTTGGGCTTGGTCGAGGTCGCAGTCGCGGAAACTGGTCTTGGTCAGGCGCGCGCCGGTAAAATCCGCGCCGCGCAGATCTGCGTCGTCGAGGATCGCCTCGCTCAGATCAGCCGACTGGAACAGGGCGTAGCGCAAGCGCGCGGCGGTGAGCTTGGCCTGGGTCTTGCGCTCGGGTCCCAAGGGCAGAGGTGACAGGCAGGCCTGCCTCAGATCGGCCTTGGTCAGGTTGGCACCCGACAGCTTCGCGCCGCGCAGGTCGGCCCCCCGGAGGTTAGCGGTGCGCAGATCGGCGTTCTGCAGATTGGCGCCCTGTAGCTGGGCGCCGGAAAGATCGATGCCGACCATGCAAGCCCCAGCGGCGCTCATCGCCGTCAGGCGCAAGCCCTTGAGCCTGTCGCCCAGCGGACGCAGGTCTTCGCCATCGAGGCGGGCGGGGGCGCCTTCCTTGCCCCCAGTCTTGCACCAGGCCTGGTTGCCCAGGCAGCGCTGATAGATCTCGTCAGCTCGCGACATCGCCCGCTCGGTGGACGCCTCGAGGCAACCCTGCATGGCCGCCCCCGTCGTGCGGGCCAGAGACGTATCCACGCCGGTCATCACCGCGCCGGTGAAGTTGGCGCCCTCGAGGTTTGCACCCTTGACGTCAGCGCCGTCGAGGATGGCCCCGCTGAGATTGGCTTCCTTCAGATTGGCGCCCGACAGCTTGGCGCCGCGCAGCGAACAGTCGCTAAAGTCGGCCTTGAAGGCCGAGACGCCGGAAAATTGCGAACCGTCGAGGGTGGCGCCCGAGAAGTTGACCTCATCGACCTCGCCGTTGCGGGTCTCGTGGCGGGAGCTCTCCAGCCCCTTGCGGGGATGGGGAATGGCCACCTGGCCCTCACGAAAGTCGGCCTGGGTGAGGTCGGCCTGGGACAGGTTGGCGCCGCGCAGGCAGGCCCCGCGCAGGTCGGCGCGGATGAGGATCGCCTGGCGCAGATCGGCCATGCGCAGGTCGGCGCCAAACAGATTGGCGCGCTCGAGCTTGGTGCGCACCATCCGGCAGCCGTCGAGAATGGAAGCCGAGAAATCGGCGTCGGCGAGGTTACGGTAGGAAAGGTCCAGGCCCGACAGGTTCATGAAGCGCAGCGACGCGCGCTTGCCGCCCTGCTTGCCGGTGACGAACTTCTCGTGTGCAGCCACGATCATGTCCAGCTCGGCTTGGCTGATCCGCCGCCGTCCGGCCATGGTCTGCGCCGCCGTCATCAACCTCAACCTCTTGATACAACTTCAAAATATCGCCGATCAACGAGCGAAGGGTTAAGGCCCGCTCCCAATCATCGCTATTTGTCGAAAAACGACACTTGGCGCTATATGACGTCGTCAAGACCCCGTGCGCCCTGGCGAATGGCGCCGGTGAGGTTAACGTCCTTGAGTATTGCGTTGGTGAAATTGGCCCGCGAAAGATCGGCTCCGACCAGGCAGGCCTGCCGCAGATCGGCCCGCGCCAGGTCGGCATTGGTCAGCAATGCGCCGGTCAGGTCGCTGGGCAGAAGCCTGTCGCGGCCGATCAGCAACGGCCCAAGCTGGGCGTCACGCAGGTCCGAGCCCGTCAGCTTGGCCCCTTTCAGCCGCGCCCCGCGCAGATCGGCGCGACGAAGGTTGCAAGCTCTCAGGTCGGCGCCTTCCAGTTGCGCGCCCTGCATCTGCACGCTTTCCATGTCCAGGCCGTAGAACACCGCGCCCTTGGCCGACAGGGCCGTCAGGTTGAAACCGCGCACGGATTTCAGGTTGCGCAGGTCGGCCTTGTCGAACACCGACGGCTTGCCCTCGGCCCCACCGGTTTCGCACCAGCGGGCGTGGTCGGCGATCATCTGCTCGTAGGGCATGTCGGCGATGTCGGTGCCCGAGACCTTGTCGGTCAACGCGCCGTCGAGATTCGTATCGTTGATGTTCCATGACATCGTCTTGGCGCCCACCAGAACGGTGTTGCGCAGGTCGGCGCCGGTCAGGTTGGCGCCGGAAAGGTCGGCGCCCGCCAGGTTGGCCCCATTGAAATTGGCTTGCTTGAGGTTGGCGCGGATCAGCTTGGCGTCCTTGAGGATCGCGTCGCTGAAGTCGGCCTTGGTGGCGATGATGCCAGACAGGCGCGAACGTTCGAGGTTGGCGCCCGCCAGGATCGCGCCATGGGCCTGGGCTTCGCGCTGCACCGGTTCAATGACCCGGTAGCCTTCCTTGCGGTCGGCCGCAGCGATCTGGCCTTCACGCAGGTCGGCCTCGAACAGGTCGGCCCCGGTCAGGTTGGCGCCGCGCAGGCTGGAGCCGCGCAGGTCGCAGCGTCGCATCGAGGCGTCGGTCAAGTCGGAACCATGCAGATCGGCCCCGTAGAGACTGGCGTTGTCGAGCTTGGTGCGGCGAAAATCGCAGCCGACCAGAAGCGCCCCGGTGAAGTCGGCGTCGCACAGATTGCGGCCGGTGACCGACAGGCCCGAAAGATCATAGAAGGCGAACACGGCGCGCGCTCCGCCGAGCCGAGCCGACCATAGGCGGTCGTGCTTGGCGCAGATCAGATCCACTTCGTGTTGCGTCAGGCGCTGATGCTCTTGGCCTGCCGCGGGCGGGGCGTTCATGGGTGCTCTTGTCGTCTCCCCGAAGGGCTAAGCGACCAGCATGCGCGGTCCGGCATTAACGCTGCGTTTCCAACTGCTTCGGGACGCCAGGGTCAAGCTTGCCCAGGCGTCCCGAAGATAGCGTCATCCGATGGCCGGCAGAGGCTGAGCGCGCGACGTGTCCAGGTAGCGAGCGCCGGTCGGCTTGAGGTCGGCGTCCAGGTCAATCACCAGCGGATTGCCAGTCGGGATCTCGACATGGACGATCTCGCTGTCGGGCACGTTGAAGAGATGCTTGACGATGGCCCGCAGAGAATTGCCGTGGGCGGCGACCAGGATCGTCTCGCCGGCCTTCAGCTTGGGCGCGATCTCGGCTTCCCAATAGGGCAGGACGCGGACCAGGGTGGTCTTCAGGCTCTCGGTCGAGGGCAGGTCCTTGGCGGCATAGCGGCGGTCCTTGCTGAAGTCGTATTCGCCGCCAGGGGCCAGTTCCGGCGGCGGAATGTCATAGGAACGGCGCCAGATCGTGACCTGCTCTTCGCCGTGCTTCTCGGCCGTCTCGGCCTTGTTCAGTCCGGTGAGGCCGCCGTAGTGGCGCTCGTTCAGGCGCCAGTCCTTGGTGACCGGCACGAAGCTCTGGCCGGCCGCGTCCAGGGCCAGGTTGTTGGTACGGATCGCCCGGGTCTGGACCGAGGTATAGGCCTCGTCGATATCGATGCCGGCGGCCTTGATCAGCTCGCCGCCCTTGCGGGCCTGGGCCTCGCCCTCGGCGGTCAAATCAACGTCCACCCAGCCGGTGAAGCGGTTTTCGAGATTCCATTGGCTTTGGCCATGGCGGAGCAGGACGAGGACGGGCATCGGGCCTCCAGGATGTGTCGTAGGGCGGGCTAAGCCCCGCGGAACCTTGCGTCAAGCGCCACGCCCTTCTCTCGCCCCCCTCTCTCTGTCTAAAAAAATGGGGCGTGCTATAGGCAGGTCATGCCTGATCGCATCTTCATGCCCCTCATGGCGCTCATTGGCCTGGCCATGATCGCCCTCGCAATGATCCTGCCGCAGGGCTATGGCGACCGATCGCCCGGTCCATGGGGCGACGTGCCGTTGCAGCAAACGCCAGCGATGCGACAGAAAATCCAGCGCGAGAAGGACGCGGCCGTCCGGCAAGAGGCCGAAGCGACACGCGCCGCCAGCGTCGCCCCGCCGAGCCGCCCATGAGCGCCTTCGACGCCATTGTCGTCGGTCAGCGGGTCCTCAACGCCGAGGCCGAGGCGCTGAGTCAGTTATCCGAATCGCTCGGCGATTCGTTCGTCCGCGCCGTCGAGACCCTGTTCGACGCCAAGGGCCGTGTCGTCTGCACGGGTATCGGCAAGTCCGGTCACGTGGCCCGCAAGATCGCCGCCACCCTGGCCTCCACCGGCTCGCCGGCGATGTTCGTGCATGCCGCCGAGGCCAGCCATGGCGACCTGGGCATGATCGGTCAGGGCGACGTCGTGCTGGCCCTGTCGAAGTCGGGCGAGGCGCGTGAGCTGTCCGATAGCCTGGCCTACGCCAAGCGCTTCGCGATCCCGCTGATCGCCATCACCGCCATGGCCGACAGTCAGCTGGGCCGCGCCGCCGACATCCTGCTGCTGCTGCCCGATGCGCCGGAGGCCACCGCCGAGGTCAATGCCCCGACCACCTCGACCACACTGCAAATGGCTCTGGGCGACGCCCTGGCCGTCGCTTTGCTGGAACGTCGCGGCTTCACCGCCAGCGACTTCCGCGTCTTCCATCCGGGCGGCAAACTGGGCGCCATGCTGCGCACGGTCGGCGACCTGATGCACGATCACGACGAACTGCCGCTGACCCGCGAAGCCGCGCCGATGTCCGAAGCCCTGCTGATGATGAGCGAAAAGCGTTTCGGCGCTGTCGGCGTGGTCGCGCCCGACGGAACGCTCAGCGGACTGATCACCGATGGTGACCTGCGTCGCCACATGGATGGGCTGATGAGCCACACCGCCGGCGAGGTCATGACCCGCGCTCCCCTGACGATTGCCCCCGGCGCCCTGGCGGCCGAGGCCCTGAAGGTGATGAACGATCGACGCGTCACGGTGTTGTTCGTGGTCCACCAGAAACGCCCAGTCGGCATCCTGCATGTGCACGACCTTCTGCGCGCCGGCGTTATCTGAACGCGAACCTGCTATCCAACCACCGGCGACGCGGCTAAACGTAGCACTCCCTAATCGAGCGAGCCCGATGTTCTCAATCCCCCGCACCGATCTCGTCCCCAACACCGCCGCCTACGAGAACGAGCCCTTGGTCAAGGCGACGGGATTTCGCGAATACGACGCGCGCTGGCTGTTTGGGCCTGACATCAACCTGCTGGGCATCCAGGCGCTGGGCCTGGGCCTGGGGACCTATATCCAGGAGCTGGGCCTGTCGAAGATCGTGGTTGGCCACGACTTCCGCTCCTATTCGAGTTCGATCAAGAACGCCCTGATGCTGGGCCTGATCAGCGCCGGCTGCGAGGTTCACGACATTGGCCTGGCCCTGTCGCCTACCGCCTATTTCGCCCAGTTCGACCTGGACATTCCCTGCGTGGCCATGGTCACCGCCAGCCACAACGAAAACGGCTGGACCGGGGTAAAGATGGGCGCCCAACGCCCCCTGACCTTCGGCCCCGATGAGATGGGCCGGCTTCGCGACATCGTGCTGGGCGGCCAGTTCGTCGAGCGCGACGGCGGCAAGCTGATCCGCGTCGAGGGCGAGGCCGAGCGCTACATCGCCGACGTCGCCAAGCGCGCCCAGATCACCCGCCCCCTGAAGGTGGTCGCCGCTTGCGGTAACGGCACGGCCGGAGCCTTCGCCGTCGACGCCCTGCAGCGCATGGGCGTGTCCGAGGTCGTCGGCATGGACACCGAGCTCGACTACACCTTCCCGAAGTACAATCCGAACCCGGAAGATGTCGAGATGCTGCACTCGATGGCCGCGGCCGTTCGCGAGCACGGCGCCGACCTGGCCTTCGGCTTCGATGGCGACGGCGACCGCTGCGGGGTGGTCGATGACGAGGGCGAGGAGATCTTCGCCGACAAGATCGGCCTGATGCTGGCCCGCGACCTGGCGCCCCTGAATCCTGGCGCGATTTTCGTGGTCGATGTGAAGTCCACGGGTCTCTACGCCACCGACCCGGTCCTGGCGGCCCATGGCTGCAAGGTGATCTACTGGAAGACGGGTCACAGCTACATCAAGCGCAAGAGCGCCGAGCTGGGCGCCCTGGCCGGGTTCGAGAAGAGCGGCCACTTCTTTATGAACGGCGACCTCGGCTACGGCTACGACTGTGGCCTGACCGCGGCCGCCGCGATCCTTTCCATGCTCGATCGCAATCCCGGCCTGAAGCTCTCGGACATGCGCAAGGCCCTGCCGGTGGCCTTCACCTCCCTGACCATGAGCCCGCACTGCGGCGACGAGGTAAAGTACGGCGTCGTCGACGATGTGGTGAAGGAATACCAGGACCTGTTCGCGGCCGGCGGTTCGATCCTGGGCCGGAAGATCACCGAGGTCATCACCGTCAACGGCGTGCGCGTGCACCTGGAAGACGGCTCGTGGGTGCTGGTCCGCGCCTCGTCCAACAAGCCGGAGATCGTCGTGGTGGTCGAGAGCACACAGTCCGAGGACGACATGCGCGCCCTCTTCCGCCAAGAGGTAAAGCCTCGCCTGGGCGACCGCGTCGGCAAGTACAACCAGGAAATCTGAATCGCGCCCAAGGCCTCCCCCTGTGGAGAGGACCTGAACACGGTTTCGCCGCTTCAGGCGGACCGCCGCTGAAGGTTGGGAAGGGTGCGAAGCGCCCGGGCCTCGCCCGGAATAGCTTTGATTTTGAATACCGTTTCGACAAGGTCGGACGCTTCGCGCGGCCTTCAGACGGGAGCCATCGGCGCGCGGGGTCTTAACCCGCTTCCGAAGTGGGCCCCCGGCGGGCGGAAGGGCGGCTAACCCCTCCGGACCGTGCGGGCGATTTCAGCCCGCACCTGCCACGATCGCCGGTCCCTCGTCGCCAGGGCTTCGTCCCATGTTGCAGGGAACCTGACCTGGACGCCCGAGGCGTCACTGAAGACCACCGGCGAGCACTTCCCGCTCGCCCCCCCCTGAAAGCCGCTCGGTCGCCGGCCGGACGCCCTTCCCGTGCTTTCAGGTGGGACCATTATCAGAGGGTCTTGAACGCGCCAGGGTTTGTGACGCTGATTATTTTATAAGCCATTGAATTTACTGAGGTTGTAGAGGGGATTTTGTGGGGATCGAGCGCTGCCTATCCCCGCCAAGCTGCTGCGCCGCCAGGACGACCTGGGCCGGCTGAAGCCCGGCTCCATCGCCGACATCGTCGCGGTGACTGGGGATCCGACCAAGGACATCGCGGCGAGCCAGGCCGTGGTCTTTCGTGGTGAAGGACGGCATCGTGGGCTGCCGCCCCTAGGTCGCGAATCCGCTTGCGCGCTCCGGCCAAGACAGGCGATCTCGGCGACATGCGCAGACTGCTTATTCCGACCCTGGTGTCCGCCGCCCTGCTCGCCAGCTCCGCCTTGGCGGCCGATCCCGGCACGATGGAGCACAGGGACACGATGCGCGACGCGGTCGCCGCGCCGCTGGAGGACCTGAACCTCAAGCAGGCCCAGATCCCCGCCGTTCTGCAGCGCGCCGTCGCCAAGCCCTATGACATGGAGGGCCTGGAGCGTTGCGAAGGCATAGCCGGCGAGATCGGCCGGCTGGACGCGGCCCTGGGCCGCGATCTCGACGAAGCCCCACCGCCTGACGGGCGCTCGCGCGGCAAAAAGGTCGCCGACGCCGCCTGGGGCGCGGGCGTGGGCGAGGTGCGTCACACCACCCAGAACGTCCTGCCGTTCCGAGGCTGGATCCGCAAACTGACCGGCGCGGCTAAACATGACAGGGCCGTTCAGGCGGCGGTGCGGGCGGGCGGCGTGCGGCGCGGCTATTTGAAGGGCGTAGGCATGCAAATGAACTGCGCTCCACCGGCCGCGCCCAGTTGGTTCGTGCCCGCCCCGCCGCCCGAGTCCGCGGTCGCGCCTTCACCGATGGCGCGCGTCACCAGCTTCTGGGACGGCCTCGTGAACTGGTGGCGGAGTTGGTGGCCGTTCTAGACGGCCAGGGTCTCGCGCACCTTGGCGGCCAGTTGCTGGGCGCTGAAGGGTTTCATCACATAACCCGCCGCGCCTAGCTGCATGGCCTGGACGATGCGGTCCAGCCGGCCATCCCCCGTCAGCATCAGCACAGGCAGGCCCGCGCCATCGAGGGATTCCTTGACCGCCTTCAGGCCGTCCAGCCCGCTCTGGCCGGGCATGCGCACATCGAGCAGCAGCAGAGCCGGCGTCTCACGCGCCAGGGCCGGCAGCACCGCCGCCACCGAGCCAAAGGTGCGCACCGCCATGCCGTCGGCCTCCAGTCCGATCTGAATCAGTTCCAAGGTGACGGCGTCGTCGTCAACGACAAAAATCAAGGGCGCGACGGGCATGCGAAAGCCTTAACGCGCGACTCAGGCTGGCGGAAGCGACCTCCCGTCCAGGTTTAGCGGGTGCCGAAGGTTCGATCTCCGGCGTCACCCAGGCCCGGCACGATATAGCCGTGGTCATTGAGCTCGGCATCCACCGCCGCCGTCCAGATCGCGACGTCGGGATGGGCGGCGCGCAGGGCCTCAACGCCCTGGCGCGAGGCCACCAGGCAGACAAAGCGCAGATCGGTGACGCCGGACTTCTTGAGGAGGGCGACGGCGGCGATCGCCGTGTGGCCAGTGGCCAACATCGGATCGACGACGATGACCAGGCGGTCGGCGATATCCTCGGGCGTCTTGTAATAATACTCGACCGCCTCCAGCGAGGCCGGATCGCGGAACAGGCCGATGTGGGCCACGCGGGCCGAGGGCACCAGGTCGAGCATGCCCTCGGCCATGCCCAGGCCCGCGCGCAGAATCGGGGCGAAGACCAGCTTCTTGCCGGCGATTACCTCGGCGTCCGTGGGCGCGACGGGGGTCTCGATGCGCACGGTATGGGTCGCCAGTTCGCGGGTGACCTCGTAACATAGCAGGGTGGCGGTCTCGCGCATCAGGGCGCGGAACGTCTTGGTGGAGGTGTCCTTGTCGCGCATCTTGGTCAGCTTGTGCCGCACCAGCGGGTGGTCGACGATCGTGACGCCTGGCATGGCCGGCTAACCTCCTGGAACGCGTGTTCGGCGCTTCAAGTGCCGCCTTAAGCGCCGCGCGCCAAGCGGAAATCGCTCGCCTTAGCGTTCCCGTCCGTAGGCCGCGAGGAACACATCGACGGCGGGCAGCACCTCGCCGTCGATTTCCGCAGCGGTCGGCTCGGCCATGGCGTTACACAGGCGGGCCTTCATCAGGCGGTTCTGGCACAGGCCGATGAACTGCTGCGCGGCGTGGACGGGATCGGCCAGCTTCAACTGACCTGTATCGGCGGCCTTTTGGAGGATCGCGCCCAGCAGCAGTCCCCCGCTCTTGGGCCCGGTTTCGTAAAATGCCTGGCCGATCTCCGGCGTGCGCTCGGCCTCGGCGACGATCACCCGGAAATTGGCCATGCTGAAATCGCTCAGCACGATCGACAGATAGGTGCGGCCCGCCTTGGTCAGGGCGGCGCGGATGTCGTCGATCTCAGACGAGATCTCGAACATGGCGTCGCGTTGCCAGGCGCAGTGGCGTACGACATAGGCGGCGAACAACTGCTCCTTGTTCTTGAAGTAGTTGTAGAGCGTGCCCTTCGAGCCGCCCAGCCGCGCGGCGATCGTGGACATCGACGCGTTGGCGTAGCCCTCCTTCAGGAAGACGTCGCGAGCGACGTCGAGGATGGCCTCACGGCGGGCGTCTCGATTAAGGCGCGGCTTTGTGTCCTGCATCGTTCTTTTTCGATCAAGAGGGGTCGCCCCTCGATCCCGTCAAGCTTCGGGTTACATACAACCAGTTATATGACCGTACGGTACGGTCAATTCAAGCCGGCTACCCCCATGACCACGAATGCCCTGGACATGCTCTTCGCCTGCAGGAAGCCACGGTCTGGCGAGGTCGGCGTCACCGTCGCCATCCTGTTGGCGGCTCTGCTGACCAGCGCCTGCGCGACGATGCCGGCCCCGACCGCGGCTCGCCTGGCCCAGGCTCCTGACACCTACGCGACGGCCCAGACCCTCTCAGCGCCCGAGGGCGCCTGGCCTGGCGACAGCTGGTGGAAGGCCTATGGCGACCCCCAGCTGGACGGCTTGGTCGACGAGGCCCTGAACGGCTCGCCCACCCTCGCCCAGGCTCAAGCGCGACTGCGACGGGCGCAGGCCTTGGCCAATCAGGCCAGGGCCGCGCAGCTGCCCAGCCTCAGCGCCGCCGCCGGCGCCGAGCGGGCCAAGCAGAGTTACAACAACGGGATCCCCCCCGACTTCGTGCCTCAAGGCTATAATGACGACGGCCGCCTCAGCCTCGATTTCAGCTGGGAGTTGGACTTCTGGGGCAAGAACCGCGCGGCCGTCGCGCGGTTGGTCAGCACGGCCTGCTCGGCGATCAGCACGTTCTGGTAGGTCGAAAGGCCGCCCTCATAGCGCGCGCGGATCATGCAGAAGGTCGACGCCCGCTGGACCGCCACCCTGTCGATGGCCGCCTTTGCCCTGTCGTTCTACATGCGCTCGGGCTTCACGCCAGACGTCGACTTCAAGGCCCTGGTCTGGCCGATGCTGGTGCAGGGGGTGGCGATGAGCACCTTCTTCATCTCGATGGTCACCATCTCGCTCAATGGCGTGCCGCCCCAGCAACTGCCGTCGGCCTCGGGCCTGTCGAACTTCTCGCGGATCACCGCCGGCAGCTTCGCCGCCTCCCTGACCACCACGATCTGGGACCGCAGCGAAGCGGCGCACCAGACCCGTATCGCCGAAACCATGAGCTCCAACGATCCGGCCTGGCTGGCGGCGGTGGAGCACATGCAGGCGGTGGGCATGAGCCATGCCCAGGCGGTGGGCGCGGCCACCGGCCAGGTGGTCAACCAGGCCTATCTGCTGGCCACCCTCGACTTCTTCCGCGCCTCGGCCTGGCTGACAGTGCTGCTGATCCCCTGCATCTGGCTGACCAGGAAAGCCATGGAAAGCGGCGGCGCTCCGCCGCCTGCCGACTAGCCGCCCTACCCTTCCCTCTCGACGCCGCCTAAGATAGCCGCGTCGAGAGGGCCTCAAGACAACATGACGACGCCGACCGCCAATCCTTTGCGCCTCTACCAGCGCGTGGCCGCGTCGATCGGCCAGGCCATCGCCGACGGCCGCTACCTGCCCGGCCAGCGCCTGGCCTCCGAGCGCGACCTGGCCGAGGAGTTCGGCGTCAGCCGGCCCACCGTGCGCCGAGCGGTCATCGCCCTGGAGATGCGCGGCCAGTTGGAGGCCAAGCAGGGCTCGGGCGTCTATGTCCGCCAGCCCGGTCCGCAACCACCAATCCCGCGCGACCTCGATATCGGCGCCTTCGACCAGGCCGAGGCGCGCCGCCTGTTCGAGGGCGAGGCCGCCGCCTTGGCCGCCACGCTGATCACCGAGGAGGAACTGGTCTATCTCGAGACGCTTCTGGCCGAGATGAACAGCGAGGAATCGACCAAGGAACAGTCGGAACTGGCCGACCGCCAGTTCCACATCACCATCGCCCAGGCCACCCGCAACAGCGCGATCGTCCGCGTGGTCGAGAACACCTGGGACCTGCGTTACAAGTCGCGTCTGTGCATGCAGATGCTGGAAAAGGCCCGGCACGTGCGCAAGCGGCCGCTGAACGACGAGCATCAGGACATCATCGAGAGCCTTCGCACCCGCGACCCCAAGGCCGCCCGCGCCGCCATGCAGACCCACCTGGGCGGTTTGATCGAGAACCTGCTGCTGACCGCCGAGCTGGAAGCCATGGAACAAACCCGCGAGCGCCTGGCCAGCAAGCGCGAGGAAATCGCCCTGAGAGCCGCCAGCGCCGCCAAGTAGCCTCAGGCGGAAGACCACCGGACCCGCGAACAGGTCCGGCCGGCAGGGTCGTGAAGAGTCCGAGAGTGAATTTGCTTCAGATCAAACCGTCGTCCAAAATCCCCGTCTCTCCGGCGAAGGGCGGGCCCAGGTGAAGCTCACGAGCCGCTCAGGATGAATATGGATCTTGGCCTTCGCCGGGAAGACGGAGATTAGAGCGGTCGCTTCCATGTAAGCCAAACGCGCGCTAGAGCATTTTTCGAGCGAAGTGGTTCCGGTTCGCGTGACGAAAAATGCTTCAAAACAGAAGATTAGAGCTCACGGCCTGACGCAGTCAGGTCGGGAAATGCTCTAGAAGTTCACGTCCAGGCGCGCGCCGAAGTCGCGGAAGGCGCCGCAGCCGGTGAACCAGGTGCGGCCCAAGGCGGTCGGGATCGCCGGGTTGCTGTAGCCCGACGCGCCATTCCCCAGGCCCTAGGCCTAACGCTGGTCGAGCAGGTTGTTGGCGACCGCGATCACGGCCGTGAAGGCAACAAAGCCCGTTGGATATTCATGATGCTTCCCCTCCCTCGTGGACGCCCCACCGGTTGCTCCGGCCATTTTTTGGCGTCAACTTGGTCAGACCAAAATGACGAACGGAAATGTAACTTGCCAAGCCAGGGCTGAAATCAACGTTATATCCAGCCTGTATGTTGACTTGTTTGAGCTTTCACGCCGATCGGCGTGCTGACCTCCCTTTCGGCTTCGCGAAATTGGCAAGGAGATGGTCATTTAGCTTTTCCATCTCGCCGCTAATTGGTAATACCAAATTGGTCACATCAGTGAGGGCGCATGAACCAGGCTCGCAACGACTTCAGGAGTGACCACGTCGCCAGCGCTCGCGTCCACAACTTGAAACGCGGCTGATGACACCCTCCGACGGCATGAACCTGCGTCCCAGCACCGACCGGGAGGGACTGCGCCGCATGCCGGCGCGAGCGATTCGCGATACCTTCGTCATCAGCGACCTGTTCAGACCAGGCGAGGTCTCCATGACCTATGTCGAGGTCGACCGCGCTGTCGTCGGCTCCGCCATGCCACTGAGCGCTTCCTTGGCCCTGCCCACCGATCGCCGCCTGGCGGCGAGCTATTTCTGCGAACGCCGCGAGGTGGGCGTCGTCAATATCGGCGCCGCAGGCTGGATCAGCCTGGACGGCGTTCGCCACGATCTGGACCGCCACGACAGTCTCTATATCGGCCGCGGGGTGCGCGACGTGGTGTTTGGCGGCGGCGCGCCGGAGGATCCCGCCAAGTTCTACTTTGTCAGCTATCCCGCCCACGCGACCCATCCCAATCGCCTTGTGCGCAAGGACGAGGCGCGCGTCATCCAGGCCGGCGATCAGAAGACCGCCAACCGCCGGGTGATCCGCCAGAGCATCCGCCCCGGCATCGTCGAGACCTGCCAACTGGTGATGGGCTTCACCGAGCTTGAACCCGGCAGTGTGTGGAACACCATGCCGCCCCAAACCCACGGGCGCCGCAGCGAGATCTACATGTATTTCGACGCCGCCCCGGCCCGGGTGATGCACATCATGGGTGAGCCTTCCGAACCGCGCACGGTATTCATGGACGACGGCGAGGCGGTGTTCTCGCCTAGCTGGTCGATGCACAGCGGCGTTGGCACGGCCGACTACCGCTTCGTCTGGTCGATGGGCGGCGAGAACCTGGACTTCGACGACATGGACACCTTCAGCCTGGCCGATCTGCGCTGAAGCGGGTTGGCAGGACCGACAAGAACAAGACGACCTAGGGAGACGACACGATGCCGCGACGCCTGTTGGGAGCATTTCTGGTCGCGGCGGCCCTGATCGGTTTGCTGCAAGCCTGCGCCGCGACGCCCGCCAAGCCTGGCGCCGCCGTTCAGAGCTCGGCCCTGGTCGAGGGCGCGCGCGTCGCCGACTGGCAGTTGAGCCACATGGACAATTTCGATTACGTGCCCGCCTCGCAGTTTCGGCGCGACACCGAGGCGCCCCGCGACTGGATCCAGGCGGCGTTCTATATCGGCCTGACCGCCTATGCCGACGCCGCCAAGGCGCCCAAATACACCGACGCCATCCTCGCCCACGGCCAGGCCGAGGGCTGGGGCTTCGACAAGCGCCCGCGCCACGCCGATGCCGACGCCACCGGCGCGGTCTGGGTCTGGGCCGCCGCCCGCACCCATGACCCCGCCAAGCTGGCCCCGGTCCGCGCCCGCTTCGACACCGTCCTGGCCAGCCCTTCGAGCGTCGATCTGGGTTTCGAGGCCAAGCCCCCCCAGGGCGGTGATCCCTATTGCCAGGCCCGCTGGTGCTGGAGCGACGCCATCTTCATGGCCCCGCCCACCTGGATCTCCCTGTCGAAGGAGACAGGCGATCCGCGCTACCTGGCCCCTGCCGACAGCGAGTTCTGGGCGACCACCAGCCTGCTCTACGACCAGAACGACCACCTCTATTTCCGTGACAGCCGCTTCATCGCCAAGCGCAGCGACGCGGGGGCCAAGATCTTCTGGGGGCGCGGCAATGGCTGGGCCTTCGCCGGCGTCGCCCGCATCCTGCAGGACCTGCCCAAGGACCATCCCAGCCGCCCGCGCTACGAGGCGCTGTTCAGGCAGATGGCGACCAAGATCGTCACCTTGCAGGGCGAGCAGGGCTATTGGCCGGTTTCGCTGCTGGAGCCACAACAGACGCCGGAGACCAGCGGCACCGGCTTCTTCGTCTACGGCCTGGCCTGGGGCGTGAACCACGGGGTGCTGCCGGCCGCCCGCTACCGCCCAGCGATCGACAAGGGCTGGAGCGCGCTCGTCTCGGCGGTCGAGCCCGACGGCAAGCTGGGCTGGGTGCAGCGCGTGGGCGCGGCGCCCGACCAGGTAGGTCCCGACGACACCCAGCTCTACGGCGTCGGCGCCTTCCTGCTGGCGGCCAGCGAGGTCTCTCGGCTGTCGCCTGCGCCCGGGAGCGCGGCGCAGCCGTGAGCTCGGTTGCTCCGCCTCTCGCCCCCGCTAGGATGATCGACATGACCCGCTCCGCCGATCCTCAAAAGCTCTATCAGCAGATTGCTCGGGCAATCGCCACCGCCATTGGCGAAGGCCGATATGGACCGGGCGACAAGTTGCCGTCCGAGCGCGAATTGGCGGATGACTTCGGCGTCAGCCGGCCCACCATCCGCGACGCCATGATCGCCCTGGAGTTCCAGGGCCTGGTCGAGGCGCGGCAGGGCTCGGGCGTTTATGTCAACGCCTCCCCGGTGGTCGAGGACACCGCTGACCTGGAGGTTGGCGCGCTGGAACTGACCGAGGCGCGGCGACTGTTCGAGGGCGAGGCCTGCGCCCTGTCGGCCGCCACCATCGCCGGCGAACACCTCGCCCACCTTGACCAACTGGTCGTCCAGATGGGGCGCTGCGTCTCGCCCGACGAGGTCGAGCGCCTGGAGCAGGCGTTCCACCTCGCCATCGCCCGCGCCACCTGCAACGCCGCCATCGAGGCCGGTGTCGAGGACCTGTGGACCCTGCGCCAGCAATCCCCAGCCTGCGCCGCCCTGCTGCGCCGCGCCCGCAGCAATGGCGGGGGTGATTTCATAGACGAGCATCGCCAGATCGTCGCGGCCCTGCGCCAACGCGATCCCAGGGCCGCGCGCCAGGCGATCCATTTTCACCTGGCCCAGGTGATCGACGACCTGCTGGCCTTGGCTGAGCAGGACGCCTTGCAACAGACCCGCCAGAAAATGGCGGAACAGCGCCGCGAACTGGCACGCCGCACCGAAATCTAGAGAAACGGGATCACTCCATGTCCAAGCGGATTCTCACCCTCGCCCTGGCGGCGTCCCTGGCTATTGCCGCCCTCGCCATCGCCCAAGCCGCGCCGACCCTGCCACCCTTGGTGGAGCCGGTCCTGGTCAAGCCCGACGCCGACGGCCAGAAGCCCCGCGCCGTCGTCAGCTACGCGCCCGATCGCTACGACGACATCCTCTGGGAAAACGACCGCACGGCCCATCGCATCTACGGCCCCGCCCTGCAGGCCTATGAGCCGCCCTCGACCTCCGGCATAGACGCCTGGGGCAAGCTGGTGCGCTGGCCGTTCATGGAGCGCCAGCTGAAGACCGGAAAACAGCACGACTTCCACGGCGAGGGGCTGGACTTCTACGACGTCAACACCTTTCGCGGCGCGGGCGGGCTGGGCGTCTGGCAGGACAACAAGCTGTGGGTGTCGCGCAACTGGAAGTCCTACGAGATCCTCAAGACCGGCGACGACGTGGCCTCCTTCAAGGTGAGTTACGCGCCTTGGCCGGTCGATGTGGATCGCAAGGTCTGGGAGACCCGCACCTTCACCCTGCCGCTGGGCTCAAACTTCACGCGGATGGTCTCGACCATCAGCTCCGACAAGCCCGGCCCGCTGGTGATCGGCATCGGCATCAGCAAGCGCAAGGCCACGCATCAGGGCGCAGGCGGCGCGCTCACCAAGGACCTGGCGAGGGGCCGCGTCTCCTACTGGGAGCCGACCGATCCGGTGAAAGGCACGATGGGTGTCGCCTTGATGGTGGATCCCAAGGCCCTGGTCGAGGTGCGCCAGGACGCCGACAACTACCTGGTCCTGATCAAGGTCGAGCCCGGCAAGCCGTTCGTCTACTACATGGGCTCGGCCTGGGACAAAGGCCTCGACTTCCATGATCGCGCGGGCTGGGAGGCCTATGTGACGGCCCAAACGCCGGACTTCGATCCGGGACGGTGAGCCTAGAGCATCGCGCGGAAAAGTGGCCACCGGTTTTCCGCAAAAGCGATGCGAAAACAAAAGTCTAAAGCAAGCCGTGCGATTCCTACATCGCGCGGCTTGCTTTAGGCGGCCGCTGTCGAAAGATTATGGTGCGGGCGGCCGGGGTCGAACCGGCACTCCTTTCGGAACCGGATTTTGAGTCCGGCGCGTCTACCAGTTCCACCACGCCCGCACGGCGCCGGCCCGCTTGAGAGCAAGGCCGTGTCCCCATTTCAGAAAGCCGGACGTCAGGGCGTCTCGGCGAGGGGAGTGCTTCCTAGCAAAGGCGGGCGTGAACTTCCAGACGCCTTGAGGCGCTTTCCACACGCGATCGTCCGAACCGTGGATCTGGGCCCACTAGCCTGGCGCGGTATCGGCCCCGTAGAGCGTGCCAGCGGCGATCTCGAGACGTCCCAGCAGGCGCTTAAGCGTCGCGACCTCGCCCGGCGCGAGGCCCGCGAGCAAGGCCGCCTCGTAGGCGCGGGCCATGGGCACGATCTCGGCGAACAGGCGGCGGCCGGCGGCGGTAAGCTCGAGGCTGTGCGAGCGGCGGTCGATGCGGTTGCTGAGGCGGACAGCCAGGCGACGCTCGACGAGATCCTGAGCGGCGCGGCTGACCCGCACCTTGTCCATGGCGGTTTTGGTCACCGCCGCCTGCTGGGTCAGCGGCCCCTCGGCCAGAACCGACATCAGGCGCCATTGCGGTATGCTGAGGCCAAAGCGGTCCTCATAGGCGCGGGCGATCAGCTTGGTGACCGCGTTGGCGGCGATGACCAGCTGGTAGGGCAGATAGTCCGCCAGCGAGACGTGCTCGGGCGCGCCTTCGGGCGGGGCGGGAATCATCTGTGAGACCGTAGCGGCCATGCCGTCCTTCCTTTTGTCCTCCAGACGCCCGCGACTCTTGCGTCCGCTCGCGTCGACTGGGATCGATTTGGCCCAGCCAGTTGGCGCGGCTCAATCGCGCCCGTTCGCGGAGGAAGGAAACTGCGCGTTTCGCTCGCCGGTTGCGCATCCGGCCTTGAGGACGCCCAGGGAAGGGGCGCCGCCGTGCTCAAAACTCTTCGTGCGACCGTCGCTCGTTTAGGCGCTTTAGCGTGGGGTCGGTATGAGTCAGCACCTTCTGGCAACGTTCCAGCTCTTTCAGGCAATCGCCGCGACTCCAGAAATCGGAAAATTCCACGACAGCCATACGGACTTGGCGAGCATAGTCCTTGTGGTCAAGGACCTTGGGCTCTTCGTCCTTGTGTTCGTCATGTCCATGGTCGGGCTCGTGTCCGGGACGGCGCCCCGTCAGCACCAAGGTCTGACCGCCCAGGATGGTGACATTCGCCGCGGTCAGTTCCAGCTCGGTTTCCGCCTTGTGACTGGCGCCGTGAGCGTCGTGCCCATGGCCATGCCCGCCGTGCTTGTCGTCCTTCTTGTCGTGCGCGCCTTTGGACTTGTCTTTTTCCTTGGGCTTTTCCTCGACCGGCTCTCCTTTGAGCGCCTCGGAGACGCCTTTCAGCGCCTTTGCGCAGGGTCCGCCGAACATCAGGATCGGCCCGACCCGCCTTTGGACTTCCTCGACCAGATCCTGAGCCTTCCAGAACAGCTCGCCCGAGGGCGCGCTGGTAGCCGCCACGCACTTGAGCTTGATCGCCTCGTGGATGATCCTGGGCACGTCGCGCCAGCGGTCGTCGCGGCCACGACCGCCCACATGCTTGCCGACATAATAGGTGAGAATGGCCACGGCCGCCACGACGAGGGCGATCCCCGCCAGGAGGGTGGGATCGAAGATCGGCACCGGCGTCTCGACAGGAAACTCTGACTGGTACACCGCGCCCCCTCCAGCATCAGACATCAAGAGTGATAGGGTTAACGCAAGCGGAGCCGAGTTGCACGACCAAGGTTACGCGAAAGGTCGGGAAATCACGCCGCGCGCCTTGGCGCCCTGGTCGTAGCGGCTAGGACCGCCGTAGACGGCCACTTCGCACAGAATGTCTCCGCCGCTCTGCGTCGCCCAAAGATAGTTTCGCTCGACCTCGACATTCCGGCCGGCCGGCGAGACGCCCTCGAACGTGTCGCCCCAGGGAATCACCTTGTTGAGGTCTCGCCAGGTCAGGGTCATGGCGCGCGACAGCTCGTCCTGAGCCATGGCTTCGAGGTCGGGGTCGGGGTCGCTCAAGATCGATCTCCAGGTCCGTTGTCGTATCGCGCCATTAGCTCGACAACGCTTCGCGTGCAGGATAGGCGCTGCGCACGACGAGGAGACACGGCGATGGGTATTCCGAAGGGCAAGCGCGACTTCCGCGACGAGGACCGGCTTGATCCGCGTGAGCGCCACCAGGTGGAATACTGGTGCAAACGCTGGGGTGTGACCCGCGACCAGATCGTCGCCGCCCACCGCAAGGTCGGCAATTCGATCAAGGACATCGCCGCCGAGCTCGGCAAGAAGAAGTAGCGGCGCCCGCCTTACCGCTTGTCGCGTCGAAACTTGGCCGCTTCGGCCGCCAGGGAAGTGGCCGAAGGATCGTGTTCGTCCGGCTCGGGCGCGAATGGCAGATGGCCGGCCACTCCGCGCAAGGCCAGCCACAGCGGATGGCTGAAATGGCCCAGAATCCGCAATGGCCGGCGCTTGTCGTCGGTGACGTCCCAGCCCTCAAGCTCGAATGCGTCGGCCTGGTCGCGCATCGCCTTGACGTCAATGCCGTCCCAGCCCTCCGGATCGGGGATGGCGGCGGCCTCGTCGGCCGTGAGACCGAAGGTGTCGCGCGCCAGCTGATCGATCTCGGGAAACTCCGCGCGCGCCTGCGGCTCGGCGAACGACGGCTTCATCAGCGCCCGGGTCTCCAGGTCGGCGAAGCCGGGAAGGTCGATCAAGCGGCGCGGGACCATGTCTCAGGCCTCTTCAGCGTTGTCGTTGCGCCAGTACGGCTCGACCACGCCCTGCAGCTTGATGGTCATCGGATTGCCCTTGCGATCGACGGCCTTGCCGGCGGTGACGCGGATCCAGCCTTCGCTGATGCAATACTCGTCGACATTGGTCTTCTCGACCCCGTTGAAGACGATCCCCACCCCGCGTTCGAGCACGCTGGCGTCATGATGCGGGCTGCTCGGGTTGGAGGCCAGGTGATCGGGGGGCGTATCGCTCATGGGACGGTCTTTCGAACAATGTGGACGGCAAAAGCCATCGAACGCGCGTGATAGCCATCCAGGCCGGCAATTCCAATAGGATTGCACGCGATCGCGTGAACCGCCGCGACAAGTCCGTGGCCCCCTGCTAGCTACGGCGCGTCCTCATTTCGGAGCTTCCATGCTGCGTCGTCTCTATGACTGGGTCATGGGCCTGGCCGCCTCGCGCCACGCCCCGCTTGGCCTTTTCGCCGTCTCGTTCGCCGAAAGCTCGTTCTTTCCCATCCCGCCCGACGTGATGCTGGCCCCGATGGTGCTGACCCGACCCGACCGCGCCTGGCGCTACGCGGCGATCTGCACCCTGGGCTCGGTGCTGGGCGGGTGCCTGGGCTATGCGATCGGATTCTTCCTCAAGCCGGTTGGCGTCTGGATGATGACCGTCACCGGCCACGCTGGCGGGATGGACGAATTCAAGTGCTGGTATGACCAATACGGCGTCTGGGTGATCCTGGCCAAGGGCCTGACACCCATTCCCTACAAGCTGGTGACCATTGCGTCAGGCTTGGCCGCCTTCAGCTTCCCGATGTTCATCATCGCCTCGACGATTACCCGCTCGGCCCGCTTCTTCCTGGTCGCCTGGGTGGTCAAGAAATTCGGCCCGGCCATGATGCCGGTCATCGAAAAACGCTTGGCCCTGTTCGCCGCCATTCTCGTCGCCCTCCTTGTCATCGGCCTCGCGGCCAGCCACTTCTTGGGGGGAAGCAGCGGCGGAGCCTGCGCGGCATGACGATCGACAGCCTCGAGAACGGCGAACCGAAGGCCAGCGAAATCCGCGCGACGGGGCCGGCGGGCGAAGCGCTCGCCACGGCCCCGCCGATGCGAGGCCCGCTGGACCTGGCCGTCGCGCACTGGCCGCTGCTGGCCTTGGCCGCCTGCGCCTTCATGCTCGGCGTCGCCCATGCCTTCGAGACCTTCGGCAAGCTGGCCCCGTGCCTGATGTGCCTGAAGCAACGCGAGGTCTATTGGGTGACCGGGACCGTGGCGGCGGTCGCCGTCGTGCTGTCGCGCACGGCCTGGGCGGACAAGGTGCGCCGACCGTTGATCCTGTTGCTGGGCGTCGGCTTTCTCTATGGCGCCGGCCTGGCGGCCTATCACGCCGGGGCGGAATGGAAGTGGTGGCCTGGTCCCGCGGCCTGCGCCGCTGGCGGCGCGGCCTCGACCGACGACCTGATCGCCATGCTGAAGGGCGCCAAGGTCGCCGCCCCATCCTGCGAAAAGGCTGTCTGGGTCTTTCTGGGCCTGTCGATGGCGGGCTGGAACGCCTTGATCTCGCTGGGCCTGGCCGTCGCCTCGGTCTTCGCCGCTCTTCGCAAACCCAAGGCCGTCTGAGATGAGCCAGCCTGTGCCACCCCGCCCCGGTCTCGGCGCCCAGAAGGCGCGCCTGGCCGAGATCCTGCGGGTCGATCAGGCGGGCGAGCTGGCGGCGGTGCACATCTATCGCGGCCAGCAAACGGTGATGCGCAACGCCCCCGGGCGCGAGCGGATCGCGGGCCAGCTGAAGGACATGGAGGGCCACGAGCAGGTCCATCTCAGCCGCTTTGACCAACTGCTGGGCGAACACGGCGTGCGCCCCACCCTGATGTCGCCGGTCTGGCGCGCCGCCGCCTTCGCCCTGGGCGCGGGCACGGCTCTGCTGGGTGAGAAAGCCGCCCACGCCTGCACCGAGGCGGTTGAGACGGTGATCGAACAGCACTATGCCGGGCAGATCGCCGAGCTTGAGGTCCGCGACCCCGCCCTGGCCGCCGAACTCAGCCAGTTCCGCGACGACGAACTGGCCCACAAGGAGATCGCTATCGCGGAAGGCGCCCTGGAGGCGCCGGCCTATCCACTGCTGTCGGCGGTGATCCGCGCCGGCTGCCGGGCGGCGATCAAGATTAGCGAGAAGATCTGACCGGCGTTCGCTGGAACTTCGGCAGAACTCCCCCCGAAACTTCGCCCTTGGCGCGCGGCGCGACCGCGCTTACCCATGTCGCTGAAATTATGCGGCCCGTGATTGTCGGGTTGAGGGGAGTTGCGGGTGAACATCCATCTTCGTCGGACCGCCGCCCTGTGCGCGGCATCCCTGCTAACCTTGGCCACGTCCGCTCAAGTCGCTCGCGCCCAGGCCGCAGCGCCGGCCAAGCCGGCCGAGACCACCGCCCTGACCCTGGGCACCGGTGGCCAGATGCCGGCCGAAGAGGCGGCGCTGGCCATCGAGCACGTTGATCTGAAGGTCAAGGTTTTTCCCGACCGCAAGGCGATCGAGGGGGACGCCACCCTGACCCTGCGGGCCAAGACCGACCTGGCCCGCATCGTGCTGGACCTGGACCGCGACCTGCCGATCAGCAGCCTGACCGTCGATGGCAAGGCTCTCCCCGCCTCGGCCTGGACCAATCCCGAGGGTCGCCTGACCATCACGCCGCCGCGCCCGCTGGCCGCAGGCGCCAAAACCGTGGTCCGCATCCGCTATGGCGGCGTGCCGCACGTGGCCGAAAAGGCGCCATGGGACGGTGGCTTCGTCTGGAAGACCGCCCCGACCGGCGAGCCCTGGATCGCCACGGCCGTGCAAGGCGACGGCTGTGACCTCTTCTGGCCGTGCATCGACTTCCCGACGGGCGAGCCGGAGCTGGTCGATTTCTACGTGACCGTTCCGGCTCCGCTGTCGGCTCCGGCCGGCGGCGTGCTGATCGACGTCGTGGAGAAGGACGGCTGGCGCACCTTCCATTGGCGCCAAAAGCATCCCGACACCTACGCCATCGCCCTGAACATCGGCCCGTACGAGAAGATCTCCGACACCTACAAGAGTCGGTTCGGCGACAGCTTCCCGATCGAATACTGGCACCTGAAGAGCGACGACCCGGCCAAGGTGAAGGCTCTGTTCGCCGAGTTCCCCCAGACCCTGGACTTCTTCGAGCAGATGATCGGCCCATACCCGTTCCGCTCGGAAAAGCTGGGCGTGGTCGAGACCCCGCACCTGGGCATGGAACACCAGACCATGAACGCCTATGGCAACGAGTACAAAAAGGACGTCTACGGCTACGACTGGCTGTTCCAGCACGAGTTCTCGCACGAGTGGTTCGGCAACCAGGTGACCAATGTCGACTGGGACGACATGTGGATCCACGAGGGCCTGGGCAGCTATATGCAGCCGCTCTATTCGCAGTGGTTGCACGGCGACATGGAATATATGGCGCGCCTGAACGCCCAGCGCGCCACCACCGTGAACAGGTTCCCCGTCGTCGCCGGCCGCGTCATGAGCGAGGACGACGTCTACAAGCCCGCAGGCGGCCCGGCCGGCGACATCTATTCCAAGGGCTCCAACATCATGCACACGCTACGCGCCACGATCGGCGATGAAGCGTTCTTCAGGTCGGTGCGCACCCTGGTCTATGGCCGGCCCGATCCGAAACCGGGCAACTTCCAGCCGCGCTACGCCACCACCAAGGATTTCATCCGCATCGTCAACGCTGCGACGGGCAAGGACTATCAGTGGTTCTTCGACGCCTACTTCTATCAGGCCAAGCTGCCGGAATTGCTGCAGACCCGCGACGGCGACGGCCTGGTGCTGAGCTGGAAGACTCCCTCGGGCAAGCCCTTCCCGATGCCCGTCGAGGTCAAGGTCGGCGACAAGCTCGTCACCTTGCCCATGGCCGACGGCGCGGGGCGGATCAAGGTCGGCGACACCGTGCCGGTGATCGTCGATCCAGCTTCCAAGATCCTGCGTCGCCAGCCCTATCTGGAAGAGTACCAGGCCTGGAAGAAGGTCACGGACGACGCGGCGAAAGCGGCCGCTGAAGCCGCCAAGAAAACTTAGAGCCCAACCTTGCCTCCGTCGTCGCAACCCGCCCGGCATGACGGAGGCCATGCGGACGCGATCGGTCATCTTTGGTTGACCCTGTTCCTTCACGGCTTGTAGTCCAAGTCCCAGTAAGGCTTTGCGCTCAAACCTGAGCTCGGAAAGCCATGCTGACGCCCAACCATGTCGTGACCACCGCCCGCGCCGTCCTGGTGGCCGGAGCCGTATCCGCAGCCATTCTGATGCTGGGTCCCTATCAGGGCCTGGAGCACGTGTTCGCCCTCAGCGACAAGGTCGCCCACGCCCTCGCCTTCGGCGCCCTGCTGGCCGTTTCGTTCATCGCCTTTCCGCGCATGCGCCGCCGCGACCTGGCGATCGCCGCAGTGATGCTGGGCGCGAGCGTCGAGGTGGCCCAACTGTTCACCCCCGGCCGCAGCGCCTCGTTCGGCGACCTGGCGGCCGACACGATCGGCGTCTGCGTGATCCACTTCGCCAGCCAGATCGAAGGCCTGCGCGCCTTGGCCCGTCAGCGCGGCGGCGCCAGCTTCAGCGACATCCTGGCCCAGGACCGCCGACGCGGCGCCCGACGCCTGGCGCCGGTCGCCAAGGCGGTGTTCTCACCCTCCACGCTCGCGTCGGACGTCGAACGCCCGGTCCGGTTCGCCAACCGGGCGTCGCAGCACTTTCCCTTGAGTCGTCGGTCGGCCTAGAGACCGAAAACCACCGACCACAGGGCGATATTGGCGATCGCCGTGGCGACCATGGCCCATCGCAGACGACGCCTGGCGCACAGTTGCCGGCCATGGGCGTCAAGCGTCGGATTGCTCAGCATCTAGAGCATTTTTCGAGCGAAGTGGTTCCGGTTCGCGTGGAGAAGAATGCGTCAAAACAAAAGATTAGAGCTCACGGCCTGACGCAGTCAGGTCGGGAAATGCTCTAGCCCTCTTCGCCAAGCCCCCGTCTCTGGGTCAGCTTGGCGGTGAGTCGATGCAAGTTGAGCCAAGGTGCTTTCCTGGGTGGCGAGATCACGCCTCCAGCTCGATGTCCCAATAGAGGTAGTCCAGCCAGCTGGCGTGCAGGTGGCCCGGCGGAAACCGGCGGCCGCGATCCTGCAGCTCGTGCATGCTGGGCCGGCGCGCCGTGTGGAACGGGTGCATGCCCGCCTCACGTGGTGTGCGGCCGCCCTTGCCAAGATTACAGGGCGCGCAGGCGGTGACGATATTCTCCCACGTCGTGCGTCCACCGCGGGAACGCGGGATGACGTGGTCGAAGGTCAGGTCGTCCAGCGCCCCGCAGTACTGGCAAGAAAACCCGTCGCGCAAAAACAGGTTGAAGCGCGTGAAGGCTGGCGGACGGTCCTGCGGCACATACTGCTTCAGCGACACCACGCTGGGCAGCTTCATCTCGAACGAGGGCGAACGGACCACGTGGTCGTAGGTCGAGACCACTTCGACACGTTCGAGAAACACCGCCTTGATCACCTCCTGCCAGGGCCAGAGGGACAGCGGATAATAGCTCAAGGGCCGATAGTCGGCATTGAGCACAAGCGCCGGCATGCCGGACGGAGGACGGGACAGCACCTGCATCAGGGCCTCCCACTGGAGCCCGGAGGGCCCCAACGAAATTGGAAGCCCGGAGGGCTTCTGCGCAATGCGGGACCGGACAGGTCCCCATTAAGCGGATACGCGATCGGACTGAAGACGGGCCTCCTTCCCACGCATTCTCAGGAATCGCCATTCATTCCCGAACGCTCGGAAAGGATGGTCCAACTCCGCGACAGAACCAAGACATCCTTGCGCTAAGCCCCCGAACGATCGCGGTTATGGTCGCTTGCGGTCATTCACTCGTCCGGGAACTCGCCATGTCCTCGCACGCCCTGCCCATGATCGCCCTGACCTGGGCCCTGGCGGCCAATCAGCCCTCGCGCCTGTTGCCCGGCGGGATCGACACTCCCGCCACCGCAGTGCGACCGGCCTTCAGGCGCTCGGCTAGCCTGCGGTGATCTCGACGATCTCGACCTCGCCGCCGGCGACCATGGCGGTGTCGCCCGCCGCCTTGCCCAGCATGGCCCGCGCCACCGGCGACACGTAGGAGACCGAACCCTGGGCAGGATCAGCCTCGTCCTCGCCCACGATGCGGAAGGTCTGACGCCGACCGTCTTGGCGATCGAAGGTGACGGCCCCGCCAAACTGCAACACGTCCAGGGTAGGATCGAGTTCACGAAGTTGGGCGCTGGCTCGGCGGGCCGAATAGTAGCGCAGGTCGCGGGTGGCGCGAGCCATGGCGGTGCGATCCTGGGCGACGTCGCCGACGGCTTGGGCGGCGCTATAGGCGGCGCGAGCGGCGGCAAGGCCCTCTTCCAGTTGCGCCAGCCCTCGCGGCGTCACCAGGTTGGGATGGGTCGAGATCGGACGGTCCAACAGGTCGGCGGCGAAAGCTTCGCTGTCACCTTCCTTGGTGAAGGCCACGCTCATTGGCGCGCCGTCTGGGCTGGTGGTGAAACGGTCATGACTAGGAAATCCGGCCCGCGACGGGACGTTCCGCGACAGGAGCCTTGACCTAGTCGGCCCGTACGCCCTGATCAAGACATGCCAAAGCCGCCGGCGGGCAAACGCGGGCGGCTTTAAATTACTGCGGAGGCGGCGTCGTGTCGGCGGGACAGCGGGGGGATCCGCAAATCCCGTCGGTCACAAACGCTACCAGTTCAGAGGGCCACGCCGATCAAGGCGGCGGCGATGCCGACAGCCGCGGCCAGGAAGAAGCCGACAGCCATGCGGTCGAGCACGGTTTCGAAGGCGAAGAAAGTCTTGGTCATCACACACGTCCTTAGTGAGTTGGTTTGAGGCGGGTTCGGCTTGGGAGAACCGACCTGGTCCGATCTGGACAGTGCTTAGATAGCATCGATCTAAACGGCGTCAAGATAATCTTTGCAGCGTTTAGATGGATTTTAGGAACGGATGGAGTAACAGTGTCTGGGATGACAAAGTCCGCCTCCAAATCCTTGGCGCCAGAAGCCCGGCCCTATCACCATGGCGACCTCAGCCGCGCCTTGGTCGAAGCCGCCCAACGCATTCTTGAGAAGGACGGCCCGGCCGCGCTTTCGCTCCGGGCCGTGGCGCGCGAAGCCGGGGTCAGCCCTGCTGCGCCCTATCATCATTTCAAGGACAAGGGCGAGCTGCTGGAGGCCGTCGCGCATGAGGGCTGGACGGCGCTTGACGCGGCCCTGACCGCCGCCCGCCAGAAGGCCGCCGACGCCAACGAGCGAATGACCGGCCTGGGCGTGGCCTATGTCTGCTTCGCGCGCGACAACCCGGCGATCTATCGGGTGATGTACGACTGCTCGCGCGACAAGGATTCGCTGCCCGATCAGCTGAAGGACGACGGCGCCTATTGCCAGGTGCGCAACACGATCGACGAGCGCAGCGGCGGCACGGTCTCGGAGATCGACCTGGAACTGGCGACCATCGCCGCCTGGTGCGCTGGGCACGGTTTGGCCGAGATGATCGGCTTCAAGCAGTTCGATCCGTTGAAGGAGGCCCTTGGCGGCGAAGAGGCCTTTCTGCGCGCGGTGTTCGAACATCTGGGCATGTTCGCCAGGCTCGACCAAGGCTAACGCGGCTTGGCCTTCGCCACGCGTTTCGCGCCTTCCCCGACCGGCCTGCTGCATCGAGGCCATGCCTTCTCGGCCCTGACCGCCTTCGAGGCGGCGCGGGCCGAGGGCGGGCGGTTCGTGCTGCGGATCGAGGATATCGACGCCACGCGGAGCCGGCCGGACTATGACGCGGCGATCCTGGAGGACCTGGCCTGGCTGGGCCTGGCCTGGGAAGTCCCGGTGCGCCGACAGTCCGAGCACCTGGCCGGCTATCACGCCGCCATCGAGACCTTGCGCGCCAGGGGCCTGGTCTATCGCTGTTTCCGGACCCGCAAGGAGCTGGACATTGGCCGGGCGCCGCACGAGCCGGGGACGCCGTTCTCTGGCGCGCGCCTCCCGTCCGCCGAGGAAGCCGCGCGGTTGTCGCGAGGCGAAGCCTTTGCCTGGCGGCTGTCGCTGGACGCGGCCCGCTCGGCTTTGGGCGGGTTCGACGGCTTGAGCTTCGTCGAACACGGCGCGGGCCCCCACGGCGAGACCGGCCTGATCGCCGCCCGCCCCGAGTTGGCCGGCGACATCATCCTGGCCCGCAAGGACGTCGGGGTCGCCTATCACCTGGCCGTGGTGCTGGACGACGCCCTGCAGGGGATCACCCAGGTGATCCGCGGCCAGGACCTGTTCGAGGCCGCCCACATCCAGCGCCTGCTTCAGGCCCTGCTGGACCTGCCGACCCCGTCCTATCGCCACCACCCCCTGCTGACTGGCCCCGACGGCAAGCGCTACGCCAAGCGCGACAAGGCTCAGACCCTGCGCGACCTGCGGGCGGCAGGGGTGACGCCGGCCCAGCTGCGGGCGGAGATGGGGTTGGACTGAACCCGTGCTTGCGGCCATGGCGGCCCCGTGCTGCTGTCGCGCCGTTTTGAAAGCGAGGGTGACATGCGTCTGATCCTGGGAGCAGCCCTGGCTGCGAGTGCGTTGACCATGGCCAGCGGCGCCCACGCCGCCGCGCCGAAGTTCACGCCAGGCCCGTGCGCCGGCGACTACAGCGGCGTCGCCAACACGATCCAATGCGGTGTCCTGACCGTCGACGAGACGCGCGGCGGACCCGGCGTGCGCCGCGTCGCCCTGCCGGTGACCATCGTCAAGGCCAGCGTCCCGAGGCCCGGCGCCGTGCCGGTGATCTTCCTGCATGGCGGCCCCGGCGGCGGCGTGGTCGAGACCCTGGGCCGCACGCTGCGCAGCCCGGTCGCCAAGGAACTGGTCGGGGTCGATCAGGACTGGATCTTCTTCGACCAGCGCGGCGGCGGTCGCGCCTCGCCGGCCCTGGACTGCGGCGAGGTGGCGCTCAACGACGCCGGCCCGCTGAACGACGCGGCGCAGCAGCAGTTGGTCGCCTGCGCCCAGCGCTTCACCGCCTCTGGCGTCGACCTGAGCCAGTACGACGCCGAGGAAGTGGTCAAGGACATCCAGGACCTGCGCACAGTCCTGGGCCTGAAACAGGTTGACCTGATGGGTGTGTCCTACGGCACCCGCATCGCCTTGGCCGTGGTCAAGCACGCGCCGCAAGGGGTGCGGGCCGTGGTGCTCGACTCGCCCTGGACGCCGGAGGCCAAGTGGGCGCAGGGCGGGCCGGAGATGGTGTCGGACGCCGTGAAGGAAATCTTCAAGCGCTGCGCCGCCGACGCCGCCTGCCGCGCCAAATACCCGCACCCAGCCGCCGATCTCGACGCCTTGGCCGGCCGCCTGCTGGCCGGTCCCCAGACGATCAACGGCCAGGTCTATAGCGCCGACGACCTGGGCGGCTTCCTGATGGACGCGGCCTATAGCGGCCCCGACGCCCGCGCCCTGCCCGCGACGGTCACCAAGTTCGCGGCCGGCGACATGGCCCGGCTGGACGAGCAGATGGCCGGTCGCAGCGGCTATGCCGAGGCCCAGCACCTGACCCATCTGTGCAAGGAGGAATTCCCCTTCGAAAGCGAGGCGGCGATGCGCCAGGGCGCCCAGCGCGACCCGGTCGCGCGGCTGCTGGAGGCCTCGATGGGGCGCTATTTCAGCGTCTGCAAGGCCTATCCCGTCGGCGCGCCCGACCCGGTCGAGGCCAAGCCGGTCAGCAGCGCCCTGCCGACCTTCTTCCTGGCCGCCGAGATCGACCCCGGCTGCCCGCCCGACGTGGCCAAGGCGGCGGTCGGCCGGTTCAGCCAGGGCCAGCTGTCGATCATCCCCAACACCACCCACGGCGTGTTCCGGGGCAGCACCTGCGCCCGCAAGATGATCCGCGCCTTCCTGGCCAATCCGGCCGCGCCGGTGGATCAGGGCTGTCTGCATCCCGAGCATGACCGGTTCGTGTTCGACCTGGACTAGAAGTCCTCCCCCCGTGGGGGAGGTGGTCGCGCAGCGTCCGGTGGGCGCCCTGTTGAGGCTTAGCCGGATCCGGCCCGGGTCGTTTCCGACGACGCCGACGGCGGGCGGGGCCTGCAACGCCAGGCTCCCCGGACACGCTGAAGTAACCCCCCCTCCAGCCCAATTCCGCTCAATCGTCCCCCGCCGCCGCATCGGTCGCTGGCCATGCGCCCTTTCCGGTGCGGCGAGGTGAGATCAGGATACGGGAGGTTTAGCTGCGCCAGCGGTTGTGACGCTGACTATTTTTAGGGCTCTGATATTGCTGTGGTTGTGGTTCGGGATCATGGGGATGGAGCCGCCTCGATCCCCCTTGAGCGCCCCCCTTTTCGAACCCTCTCCCATGGGTAGAGGGTTCAAGAATGCCAGAACCCAAGCCCCATCCCGCCGCAACGGCGAGGCCGCGCCTTAAAGCCTTGATGGCGAGCTTGCGCCGAAAGCAGACGTTCTAGTGGGCCGAGAAGGGTGGGGGCCGGAGTTTTCTTCTCCCCTTGCGGGAGAAGGTTGCCTGCCAAGCAAGTCGGATGAGGGGTCGAAAGCCTTGTCCGGAGAGGTCCGAGAGACCCCTCACCCGTCGGCCGCCACGCTCCCCCGCAAGGGGAGAGGATAACACGTCCGCTATGCGCCAGAGTACTAGGGCCTGGTGACGATTTAGGATTCCCATCGAGAGGCGGTTCTGATTCAACGCTGCTTTTTGGAGGCGGTGTTGGAAGGCGAAGTTCTTCGGGACGATCAGTGGGCTCGGATCGAGCCATTTGTGCCGGGCGGGCGCAAGGGCAAGC
>NZ_JAFCUB010000038.1:0-38165 GCF_049896325.1 Caulobacter sp. DWP3-1-3b2
CTGCGTCACGCGCCGATAGCTGAACGCGCCTTCCTCCGCCAGGATCGCCTTGCGCACAACCTTGCGACAGAGCCTCAGATCCCGACAAATCGCCTTGATCGGCTTGCCCGCCGCAGACTTACGGCGAATCCGCACCACTGTCTCCACGACCAACATCCCGATCTCGGCCGCCCGGTTGAACCAAGCCGCCGTGCCTAAGCCATCGGAATGAGGGGTCCCTTTTAGGCGCCTATCACCCCGCTAAGGGGGTCCTTCTTCCACGCCGCTGCACAATCGCCGATGACCGCAGCAGCCCCCAGAAGCATGTCTGGCGCGCCCAGATCGTGCTGGCTACGGCCGATGGCCTGGGCACGGTGGAGATCATGCGCACGGCCGGCATCAGCAAGACGGCCGTCTGGCGCTGGCAGGAACGCTTCATGGCTGAGGGCGTCGAGGGCCTGCTGCGTGACAAGACCCGGCCGCCTCGGATACCCAAGCTGGCCGATGAGGTGGCCGATCGGATCGTCGCCCTGACCCCGGGCCAGCCGCCCGGCGAGACCACCCACTGGACCGGCCGGGTCATGGCGAAGGTCGTTGGCGTCAGCCTGACCTCGGTCCAGCGCATCTGGCGGGCCCACGGCCTGGCGCCGCACCGTATTCGCACCTTCAAGCTGTCCAATGATCCCAAGTTCGCCGCCAAGGTCCGCGACATCGTCAGCCTCTATGTCGATCCGCCGGCCCACGCCGTGGTGCTCAGCGTCGATGAGAAGTCGCAGATCCAGGCGCTGGACCGCACCAGCCTGGCCTGCCGCTGAAGAAGGGGCGAGCCGGAACCATGACCCATGACTACAAGCGCCACGGCACAACCACCCCGTTCGCCGCCTTCGACGTTCTGGAAGGTAAGGTCATCGGCCGCTGCATGCAGCGCCACCGGCATCAGGAGTTCATCCGCTTTCTCAATGCCGTCGAGCGCGAGGTCCCGGCCGGCAAGACCGTCCACGCCATCCTCAACAACTATGCCACCCACAAGCACCCCAAGGTGATCGCCTGGCTGGGGCGCCATCCGCGCTGGACATCCCACTTCACCCCCACCTCGGCCAGCTGGCTCAATGCAGTCGAGGGCTTCTTCGCCATCCTCACCAAGCGCCGCCTCAAACGCGGGGTCTTCAAGGGCGTCGTCGATCTCCAGGCCGCCATCAACCGCTTCGTCGTTGATCACAACCAGCAGCCCAAACCCTTCGTCTGGACCGCCGACCCAGATAAAATCATCGCCGCCGCAGCTCGCGGGCACCAAGTGTTGGATTCAATCCACTAGGTGCTCATTCAGGAATTACACGGCGAGCTTCGCCGCCTGGCAATTTGGCGCCGGATAGTCGGGATAGATGCCGGGCAACAGCGGCCGGTTGCCAGTGGTGTCTCGCATAGAGGTGGCGGATCGCGCCCTGACCTTTTGGTCAGAGACGAGAGGTTGCACATCCGCAGAGCCGTCCTTCCGTAGAGCCGAAGCTACGGGCGGGGCTGGCCGCCCCGCAATGCCCCGCCACTACCCATCGACTGGAATCAAGGCGGATATGCTCTCCGCCAGCTCGGCATTCCGGAACGGCTTGGTTAACCGCGGCAGGTCCTGCGCCACGCCGTCCACCTCTGCATAGCCGGACACGATCAGAATCGGGAGTTTCGGCTCGATGGCACGCGCCTCCCGCGCGAGATCCACTCCGGTCATTCCCGGCATGAGGTGATCAGTGATGAGGAGGTTCGGCATCATGCCAGTCTTGAGAATCTGCAACGCCTCCTCCGCGGTCCCCACCTCGACGACCTCGAACCCGAGGTCCATCAGCATGTCTGCGGTGCTCATGCGCACCAGCACTTCGTCGTCTACCAACAGCGCAACGCCACGGCTGACGCGCTTCGCGGAAGCTGCGGTAGAAGCCTTTTCAACGCCGATCGCCGCGGTGCTGATCGGAAGCCAGAGCTCGATTGTCGTGCCTTTACCAGGCGCGCTGTCGATTGTTAGCCCGCCACCGAGCTGCGCCGCCAAGCCATGGACCATGGACAATCCCAAGCCGGTTCCCTTGCCGACGCCCTTTGTGGAGAAGAATGGTTCGATCGCGCGCTGGCGCGTCGCATCGTCCATCCCGGCCCCTGTGTCGACGACGCAGAGCAGCACATAGTCCCCCGCCGTAAGACCCGAAGCGTGACTTTGGCGCACGTTCTTTCGCACGGCCTTGATGGTGAGTTCGCCGCCGTCCGGCATGGCGTCGCGCGCGTTCACCGCCAGGTTCAACAGCGCCATCTCGAGCTGGTTCGGATCGGCCTTGGCCGGCGGCAGATCCTGGTCGATATCCACACGCACATCGATCGTCGGACCGAGTGTCGAGCCGATCAGGCCGACCATGCCTTCGACGAGCTTGGATATCTCCACGGCGACCGGCTGGAGCGGCTGGCGTCGAGCAAAGGCGAGCAGACGCTGAACCAAGATTTTCGCCCGCTCAGCCGATTGCAACGCCCCGTCGATCAGTCGGCGCTCGCGCTCGCGCTCGCTACCGACGCCGCGGCGCATCAGCATGTCGAGGCCGCCGATAATCGGGGTGAGAAGGTTGTTGAAATCGTGCGCGACGCCGCCGGTGAGCTGCCCCATCGCCTCCATCTTTTGCGACTGGCGGAGATGCTCCTCCAGCGCCCGCACCTCCGCTTCGCGCGCCCTCTCATCTGTGATGTCTCGGCCGAACGCGTAGATCAGACCGTCCTCGGCCGACGTGTGCCAGGCGAGGTGGCGGATCGAACCGTCCTTGTGCCGGTAGCGGTTCTCGAACCCGTCGACGTTGGCTCCCGACGCCGCCGCCGCTAGGGCCTCCCCCGTCAGGTAGATGTCGTCCCCGACGATGAAGTCGCGAAAGCTACGACCGACCGTCTCCGCTTCAGTGAAACCCAACGTCCGAGTCCAGGCCGGATTCGCGGCTCGCAAGACCCCGTCGAGATCGGCGATCATCAGCAGGCCACGCGACGTTTTCCACACCTGGTCGCGCTCGGCGGTTCTAAGCGCCAGCTCGGCGGCCCGCACCTTCTCATCGGTCACGTCGCGCGCGACGCCATTAAACAGGCCGGCGCCCGAAGTAGCCGACCATGCGAGCCAGTGCCAATCCCCGCTTTTGGCGCGGTACCGACATTCGAAGCGTGCGCTCGTCTGCCCTCCGGTCGATAGGGCGATAGTATGCACCTGACATGCCGCCACGTCGCCGGGATGGATCAACGTCCAGAATTGCGTACCGATCATTTCGGCTTCGCTCCAGCCCAGCGCCGTTGCCCATGCCGGGTTGACCGTAACGACCGTTCCGTCGAAACGCGCAACCATGAGGAGGTCTTGTGAACTCTGCCAGAGTCGGTCCCGCTCGGCGGTGCGTTCGACGACTCGGGCCTCCAACGTCTCGTTCAGTTGCTTCAGCGCCCGCTCGGCGGCGAGCCGTCCGGTCACGTCCATCTGGGCCACGACGCCGGCGACGATCGCGCCCGAGGCGTCTCGGACCGGGGCGGCGTTGTTCAGAATGAACCTGCGCTCGCCCGTACCGAACCGCTGATTTTCGATCAGTTCGTTCTTTACCGTCTCGCCGTGCAGGAGCGCGCGCGCCATGGCCCAATCTGTCCCAGCAATGCGCTCGCCCGTCGCGGGCCACCAGCCGACCCACTCGCCATACTGTTCAAAACCGGTCATCTCGGGCGGCACGCCCCAGAGTTCGCGATTGACAGCATTGTCGCGGGTGACGCGCCCCTGTGCGTCGGCGAGGATAACGCCAACCGGCAGCGCGTCG
Organism: Caulobacter sp. DWP3-1-3b2; assembly: GCF_049896325.1. Lineage (NCBI taxonomy): Bacteria > Pseudomonadati > Pseudomonadota > Alphaproteobacteria > Caulobacterales > Caulobacteraceae > Caulobacter > Caulobacter sp. DWP3-1-3b2. The sequence continues at coordinate 3,786 of NZ_JAFCUB010000038.1, forward strand.
AGCACGGCGCTGAGCAGGTCCTCGCCCTTCCGTAAAGCCGCCTCGGCATGCGCCCGCTCCATCGCCGCCCAGGTGCGCTCGGCCACCTCTTCAACAAGGGAGACTTCGCCCTGCGTCCAGACCCGAGGGCCGGCTGAGATAGCGTTGATCGCCCAAAGAGGGTTGTTCGCGCCCTTGCGCAGGGTCGCGCTGATCAAGGAACCAATGCCGAGGCCGGCGAAACTGGCCCGCTCGCTGTCCGAAAGGCCCTCCAGCTCCACGACGTCGTCGATCACCAGGGTCCGCTCAACCGCGATCTGAAGCGCCTCGGGAAAATCGGTCAAACGCACCTGAGCGGGCAACGGGGGGAGACGGTCGTTGTGCACTTGGTGGGGGAAGTCGCCTATGTCCTCCGCCAAACGATAGGTTCCGATGTAGCAGCGATCGAGCCGCATCTGCTCGAAGAGCATCCGAAGCGCTCGGTTCGCTATGGCCTCAGGGCTTGGCTCCGCCCTGAACGCATCGCTCAAGCGCAGCAGGAAGGCCTGCCGCTCCTTGCTCTCGTTGAGCGCGGCCTCGGCTCGGCGATCCTCGGTCACGTCGTTGGCGTTGTGGATGATGGCCTCCACCCCGCCGTTCTCGTTCAGAACCGGGGAATTGACAGGGCTCCACCACCGCTCTTCGAACGTGCCGTCCGGCCGCGCGATGTCGTACTTCAAGCCCAGCAGCTCGTCCCGCTCGCGCCTGGCGAGCACACGCTCCAGCGAGGCGCGCAGACGGCTCACCCCCCCGATGGTCGGATCATTCGGATTGTCGGGATACGCCTCGAAGACGCCGCGCCCGACCACCCCCTCGCGCGTCCTCATGGTCGCCGCAAGATAGGCATCGTTCACCTCGGTGATGGTGAAGCGCGGCGCGTCGGGTGCGAGCACCAGAAGCGGCGCCGGCGAGGCCTCGAACAGGCGGGTGAAGCTCTGGTACGCCTTGACGCGCGCGGTCACGTCGCTGGCCGCCCCGAGCCACTCGACGATCCCGCCGGCGTTGTCGAGAAGCGGGATGGCGCGCGAGTGCGTCCAGCCCACCGTGCCGTCCGCGCGGAGCACCCGGTGCTCCAACTCGAAGACGTCCTTGTCCGCTATCGCCCGCTCAATCGCGTCGCGGACGCGCGGCCGCTCGTCGGCCGGGATGTAGGTTTCGACCCAGTCGATCGTCGGGGCTTCGGTGTCGATGATGAAGCCGGCGCCGTCCAGCCGGCGCATCTCGCGCCAGTCCGGACCCATCCGATAAACGACGTTGGCGGTGGCATTGACGAGCGCCCGAAACTGGCTCTCGCTCTCGTGCAGCGCGGCCTCGGCGCGGGCACGCTCGACGGCCGACCAAGTGCGGGCGGCGGTCTCCTCGATGAGGGTGATCTCGTCGGCGGCCCAGGCGTGCGGCTCGCGGACGTTGACGTACAGCGAAGCGGCGAAGCGGCCGTCGCGCACCAGCGGTACGGAGACGAACGCGCTCGTGTTGATCGCGGCCCAGACGGCCGGATCCATATCGGGATCCCGCGTCACGTCGGCGGACGACTGCGTCAGCCCCTTGCGCTGGCGCGCGATCATGGCCGGCCCGAAGCCGTCCAGCGGAAAGGGCCCTTCCAGCGGCGCGACGCGGTCGACGTAGCAGGAGTGCAGCACGACGGTGACGTCGTCCGCCTGCACCTCGCCGTAGCCGACCCGGTTCGCCCCCAGCTGGCGGCCAAGTAGCGCAACCGCCGCATCCATAACCGCGCGGGGGTTGGCCACATCGCGCAGCCGCTCTTCCAGTTCGAGGCGAAACGCCTGGCGCCGCTGGGCCCGCACCGCTTCCGTCGTTTCGGTGCAGGCGCAGAACATGCCCGCGACCGCGCCGCTTTCATCCTGCACCGGCGAGTAGGAGAAGGTGAACCAGGTCTGTTCGTCGTAGCCCTTGCGATTCATCGTGAGCGGCAGGTTCTCGCGATAGGTGGCATCGCCCGCCATCGCGCTGTCGATTAGCGGCGAAATGTCGGACCAGATTTCCGACCAGATATCGTGAAAGCGGCGTCCGAGCGCGGAAGGATGCTTCTCGCCCAGGATCTCGACGTAGGCGTCGTTGTAAACGAAGCCGAGCCCTTCGCCCCACGCCGCAAACATGGGAAAGCGCGAGTTCAGCATCAGCCCGACCACCGAGCGCAGCGACTGCGGCCAGCTCTCCGGCGGACCCAGCGACGACGTGGACCAGTCGTGCTCGCGCATCATCGCGCCCATCTCGCCGCCACCGGTCAGAAAGGCGGGATCAGAACCGCGAGCCGAAACACTTGCCAATCGCCGCCCCTTCTTGTGGTCCCCTGCAACTTGGGTGGCCTGATCAAAGACTTAGCGCGCAAAACCCGCTCCGTCTTGGGCGCCGTGATGGAACTTCGAAATACCATGCCGCGAGCCGACCGACAGAGTTAGAGGGCTGCGGCTGTTGCCATGACGGGCTGGAGGTCGAGAGAGAGGCTCCGGCCGGCCGGCTCGTCGCGGAGGTCCGCAATGCCTTGTTCATCCCGTTCCAGGGCCGCGTTCGGTGCCGACCGCACCAGCATCACAGGATCGCTGGACTTGATCCGCCGACGCATGGACGCGGGTCGGACACAAGATATAGCGCGCTTCATGGACGCGGCCTCAACATCCGCTCTACGTGCGGCGGCCTTGACGCACCGTTTGCAGGCCTTTGCCCGCCGGCAGTCGTTGGATATTAAGGCGGTAGACGTGAACGCAATCGTCGCCGGCATGGACGATATAAGCTAGGCCGACCCCGGAGCGTGGCCCCGTCCAGAGTTCTTCTGGAACCTCGACGCCGCTATAGCGGCACTGCCCAGACCTACGACCGAGCGGGCGGGCCGCGGGGATCCGCCGTGCCAATTCATCGCCGCGGCTGTTTCCAAAAGCGCCTTACCATCGTTCTAAACCGGCACTAATTTCCGATAAGATGTATTAGACGAGGATCTCTGGCGTCACGTATGTGAATCGGCGTCGCGAATTGACCCCTGCCGCCCGAAAACAATCAATTCGTTAGCACGCAGATCGTCGTTGTGACCCCACGCCGATTCACAATGCATCTCCTGGACGACCCCGCGCATGACTAGCCTACAACGCCGTTACGAAGAAGATCGCGGTTGCGATGATCATGAGGGCGGTAGCGGTCCAGCCAACCACTGTCCCCCTGGTTGACAGTGTCAGCCGGCCCATGGCGCGAGGATTGCGCACGATCAGCATCATGACGACCATGAGCGGTGCAGCGAGAACGCCGTTCACGACCGCCGCCCAGTACAGGGCTTTGGCGGGGTCGATGCCGATGTAGTTCAGCGAGGCGCCGAGCAGGGTCGTTACGGAAATTGTGGCGTAAAACAGCCGAGCCCGCATCGGCTTGGCATCAAGGCTGCCGGCAACGCCCGCCATCTCGGTGACGGCATAGGCGGCCGACCCTGCCAGCACCGGGACTGCAAGCAAGCCCGTTCCGATGATCCCGACCGCGAACAGGGCGAACGCGAAAGGCCCGGCGATCGGCTTTAGCGCCTCGGCGGCCTGCGCTGAAGTGGTGATGTCGGTGATCCCATGGGCGTGCAAAGTGGCGGCCGTGGCATAGACGATGGCCAACGAAACGAGGGTGCTGAACCCCATGCCGACAAGGGTATCCAGCCGAATTCGTCTCAGCTCCGGTCCAGCTTCCTTGGGGGCTATGCAAAGCGGTTTGGCGTGATGGCGGTGCTGCTCCTCGATCTCCTGACCTGCCTGCCAGAAGAACAGGTATGGGCTGATCGTGGTGCCAAGGATGGCCACCATCGCCGTCGCATAGGTCGCGTTCCACTGGATCTCGGGGACGATCAAGGCGGTCAAAGCCCTGCCCCAGGGCACGCCCGCCACCGCGACCACGGCCACGTAGCTGAACAGGGATAGTGTGGTCCACTTCAGGACTGCCGCGTAGCGGGCATAGTTCAGGAACACCTCGACCACGACACAAAAAACGCCAAAAAGCAGCGTGTAAAACCCACTGTTTCCGTGCGTCAGTAGAGCTAGCGCCGCGCCCATCGCGCTGAGGTCGGCGCCCAGGTTGACGATGTTGGCGACCAACAAAAGCAGAACCACGCCAATCAGCAGCGGCCGCGGATAGTGGCGGCGAAGATTGCGCGCGATGCCGCCGCCCGTGACGCGGCCGATCCTCGCAGCGACCTCCTGGATCGCGGCCAACAGCGGGAAGCTGAGGATAAAGGTCCAGGCGAGACCATAGCCGAACTGCGCGCCGATCTGGCTGTGAGTGCCAATTCCGCTCGGATCGTCGTCAGCCGCGCCGGTCACGAGACCGGGACCCAGTTGAGCTAGAAACTTGCGCAATCTTGACGGCCCGGGGCTGCTCACGAGGCAGACATAGGGCACCGTCAGACCAAACTCAAGATAGGCTTTTGTTTGCCCTTCGGTCAGGCAAAACGCGCACTTTGAAGCCCTCGGTGACCGGGTTTTCTCCAACGTTTTCTTGAAAACGCGATCGTTGCCGCCCGTAATTGGCCGGGCGGGGGGGGGGGGGGGGCGGAGCGCGGCCAAATACTTTTGGCCTCACAACACCGACAGCACCCATGGTCTCGTCAACTTGGCGAGGCCCACAAATAGTAGGTAAGTGATCCTCAGCACGCGCCCTGATTGCTGCCATCATCGTCGCCGGCATCATGGGCACCTCTTATCCTTACATCGTGTTGAAGCTCGGCTTTGGCCCCAACGTCTCCATCGTCTCAGCGTTTTTCGGCTTTGTGTTGCTCAACTTCATGGGCCGAAGCGGCTCTGTCAGTTGACATGCACCGGCCAGTAAGAGGTAGGGCTTCGGCGGGCGAAAAGGTCCGTCCGAAAAAGACTTACGACCCGTTTCGCTGGTTTGATTCATCACCCGAGGTGATCCGCCGAGTGGTGATGATGTACGTGAAGTACCCCCTGTCGCTCCGCAACGTGGAGGACCTGCTCTACGAGCGCGGCATCGACATTTGCCATGAGACGGTGCGGCTTTGGTGGAACCGGTTCGGCCCGATGTTCGCCGCGGAGATCCGCCGCAAGCGGGTCCAGAACATGCGGGCGCACACTCACTGGCGTTGGCACTTGGACGAGGTCTACGTGAAGATCAACGGCGAGATGCGCTACCTCTGGCGCGCCGTCGATCACGAGGGCGAGGTGCTGGAATCCTACGTCACCACCACCCGCGACAAGGCCGCGGCTCAGGCCTCATCAAGAAGGCGATGAAGCGCCACGGCCGGCCTCAAGCCGTCGTCACGGACGGCCTGCGGTCCTACGGCGCCGCCATGAAAGTGATCGGCAACGCCGATCGCCAAGAGGTGGGCCGCTGGCTCAACAACAGGGCCGAGAACTCACACCAGCCGTTCCGACGACGAGAACGGGCGATGGAGCGATTTCGGAGGATGAAGACACTCCAGAAATTCGCCGCCGTGCTAGGCACGATCCACAACCACTTCAATCAGGAACGTCACCTCATCAGCAGAGACCTCTACCGCGAACGACGCTCAGCCGCCTTGGCTGAATGGCGGCAGGTCATGGGCTAGAGCCAGGCGCGGGTTGGGGGCATTGCGCCCTGGCGGAGACAAGTTGCCGTTGGACTGACAGCACCGGTCGCCCTATTGGCGGCGAAGGGGGACGTATGCGGATCACGATTGTGGGCGCCGGTATGGCCGGCTTGGCGTGCGCCAGGGGACTGGCCGGGCGGGGTCACGTCCTCACTATGCTGGACAAAGCCCGCGGTCCTGGTGGTCGCATGTCGACCCGCCGGGTCGCCACCAGCGCAGGCGAGGCGACATTCGATCACGGAGCCCAGTATTTCACTGTTCGAGATCCGGGTTTTCGAACCTTGGTGGACGACATGATCGCTGCGGGATGTGTTGCGCCTTGGCTAGCAGCGGGCGCGGACGCCTTGGTCGGTGTTCCTGGGATGAACGCGCCCATCCGTGAAATGGCGAAACCTTTTGACGTGCAATGGGGCGCCAAGGTGACGGCGCTGACCCCACTCGCCGAGGGCTGGCGCCTTGTCACGCAAACCGGGTCGTTCGAGGCGGATGCCGTGGTCGTGGCGCTGCCCGCCGAGCAGGCGGCAGAGCTCATTCGGCCGGCAAGGCCAGACCTGGCGGCGCTTGCCCGGGCCACGCCCACTGCGCCGTGCTGGACCGTGATGCTGGCGTTTGGGGACACCTTGCCGACGCCGGTGAACTGCCTCAGGGGGAGGGCGGCTGACGCGCTCGGCTGGGCGGCGCGCAACGGTTCCAAGCCCGGTCGGACCGGACCCGAGGCGTGGGTACTTCAGGCCAGCCCGGACTGGTCAAGGCAGCATCTCAATGCGGACGCCGACTGGGTTGCCGGTGAGTTGTCGGCGGCTCTTTCTGCGCGGCTCGAAAAGACGCTGCCGCCCCCGATCGCTTGCAGTGCGCATCTATGGCGGTATGCCCGCTCAGGCGTTGAGGGCTCCGGCGCCCTTTGGGACGCGGACCGTCGACTTGGCCTATGCGGGGACTGGTTTATCGGCGCACGGGTCGAGGCGGCGTGGATGTCGGGAACGATGCTGGCTGAGCAGATCGCCACGTAGGACGGACATCATTTCCGATAATGTTCAATGCGCTACATTATAACTTGCTGTTTTTATTGCACTTTTTGATGATATGAACTATTGGGCGTCAAACGGCGCGCAATAGGGACCCCCTATCCGGCTTCCGAGCGGCGATGCGCGTAGCTCTCAGCCAGCGCAGAGCATCGCCGCGGGGTGAGCCACTGATCGATCAACTGCCCGGAGGGGGTCTGGGGGGAGGTTGAACAGGTTGTGGATGAAGCGGGGCGTGCCGGTCAGGGGGCGGTTTCTGAGTCGCCAGCTGTCGTTGCCGGTCTCGACGATGTCGCAGTGGTGGGTCAGGCGGTCGAGCAGCGCCGTGGTCATCTTTGCGTCGCCGAAGACGGCGGGCCACGCTCCGAAGGTCAGGGTGGTGGTGATGATCACCGAGGTGCGCTCGTAGAGCTTGCCGACCAAGTGGAACAGGCGCTGACCGCCGGACTGGGCGAACGGCAGGTAGCCCAACTCGTCGAGGACCACGAGATCGAGGCGCGAGAGCTGGGCCGCCAGGGCGCCGGCCTTGCCGCGCCGGGCTTCGGCAGCTTGGCGGCGGTCAGGCGATAGCGGATGGAGGCGGCCTGGCGATGGTTGGTCTCGGCCTTGAGCAGGTCGGCCAGGATCTCCATGGCCGTGCGGTTGCGCTGAAGGCCTGTGGTGACGGTCTCGTCGAAGGCCCCGGCCATGCCCTTCAGAGACCCAGTTGGGCGAAGGCTTGGATCATCTCATGCCGCTGCACGGGGACCTCGCAGCAGGTCGTAGCGGGCGCAGTCGGCGATGGGCGGATGGCGCAGGACCAGCGCCTCGCAGGTGTTGATCGGCTCGGGCGCTGGCGGCTCGCGCCGCCGGGCCAGGATGTTGAGGATGACCTCGTCGCTGGCCGCGCCGGCGTCCAGGGCCTCGCGGACGGCGTCATCGACCACATCCAGGCCATCGATCAGCACCGCCGCCAGCACGCGAACGAAGCGGCGGTCGGCCCGCTAAGGGGGTCCTTCTTCCACGCCGCTGCACAGCCGAGGCGTCGGCGGCGAGTCGACGGGCGATGAGTCCGTTCCGTAAGAAGCGATCAGACGCGCCGCCTATCAGGCTTTCAGACAGTACGGTTTCGGCGGACAGCAGCAGCCGCAGGGGTAGGTCGCGCGTCAACGCGCCTTGCAGCGCCGAGAGGCCGAAGATCGAAACGCTGGAACTGATCGCGCTGGCGTCAGCCGTCGCGGCGACGCTCTTGATCTGATCGATTGCGCGATCGGTTCCTCGGTTTGAAATGATCCGCACGCTACTCCTTTCGATCACCTGCAAGAGGGACGATCTCAAGTTGGCGGTCGATGACGCCCGCGATTTCCGAATGGAGAGGAAGATGACCGCGCTCCTTGGCCCAGGCTTCCCGAAAACGCGCTACAGTCTCGCGGGCGATACTGACGACCAGCCTTTCGGGAAGACCGGCTTTGGCCGCGAGGTAGGAGAGTTCGTCCTCGTTGAAGCCGTCCCAGCGGGCTGTGCGGCTAAACTTGAGGGCCGCTTTATCATCCGGGATGTAGGCCAAGGTGGAGACGAAGTCGTAGGCGGGCGACAAGGAGGGCGTGACGCCGTCTGCGTAGAGGAGCGACCAGTTTTTGAGGTGCATGTCGGCGTTGCCGATCAGGGCGTTGAACACCAAGCGGCGGATGAACTCGGTGATCCCCGCCTCCCCCGTCTCCAGCCACAACACCTTGGCGATCGCCCGATAGGTCGCGTGCTTGTACTTGTGGTCGGGGTACACGCCGAAGACCTGAGCGAAATCCTCCATATGGATGCGCTCGCCATCGGCTGTTCGATCGAAACGGCGGATCGCGTAGGCCGCGCCCTCCAGCCGGCCAATCCCCTCCGGTAGGCCGGCGATCTGGTCCAGATCGAGAAGCTGAATGTCGGGCACATCGATGCCCACGGACCGGGCCATGGTCATCATGGAGAATTCATTCTCGGAGACGCGGGGAAAGCGGGTCGATGGCAGTTTTACGATCCAGGAGCCGCCAACGCCGGTAGCCGGAACGGTCAAGCCTCCCTTTGCCTTTTCGAGCGCGGAGAATTTGAGCTGAACGCCGGCCAGAGAGAACCGCAGGGGGGCCTCTGTAGCCTCCCCAGGCGTGGAGAGAGCATCATCCTGCGGTTCCGGCGCCGGCTCTTCTCCATCTGGTCCGCGGGCGACGATGGCGCCGGGCAAGTCGCGCCCAAGCGCCCACAGGAGATAGAATTCCCGGACCACGTTTACCCCGGCCCTCTCGGCTAGGTAATCGCGCAGAGGTCCTTCCGGCAGAAGGTTCGAGAAGAAGGGTAAAAGCCGCGTCTGCGTGCGCTTTTGATCCCGGATCAGATCGCCCATGGCGTCCTTAAAGGACAGGCTCAGGGTTGGGCGCCCTGGGTCGTCCGCGTAGGCGTCATCGAAGGTGAAGACGCTCCTGTCGCCGCCCAGCCCGGTTATCGCGCCCACCTTGCGGTCGCCTAGAAAGATGTCGAGGATATCAGCGGCCATCGCCTAATCCTCCTCGTCGAGACTGTAGGCGGGGGTCTGCGCTGGCGTTCTGACATGGACAAGCCCGCTGCGGATCTTGGCTAGGCCATTGATGGCTGCATCGAGACCCTTCAGATCATCGCCGGCACTGTCGGCAGCGCGTCGGATGCCTGCGACAGCATCTTCCAACTGCCCCAAGGCGCCAGGCGTCTGAAACAGAGGCGCAATGGCGATCACGTCGAGGATCAGGGTGGCCAGGCGCTCAGTCGTGCTGCTCCTGGGGTGTTCGATCCGGAGGCGACGTAGCACGGGTTGAAGAGAGTTTGCCAAGCCGCGCGCAGAGCGCAGATCATGGCTCGCCTCAGCCTCTCGGATCAAAGCCTTGACCGCCGGAAGGGAGGCGCGCGGCGCGAGAACAAGTTCGAGGTCCAGCAGCCGCGCGAGTTCCACCAAGGTGGAGACCTTCACGTTGACCGCTCCGCTTTCGATCCGCGAGATATGGGCCTGTGGGATACCAGCCTTCCCGCTGAGGTCCCTCTGGGACCAGCCTTTCTGCAGACGCGCCTGGCGGAGGCTCTGGGCGAAGGCTTCTGCCTGGTAGCTCACGATGTAATCCAATGCATCATTGCGCATAAGCGATGCAGCGGAAGATATCGGTTTTTGATAGTTAGCGCAATGATGCGCTTGGCTGCATCAGATTGCGGCTTCATGCAGCAAAAGACATCGTCTCGTCAGACACTCGCCAACGCGGTCGCACACGCCTCCCCGTGTAGTAATTTTCAACGCATAGCACCTCGTCGCCGCGAGCTAGCAACTTTTCACAGAGATGCGAGCCCAGAAATCCGGCACCTCCAGTGACCAACACCCGCCGCCCACTCGGCGTGGCGCTCGTGACACCATTTGTCCTAGATGAAGCAGGCGTATTTCCATCCGGATGCTCAAATCTCATCGTAGAGGTTCTCGCGATGGGGTTCGGCAAATCTACGCAGAGTCTAGGTCCTGGTTGACGAAGTGGATTCCCAAATCGACTGATCGCTGATTCAAGGCTGCTCTTTGAGGAGAGCGGCTTTGGTTCGTGGCTTGATGTCTGATGAGGAGTGGGGGTTCTTCGCGCCGTTCGTGATCGAGACGGGCCCGCGGCGCGGCCGGCGGCCCAAGGATCATCGGCTGGTGCTTGATGGCGTGTTCTGGATCGCGCGGACGGGCTCGCCCTGGCGCGATCTGCATGACCATTTCGGCAAGTGGAGTTCAGTCTACCGACAGTTCCGGCGTTGGACGCTGTCTGGCGTGTGGGATGTGCTGCTGAGCGCCCTCAATGAAAGTGGTAGGGGCCAGGACAGCGTCCAGATGATCGACTCGACCATCGTGCGCGCCCATCAACATGCCGCCGGCGCCCAAAAAAAGCGGCAGGCCCTCAGGGCGAAGGTCTTGGCCGCTCGCGCGGTGGCTTCTCGACCAAGATCCATCTGAGGACCAACGGCCTGGGCCTGCCGGTCGCGGTGGTCCTGACCGGTGGCGAGGTCTCCGACGTCAAGGGATACGCGCCAGTCATGGCGGAGCCGGGGCCAGAGCCCAAGGTCCTCATGGGCGACAAGGGCTACGACGCAGACGCCATCCTCGCCGACCTGGAGCAGCGCGGCATCGCCGCCGTCATCCCGCCCAAACGGAATCGCAAGGTTCAACGGCCCATCGACGGCCACCTCTACGCCCTCAGGAATCTTGTCGAGCGATGCTTCTCAAAGCTCAAGCACAGCCGCAGACTGGCCACCCGATACGACAAGACTGCGGACAGCTACATCGGCTTCATCCTGGTCGCCTCAACCCGACTGTGGGTCAGGCACTTCGTCAACACGACCTAACGCGCACGCTGGCGGCGAACTGATGACGGGCCCTCTGCGGAATTTCCTCGGCCGGACGGATTTGAGCTTTGAATCAGCCGATGACGGCTATCTCGTGAAGCGTCGCGGCGTGCGGGCAAAGCGTCTAAGCGAGGGCGAAAAGACCGCAATCGCCTTCCTCTATTTTATCGTCCAGCTCGAAGAGGACTTTGACGTGAAGGACGGGATAGTCGTCATCGATGATCCCATCTCTAGCCTCGACTCCTCGTCCATCTACCAGGCGTTCGCCCACCTGAAGAACGCATTGAAGAACGCGAAGCAGGTCTTCCTGCTGACGCACAACTTCGATTTTCTGAAGCTCCTGATCAACTGGGTCGATAACGCCAAGGCCGCCAAGTACTACATGATGCTGGTCTGCTCGGGATCGGCAGACTCGCGCGACGCAAAAATCCAGCGCCTCGATAAACTTCTGGAAGATCACCCCACGGAATATCACTACCTTTTCAAGGTATTATATAACTTTAAGTCCGATGGGACGATCCTGACGAGCTACCATATTCCGAACATTGCCCGAAAGGTGCTGGAGACGTTCTTGGAATTTCACGTGCCGTCCAAGGACAAACTTTTCAAGAAGCTTGAGGCTGTTGCGTTCGACGAAAATAAGAAGACCGCGATCTATAAGTTCGCGAACGATCTTTCCCATCAGACCGGCAAGGGATTTGACCCTGCGCTTGTAGCCGAAACACAGAAAAATTCGGCTCACCTCCTCGACATGATCGAGACGGTCGCACCGCTCCATTATGCGGGACTGAAAACCCTCGCAACGGCGGCCTGAACGCAGTCATCGATGGTCCCGCCTACCGGCGGCCTGGGCCTTTGACAGCGAATGATCACAAACAACTCATGGGTGGCTCTGTTCGCTCGGCCAACCGAGCCCAGGCGGAAACGCGTGCCGAACTCAGCGCTCCAGGGTGAGGCGCGTGGCCTCGACGACGTGCCGGTAAGCGGAAGTGCGGCAACTGAGAATGATGACCTGCATGCGCGAGGCGGCCTCCGCGAGGATCTCCGTCATCGTCTCGAACCGGTCGTCGTCCGCAAACACCAAGCGCCGTCGAGCACCAGGGAAGCCGGCTTGCCTCGAGCGAGCAGCAGATCGGCGAAGGCAAGGCGAGTCAGGACCGCAATCTGCTCCTGAGTTCCCTTACTGAGATCGTCGGCCGCCTCTTCAACCCCGCCACGGATCAGCCGGCTTGGCCGAAGATCCTCGCCAAAGGCCAGGGACGCAGTAGGAAGTAGGCGTCGTATGTAGGGCGCGACGCGCTCGGTGATCGGTGCGAGATACCGTCGTGACGCCTCGGCCTGTGCAATGTCGATGGTCGTCTTGAGCAACTGGAGCACGGCCGCTTCCTCCGCGAGACGCGCTGCGTCCGTCCGCGCCAGATCCGAAACCTCTTCAGCTGCCTGGGCCCGCGTCGCTGGGCCTGCGGCCCCCAAAGTCTTGGCCTGCTCCTCAAGTCGCGCAAGGGTCTGGGCAAGCTCAAGCTGTGCATCGAAGAGGCTTTGACGGCGTCGCTCCGTGGTTTCGAGGCGCCGTGCCAATACGGTCGGGTCCAGTCGATCTGAAGTGGACCAAGAGCGCCAAGCGCCGCCGCACGGAGCTGGCCGAAGGTCGCGCCCTGCAGCTGGCCACCTATGGCGCGATCGCGGATCCGGCCGCCGCCGCGCCGGCGCCCGGGGCCTACGACCTGCTCAATCAGCGACGGCTGGTCGGTCCGGTCGGCGCCATCGTGTCTGACGAGGAGGTCGAGGCGGCACGCTCGCTTGCCGACACCTGGACCGATCTGATGGGGACTTGGCGGCTGTGGCGTGACCTAGCCGCCAAGGGCGTGGCCCTTGGCACGGGCCTGCCGGAGGCGTCGGACCATTTTCCGGAGGGTCTCGGGATCGTCCCTGGGCAGGAGCCCTGCCAATATTGCGAACTGACCAGCCTCTGCCGCGTCACTCAGGAGGCGAACTGACCATGAGTGCTCTCAAGATTAACACAGTCGTCGCCTCTGCTGGCGCTGGTAAGACCACGCGGATCGTCGGCGACATCGCGCGCGAGGTGGAAACCCGCCAACCGGAGGAGATCGTCGCCACCACTTTCACCGTGAAGGCCGCTGACGAGCTCATCGAGCGCTCGCGGACAAACCTGTTCAAATCCGGCAAGGCCGAGCAGGCAGCCCGTCTGCTGGGCGCGCGCTTTGGCACCGTCAACTCGATCTGCGGCCAAATCGTCGGAGAACACGCCATCGACCTGGGCCGCTCGCCCCGGGCCGAGGTCATCCCCGAAGACGGCGTGGCGCGGCTGTTCGCCATTGCCGCCGACACGGCCATCGAAACTCACGCGCCGCAACTTAACGCCCTGGCCGAGGTGATGGGCTTCTTTGAACCCAAGCGCGTGGGCGACGCGGAGCGCTCCGATTGGCGAACCACGGTCCGCTGCCTGATCGAGCTGGCTCGGGCCAATGGCCTGGACGCCGCCGGCCTGGCCAGGTCCGCCGATCGCTCGGTCGAGACATTTGTGACATTGCTGCCGCCGGCGTTCGCCGGGCGGGCGGAAGATCTCGACCAGGCCTTGAACAATGCTGTGGCTGCCGCTTTGGCGTCCCTGCCGGCCGAGCTCAGCAAGACCGGCCAGCCCAGCATCCAGCATCTGCGCCGGGTACGCGCCGCCACTCAACGTGGCGAGCGGCTGTCCTGGCCGGACTGGGCGCGCCTGTCGAAGGTCGCCTGCGCCAAGAAGGACGGCCAGGCCCTGACCGACGCCCTCGACGCGGCGTGCCGCGCCGCCGGCCGTCACCCTGAGCATCACCGGCTGCGGTCGGACTGCGAGGCGTTCACGCAAACACTCTTCACGTGCGCGGCCCAGGCTCTCGACGCCTACCAGGCCTACAAGTCCGAACGCGGCCTGATGGATTTCATCGATCAGGAAGCCTTGGCGCTCGAGGTGCTGCGCGGCCCCGCGATGGCCAAGCGCTTAGGTGAGCGCATCGGCCGCGTCTTCGTCGATGAATTCCAGGACTCCAGCCCGCTGCAGATCGCCATTTTCACCGCCATGGCCGAGCTGGTGGACGCCAGCACTTGGGTTGGCGATCCCAAACAGGCGATCTACGGCTTCCGCAACGCTGACAGCGCCCTCACCCAGGCCGCCTTCGATGGCGTCGCGGCCACGGCCACTGAACCGCAGGAGGTCTTGGCGACCTCCTACCGCAGCCGCAAGGGCATCATCGACTTCGTCAACGCCGCCTTCGGACCGGCGTTCACGGCCATGGGCCTGCCCGCCGCCGATCACGCCTTCATCGGCACCGCCCGCAAGGAGGACGGCTTCGCCCACGCGCCGTTCGCCGTTTGGTGGCTCGACGGAAAGGTCGACCTGCAATACGCCGCCCTGGCCGCGGGCATACGTGACGCCATCGCTGATGGCGGGGACTGGATGGTCTTCGACAAGGACACCAAGGCCAATCGCCCCCTGCGCGCCGGCGATGTCGCGGTGCTCTGCCGCAGCCACGCCGACATCCTTCGGGTGGCTACGGCGCTCAGTCAGCTGGGGGTCAAGGTCGCGGTCGAGCGCGATGGCCTCTCACGCACGCCGCATGTCGAACTGGTGATGGCGGCTTTCCGCTGGGTGGCCGATCCGACCGACCGGCTCGCGCTTGCCGAGCTCGCCCGCTTTTTCAGTGACGATCCGCAGTCGGACCTCTGGCTGCAGGCGGTCAGCGCCGATGACCAGGACGCCGCTCTGCAAGCCGCCGTGCCGATTTCACCGGCTCTAAATGGGCTGCGCGAGAGCGTCCTGTCGCTGACCCCCGCGGACCTCGTGGACGCCCTGATCGTTCTGCCGGACGTCATCCGCCGGATCGAGACCTGGGGTGACGTCGCTGCGCGCCTCGACGACCTGGAAGCTCTCCGGGGGTTTGCCCGAACCTATGAGGCCAGCTGCGCCAGCTCCGGCGCGCCGGCCACGCCGTCAGGCCTGGTTCTGGCGCTGGCCGCCGATGAACCGCGCAGGCCAAAGAGTCTGCAATCGGACGCCGTGAAGGTGATGACCTATCACGGCGCCAAGGGCCTCGAGTGGCCGCTGGTCGTCTTGACCGGTCTCAACCGCGAACCGAAACCCCGGCTGTTCGAGCCGGTCGCCGAGGCCGAAGGCGCGCTGGATTGGCGCGACCCCTTGGCCGGCCGCTGGATCCGCCATTGGCCCTGGCCGTATGCGAGCCAGAGCAAGGACGTCGGCCTCGATGAAGCCGCCTTGACCTCGGCGCTCGGCCAGCAAGCAGCCTTGCGCGCCCGCCAGGAAGAGACCCGGCTCCTTTATGTTGGCGTCACCCGCGCCAGGGACTACGTGGTCTTCGCCCCGCCGACCAAGGGCGAGCTCAAATGGCTTCAGGTGCTGGACGGCGATCAGCCCGGTCATGTCGCCTTGCCGTCGGGTGCGGCCAATACGCTGAGCGCTGGCGCCGAAAGTTTCCCGGCCCGAGTGAGCCCGATGGCGGTCGATGATGCGGTGGCGCCATCAATCGTCCGGCCGGCCTTCGTCCGTCTGACCCGACAAGTCCGCGTCCGGCCAGCGCTGCATCGCCGCCCGAGTAGCGAGACAACGACCGATCCTTATGATCCAAGCCGCCCTGGCCTCGGCCGCCGCCTTTACGGCCGGCGCCGCCGCGCCGCTCCTCGTCGTGGCCCTGACGCCCCACGCCACCCTCGCCCCCGCCTTATGGGCGACGGCCTTGGCGGTGCTCTTGGGGCTGGGCCTCATGGCCGCCAAGGCCGGCGGGTCCAGCCCCTGGCGGGCGGCCCTTAGGGTGGTGTTTTGGGGCGCCCTGGCCATGGGCGTCACCGCCGCGATTGGCCATCTGGTAGGTCGGGCCGTCTAGCTCGGGCGGTGGCTGTGAGGGCGGCTGGAGCGCGCCAGCCAAGCCCTGACGCGCAGCAAAGTAGCCCTTACGATCAAATCTCGGCGGCCGGCGGCCCCGCTCGACCCGGTGTCCGGTTGGCCGCGACCGTGAGGTAACGGCGCATCGCCGCGCCGTATGCGGTCGCGGGATCATCGCCCTGGATAGGACGATCTCTTTCAGAAGAGGGGCGTTCTTCTGCATCCAGGCCAAGATGAAGGCCTCGATCTCACGGTCCATGGCGATAGGGCTACGCTGAGTTTCTGGGAGACGCGAGCCCAATGCGAGGGGCTCCCCGATCTCCGACGGCGCCCCCGCTTGAAGACCGTGGGCGACGGCTTCGAGAGGGACAAAGCAGATCGCCGCTTTGGAGGTCCAATGAAGACGCAAGCCGGTTCTGAGCTGGCGCGACGAGGCCAGAGGCCAGCCTGCCGGACCTGAGTAAATTCCGAACCTGCCAAGCCCAGATCCAGCGGATTAACGTGCGAGGCCAGACGTCGGCCTCGCGAGTCAAAGCGCCGGCTGCGGGCTGGGCTTGCAGACCCCCGTCTCACGTCGTTGAACCCCTTTCGGAAACCCACGCCATGACCACACCCGAAGCGACCAATCCCCTGAGCCCAGGCGCCCCGGGCTTTGGCCGCGATGTCGAGATGGAAGCCGATCGCCGGAAGGGCCGGCCGGCGATTGCCGAGATGACCGGCACGCGGGACAAGGCCGACGCCGAACCGATCCTGGGTCCCGCGCCGGACCCGGACGTCTATCCCGCAACGGCGACGCGGCCTTAGCGGCAGGAGCCCCGCGGGGTGGAGGATCCCTACAAGGCTCTTGGCGTGGCCAAGGACGCCACCGCCGCTCAGATCCGCAGCGCGTACAGAAAGCTGGCCAAGCAGCACCATCCAGACCTCAATCCGGGTGACGCCAAGTCCGAGCAACGCTTCAAGACCGTTTCGGCGGCCAACGATCTGTTGTCCGATCCTGACCGGCGCGGCCGCTTTGATCGTGGCGAGATCGATGCGTCCGGACAGCCGCAGGCGCCGCGGTCGTCCTACCGCGAGCATGCCGAAGGGCCAGCGGGCACGCGCTACGGACCCGGCGCGGCCTATTCCGGGGGCTGGGATGAGGACGCCTTCGCCGACATCTTCGGGTCAGCCTTCGGGGGCGGCGCGCGGGGTGGCCGGGAGAGGCCCACCCGGGGCCGCGATGAGCGCTACACGCTGCAAACCGATTTCCTCAGCGCGGTGAACGGCACCACCCAAAGACTGACCTTGCCGGGCGACCGCGCCCTGGACGCGGTCATCCCCTCCGGGACGACGGACGGGCAGGTCTTGCGGCTGAGAGGGCAGGGCGAGGCGGGCCACAATGGGGGGGCCAGCGGCGACGCCCTGATCGAGATCCATGTCGCGCCGCACGCCTTCTTCGAGCGTGACGGCCGTGACATCCGCATGTTGCTGCCCGTGACCCTGGCCGAGGCCGTGCTGGGCGGCCCGGTCGCGGCGCCGACGCCCGGCGGCTCCGTGCAGCTGCGCATTCCGCCCCATTCCGACAGCGGCTTTGAGCTGCGGTTGCGGGGACGTGGCGTGCCGGCGCACGGCGGTCACCCCGCTGGCGACCTCTATGCCCGCCTGCGGATTATGGTCGGGCCGCCCGATCCGGCCCTGGAAGCCTTCCTCAAGACCTGGCGGCCCGCCAAGCCTTTCGAGCCGAGACAGACGATGGAGCTGCCCTGATGATCGGCGTCGAGGTCCTGCTCACCGTGATCCCCGGTCTCCCGAAAAGCGATCTGGAACGCTGGATCGCCAACAACTGGATCAAGCCCGACGGACGCGACGGCGCCTACCGCTTTGCCGACATCGACGTGGCGCGGGTCAAGTTGATCCTTGAGTTGCGCGACGAGCTTGAGGTCAATGAGGCGGCGCTCCCTGTCGTCCTTCTGCTCTTGGATCAGGTTTACGATCTGAGGCGGCAAATCGGCCGGATCAACGCTCCGGTGTCGCGGCAAGATTGACCTCACCCCTTGTCTTCGCGGCGGCGCCTAGGGGATTTCCGAAGCTTGTGGGACCGCCTGCGTTCAGGCCGGATACGGGTCGCGCCAAGCCTGTCCAGACGCCCGCGATGCCCGGCTGCAAATTCACTGAACGGAGAGAGACCATGAATTTCGCAATTCGCCGTGGCGCGGCGCTCGTTCTGACCGCCGTGACGATCCTGGCAAGCGCCGGGTCGGCGGTCGCCAGCCAAGTCGGACGCCCAGGCCCTAGCCCGTTACCGGGCGGCCGAACGCATTGGCCAAGCGCACCTGAGGACCTTCGATACGCTCGATTTCGACGTCTATTCGAACCACAAGTGGGATCGCCTCAAGGAAAGCCATGCGTCGGATATTCTGGTTCACTATCCCGACGGCCATACCAGCCAAGGCATCCCCGCCCATGTCGACGAACTGAAGGGTCTTTTCACCTTCGCGCCCGACACCAAGATCCACGTCCATCCCGTCAAGATTCAGTCCGGCGAATGGACGTCGGTCATCGGCGTCATGGAGGGCACGTTCTCCAAGCCTATGAACCCGGGCGGCGGCAAGGTGATCGCGCCGACCGGCAAGACCTTCAAACTGACCATGAACACCGTCGCTCACTGGAAGGACGGCGTCATGCAGGAGGAATACCTCTTCTGGGACAATGCCGGCCTCATGGCCCAGATCGGCGTCGGGCCGTAGGCGAGAACGCGCCTGGTGATCCGACCTGTTCCTCGCCGCTCATAATTCTTCTCTAGAGGTCACCATGAACCGTATCCTGGCATCCACCGCTGTCTTGCTCGCCCTGGCCACCAGCGCCGTCGCCGCCGACACCTTCAGCACCAACCCGGCCGCCGTCGTGGCCGGCGTCTACACCGTTGAGCCCGCGCACACCCGCGTTCAGTTCGCGGTCAAGCACATAGGCTTCACCAGCTTCTACGGGGACTTCACCGGCGTCAGCGGTTCGCTGAGCCTCGATCCCAAGACCGTCGCGGCCAGCAAGCTCGACGTCACCATCCCGGTCGCTTCGGTCTCGACGACGAACCGGGCCCTCGATGGCGAGCTGGCGGGCGCCGACTGGCTCGACGCCGCCACCTATCCGACGATGCGCTTTGTCTCGACCAGGGTGGTCCAGACCGCCGCCGGCAAGGCGACGATCACGGGAAATCTGACGATGCACGGGATCACCCGGCCGGTCGTCCTGATGGCCAGCTTCAACGGGTCGGGCGTCAACCCGCTCGACAAGGCCTACACCGTCGGCTTCGACGCCACGACCACGCTGAAGCGCTCTGACTTCGGCGTGAAGACCTACGTGCCCATGGTCGGCGACGAGACATCGCTGCGCATCAGCGCCGCCTTCGAGAAGACCAAGTAGTTGAGCGGCGGCAAGTCCGCCGGCATCCGTTTGGAGCTGGCGAGGGGGGCCAGGTCCATCCGGGTCGCGGGCCGCGCGCCTGGCCGATGACCAAACACGCCGGGCATGCGCCCCAGACCCTGTCGGCGACCTTGCGGCCCCTGCTGGCCGGAGACCAGACGCGCGTGACCCTGGGTGAAATCCTGGCGGGCGTGGAAGGCGAGGGCGGGTTGGGTCCGGTGCTCTTCCTGCTGATCCTGCCGGTGCTACTGCCTCTGCCGCCGGGCTTTTCGATGGTCCTGTCGCTGCCGCTGCTTTTGGTTGCGCCGCAGATCGTGCTGGGCCGGCGACGTCTCTGGCTGCCCAAGGCGCTGAGGCGGCAATCGATCAAGCACGCCGACCTGGTGAA
The DNA here is from genome assembly GCF_049896325.1 of Caulobacter sp. DWP3-1-3b2. Classification (NCBI taxonomy): domain Bacteria; kingdom Pseudomonadati; phylum Pseudomonadota; class Alphaproteobacteria; order Caulobacterales; family Caulobacteraceae; genus Caulobacter; species Caulobacter sp. DWP3-1-3b2. The sequence continues at coordinate 23,426 of NZ_JAFCUB010000038.1, forward strand.
ACTGATCAACCGGTTGATGCCCACCATCGCGCGCGGTGAGAAGGTAATGCGCCCACGCCTCATGGTCCTGACCAGCGGACCGGGTGTTAGGGTCATCGGCGTGGCCTGCACCTTGATCGCCCTTATCCTGGTCTTGCCCATTCCCTTCGCCAACCTAGCGCCGGCCGCGGCGCTGGGCCTGTTCGCCCTGGGGCTGACTCGCAGGGACGGCCTTCTGGTGCTGGCGGGCTACGGGCTTCTGGCCTTGGCGGTCCTGGTGATCTCGCTCGGCTTCAAGGGTGTCCTGGTGGTGGCCGATCACCTCCTGGCCGCGCTCTGACGGGATGGCCGATGCTCGGTTCATTTCGCCACCGCTCTGACGCTAGCCTTGACGGCGCACTTGGTGGGCGATCGTGCCTGAGGGCGCGCAAAGCCCAGGACACGGCCGCATCGACGATGTTGATCCGACCGCCTGAACGTCGCTCGCCGCCGGAAGCCATGCTTGGATAACCAGCCTCACTATGAAACGCCCGGCGCCCGGCGCGCCGACCTGATCGTCCATCTGTGTGGTCTGGGCCTGGCGCTGCTCGGCGCGGGCGTGTTGATCGGCCTGTCGATCGGGGCAGGCGGGGCGGGCAGGCTGTGGGCGGTGATCATCTACGCCTTGGGCCTTCTGGCGATGCTGTGTCTGTCCACGGCCTACAATTTCGCGATCGAGCGCTATCAGCCCGTGCTGCGGCGGCTGGATCATGCCGGCATCTTCCTGATGATCGCCGGCTCCTACACGCCCTTCACCACCCAGCACCTCACCGGCGCCTGGGCCTGGGGCATGACCACGGCCGTGTGGACCATCGCGATCCTGGGCGCGGCCGCCAAGCTGGTCCTGCCGGGGCTCACCAAGGGGTTCTGGGTGGTGGTCTATCTGGCCCTGGGCTGGCTGATCGTCGTCGCGCTCAAGCCGATGTTTCCCAGCATCGGCTTGGCGCCGGTCATCCTCTTGGGCGTGGGCGGCCTGCTCTACACCGCGGGCGTCGGCTACTACGCCAACAAGCGGCTGCGATATCGCCGCGCCATCTGGCACGGCCACGTGGTCGCCGCCGCCGCCGTTCATTGGTCCGCCGTGTTGTTGGCGGTGCTCCGGGTTTGATCGATCGCGTCGTCGGCGCGGCGGCACGGCCTTTTAACGGGCCAATCCGATGGGGACCTGGCTCCGACACGCGTGCTGGGCCAGCCCGCCAGCCGCCGCGCCTTGGCCGCCTCGGCCTTGGCGGCCGGGCGGCGTTTCCAGGGTCGCCAGGAATCCTCGGGGCCGATCGGGTCACCCAGGTGATGGGCGGCGATGAAGGCCGCCAGGGGCTTCAGCGGCGCCGGCGCGATCGGGCGAAGCCGGCAATAGCCGGCGTTGCGAAGGCAATCGAGCGCCTCGCCGACGCTGGCGGCGCCCTTGATCGCCGCCTTCAGGTCGTCTTCGACACAGCCCAGCCAGTGGGCCAGCAGCGTGTCGCGCAGGCGGGTGATCTCGGCGCGGTGGACGGCCGAGGTCGCCTCCAGCGACAGGTCGCATTCGGTGTCGAAGCCCATCGAGCGATTGTTGATATTGGCCGAGCCGATCCGCAGCAGCACATCGTCGATGATCGTCAGCTTGGCGTGGACGATGATGGTGCGGCCCAGGGTCGTCACCGGGCTGTAGACCCGTAAGCGTCCGTGACGGTCGGCCGAGGTCAGCGTCTGGATGAACACCAGGCGGGTCTTGTCCATGGTCAACTGGTCGAAATAGCTGGGCGAATGCTCGGTCGAGACCAGGATCACCTCGGGGCCTTCGGCCTCCTTCAGCCGCTTGGCCAGTTCGGCGGCGATCAGCGGCGAGGTGAAATACTGGTTCTCCATATAGATGCAGGCCTTGGCCGCCCGGATCGAAGCGATGTGCAGGGCCTCGTTTTCCCTGACTTGCGGATAGTTCTTCCAAGCCGCCCCAGTGCGGGAGATCACCGGCGGTGATATCATGGAAGGCCGGCGGGATGGGGCCGGGCCAGCGAGGGCTTTTGACCGGCGGGCAGGGCTGCAGCCTCTTCTGGTGATGACAGCCGCCGACCGGCGGCCTGCCGTCCAGCACGAACTTGACGTTGGTGCCGGGAAAGACCCGGCGATCCTCGAAGGTGCTCCGCAGGTATGGTTCTGATCCAGAAGGGTTTAAGGTACCTCTGCGAGAGTCCACCGCGAGTTGGTCGCGGTTTCTAAAAGAGGGATTGGGATGGAGTCGGACCCCGAAAAACATGAAGACTTAGACGAGCTCACTACCGCTATTCGCGATGTCGCCTATCGCTTGACCCATGATCTTTCCGATACGCGAGAAGATATTGGGGACGCACTGGCCTTCGCGCCCGTTGCTCTGGTGAAGCTCCTGGATCGGTTCGTCGCCTATGCGGCCGCGCGGCCTAAGAGGGCTATCGCGATGTTCGCAGGCCTGTTGCTCGCTGGCGCCGTCGTCGTCACTCAGCGCCGTCGCCGACAGACTGAGGGCCCCGCCGCCGCCGCTCGACCACCGTCTGGGAAATAGATGGGCCCAACCTGAGACCGAACATCTCCAAATCCTAGACTGCCCCCGACGACTCGCAATTCGTCGCCACTCCCCGCGATGATTTCAAATCCCCCATATGGCGGGTTTGATCTTGGTCAATGCGATCCGTCGTTGGCCACCTACTTTCCCGTCTCTGTCGGCGCGTCGCCGACGAACGGACAGGAGGCTTTTATGTCGACACTCAAGGTCGTAGAGGTACTGGCGGAATAATCTGACGGATGGGAAGACGCAGCCAAACAAGCGGTCGATGACGCGGCGCGGACCCTGCGCCACATCCGCTCGATCTACATTGAGAATCTGCAGGCTACCGTCAAAAACGGTCGCATCGACAAGTACCGGGTCAATGCGAAGATCACCTTCGCTGTCGAAGACGAGAGTTGATCTGCACCTTCGATCGCGCCCTTGGACGCTCAACTCATAGCACCGCGCCTAGTTATGCCTCCGCCAACCTGATTTGTTTCGGCCACCGCGCCTGGGGTCAGATGCGTCGTTGCACCCCGCCCATGGTTTCGGTCAACGACAAGGCGCCCAAGTTCAGGACGAATGGTGAACGCATATTGATTTCGGGGAGGTCGCGCCGACGACTGCACGCCCAGCAATGACCCCAAGAGCCGCCAACCAGGAGGCGACCGCTGACGCTATCCTATGAGGAATCTCGTGAAAGGCTTTGTCGACGGCATCAAGGATTTGACCTTGGAAAACGCGGCCTTCCGGCGCGTCCGTTACACAGGAAAGCATCTGCAACTCGTGCTGATAGCGCTGAAGCCGAACCAAGAGATCGGTGCGGAGACGCACGTCGGACACGACCAGTCTTTCCGCGCGGAAAAGGGCAAACGCGAGGTCTGGATCGACGGCAAGCGCTCCAAGATCAGCGGGATGAGGCGATCATCGTGCCGGCCGGCGCGAGCCACAACATTATCAATACTGGGTCGAGGTCGCTCAAGCTGTACACGCTCTATGCGCCGCCTCGACACCGTGACGGCGTGGTCCACCCAACCAAGGCCGACGCCGAGGCCAGTGATGAGCACTTTGACGGCAGACGACGGAATCGCCGTGGTCGGCGAAATCCACACGTCGTCGAGGCTCTGATGACAAGCCCGCCTCCTAGACCAGACTGGGCACCCATAGCCGACTTACATCCCACACAGATGACCGTGGGCCTCCGGGAGGTGGCGCAAAAGCGCCTCCGGTGGCGATCTCGCATTCGAAAAGAGGGACTGCGGGGCGCGCCGCGTCTGGTCGTGCCCATCGTCCGAGGACCGGCGGGGGTGATGTACCTAGTCGATCGCCACCATCTTGTGCGCGCGGTCGGGGAAGAGGGCGTGCATGAGGTCCTCATTCGGCCGATCGCGGATTTCACTGCCCTTCGGCCCGATGACTTTTGGCGGGTTCTTGACGCCAGGGGGTGGTGCCATCCCTATGACGCGGCGGGACGACGCCGAGCCTTCGGCGAGATTCCCGCAGAGATCGACGACCCCCGCGATGACCCCTTTCGGAGTTTGGCCAGCGCGCTTCGACGGGCCGGCGGCTTCGCCAAAAGATCGACGCCTTTCTGCGAGTTCGCCTGGGCGGATTTCCTGCGCCTTCGTATTTCCAGTGCCGTCGCCATGGATTTCGAGTGGGCGCTTGGTCGAGCGCTTAGCCTAGCGAGAACACCGGCGGCTCGCGGCCTACCGGGCTGGATGGCAGAACCACATTGGAACCTGGATGCCAGCGCTTCTTCGGCATCGCCAAATGTCGCCCGCTGACGCGGCGCCCTTGTTGAGCCGACCGGAATGGCCGCTGCTTGTCGCCTTGGCTGTCGGACTGCTGATTGGGCTGGAGCGCGAACGCCGCAAGGGCGAGGGGGCATCACGCTCGCCTGCGGGGCTGCGCACCTTTGCGCTTGTTGGCCTGCTGGGCGGCGTCGCCGCCCTGATCGGCAATACGGGTCTTATCTTGGTGGCGGGAAGTTTTGTCGCCATCGGCGCGCTGACAGCCTACGCTCTTGGGGACCGCAAGGATCCCGGGCTCACCGGCGAGGTGGCGCTTGTCGTGACCTACGTCCTCGGGGTGCTGGCGCAGACCAGACCCGCCGTTGCCTTGGAAGCGGGAGTCGTGGTGGCGGCGCTTCTGGCGTTTCGGGTTCAACTGCATCGCTTCGTGCGCGAACGGATCACGGATCAGGAACTGCTCGACGCCCTGACCTTGGCGATCGCCGCCATCGTCATTCTCCCCCTCTTGCCCAATCGGGCGATCGATCCGTTCGGATTGCTCAACCCGTTTACGCTCTGGCGACTGGCCGTCGTTGCGATGGCGCTCAATTTCCTCGGCTATGTCGCCCAGCGTCTCCTCGGCGGGCGATATGGGCTGCTTGTCGCCGGCCTAGCCGGAGGCCTGGTGTCCAGCACGGCCGCAGTGGCGGCCATGGGCGCAAGATCCAAAGATCAACCCGACCTGGCCGCGGCGAGCGCCGCCGGCGCGGTTGCGTCCATGATCGGCAGCCTGGGTTATCTGGCAGCGATCATTGGCGCCGTCAGCCCCAGGCTCGTCGTCATCCTGGCGGCCCCGTTAGGCTTTTCCACAGTCCTGATGTTCATTTATGCCGGCTTGCTGGTCCATAGGACGCCAAAGCCGATCACGAAGCCGGAAGCCGTTGGTAGAGCCTTCAACGGCGGCGCGGTGCTGTTGTTTGTCGCGCTGGTCGGGGGCTTCAGTCTGGCCTCGGAGCTGCTCATCCGCTGGCTTGGAGCCCCTGGCGCGCTCATCGGCACCGCAGTCATGGGGCTCGCCGACGCCCATGCGGCTTCTGTCTCAATGGCGACGCTGCTGGCGGGAGGCCGCCTGGCCGTCGCCGCCGCAGCGCTCGGCGTTGTCCTGACCCTCACCACCAACATGGCGGTCAAGATCCCGACGGCGTTCATTGCGGGAAGTCGGTCCTATGGGTGGCACGTGACGATCGGCGTCGGGCTTCTCCTGGCGGGGCTTTGGCTCGGCGGCTTGCTGGCCGTCTTGACCGGCGCGACCGCCCTCGATTGGGTGGGGCCGGCCCATTGAAACCGCGCCATCAACGAGGTTCGCCCATCCGACCCCTCCTGAGACTCTGAGGTTTCGCAACCCCAGCTTCCCCGGTCAGGGTCGGATGGACAACCTATTAAGAGCTCACACCTAATACCAAAAGCCCCTAGCTCTGACTCCGACAGGATTCCCTGACTGGCCGGACAGTGATTCACTCTCCTGGTTGCAAGGGAGATCGTGGATGTCCGCCATCAAGCTTCGGGTCGATTATGACGCGGCGCGGACCCGTCAGCTGGCGGCGCGGGCCAAGGATCCAGGTCAGGTGCGGCGCCTGCCGGCGCTGGCGGCGGTTTATGAAGGCCGCAGTCGAGCCGAAGCGGCTGAGTTGGCCGGCATGGACCGGCAGATGCTGCGGGACTGGGCGCTGCGGGACTGGGCGCTGCGGTTCAGCGCCCTGGGTCCGGAGGGCCTGATCAACCGTCCGCCGCCGGGCGCCGGCGATGTCTGTCGCCGCAACAGGAGCAGGCCCTGGGCGCGCTGGTGGAGGCCGGGCCCGAGGCAGCGGGGCGCAAGGGCGTGGCGGGCTGGCGGTGTTGCGATCTGCAGACGATGATCGCCGAGCGCTTCGAGGTGCAGGTGCACGAGCGTACGGTGGGCAAGCTGCTCAAGCGGCTGGGCTTTTCGCACATCACCGCCCGGCCCCAGCATTATCGCCAGGACGTCCAGGCCCAGGTGGATCTTAAAAAAACTTCGCAGGGGCGCTGGCGCGTATTCAATCTGGCCTGACGCCCGCCACGCCTGTCGAGGTCTGGTTCCAGGACGAGATGCGGGTCGGTCAAAAGACCCACCGCACGCGGGTCTGGGGCAAGGCCGGGACGCGGCCCCGCCAGATCGCCGACCTGCGGACCGGTTGCGCCTATCTGTTCGGGGCCATCTGTCCCGCGCGTGGGGTGGGCGCGGCCTGGGCCTGCGAGAAGGCCAACACCGCCGCCATGCAACTCCAGCTCGACGAGATCGCCCTGCAGGTCGCCCCGGGCGCCCATGGCGTGGTCGTCCTCGACCAGGCCGGATGGCACACCACCCAAAAGCTGAGACCGCCCGACAACCTCACCCTGCTGCCCCTGCCGCCACGCTCACCCGAGCTCAACCCCGCCGAGAACGTCTGGCAGTATCTGCGACAGCGCTTCCTCTCCAACCGGGTGTTCGACGACCACGACGCCATCGTCCAAGCCATCTGCGAAGCCTCCAACAGCCTCATCGACGAGCCAGACCGCATCAAATCCATCGGACATCGCCAATGGGCCACAGGTTCACGCTAGGGGCGATTGGTATTAGCACCTGCGACATCCAGTCTCACCGACCACAATGCTGCATTGCATCCGCCGCTCATCCCGTGGGTGGTCTCGACAAGAGTCTACTACAGATTGCGTCCTGCACGATGGCGGGGCGAAATCCGTTGTGAAGGCTGGGCCTCAACAGCGTGTTGGGGACGCGAGAGCGCAATTTGTTCACCGCTAATCGATACGCAGGCACAGCAAAGCTACAGGGGGTGACGAGATGAAAGCCAGGAAGGCTCCGAAGCAACCCGGGCGCGATCTCAGCGGGAGCATTGCCCGTCACGGGGCCGAAATCACCCTGCTGGCGCTGCTGTTGCTTACGGTAGCCGTGATTGGCTTCCAGCGGCAGATTTTCGGCCGCGACATCCTGATCTCCCAAGCGACGGCTGGAGAGTTCCTTTACAGCGGCTATGCGGATCAGGCGAGCGGCGGCGCCTCAACACTAGAAGATGCAGATAAACCTCTGCGCTTTACGTGCGCTTTGAGACCTGGCGCGCCTAGCATGTATTGTGGTTACGAGGTGGCGTTCGACGGATATGGGACACGCCCCGGGCTAGACCTCCGTAACCTAGACAGCATCGAGCTTGAATTTGCCTATAGCGGACCCCCGTCGACGGCCCGCCTGGGCCTGAAGAACCGCGACGACCGGTACTCCAAACCGGGGGACCGCTCGACAAATAAAGTCAACAAAGTAGATTTCAGTCTAAAGCCAGGGGGGCAGAGGCTAGTCTTTCACGCAGAGGACTTCAGCGTCGCTGAATGGTGGCTACAGGGCAAAAATCTTCAGCCCGAGTTGGCGAGACGTCAGCTGGACAACATCGTTGGAATCGAGATCTCGACCGGGGCCTCAGCTGCGCCTGGGCGGTACGCGTTTCGTCTCAATTCCATCAAGCTCCGGCGTTCGGCCGCGACGCCTGCGCAACTCTATCTGGGCATCCTCGTCGTGTGGGGCGTAGCGCTGCTGCTTTACATGCTCGTTCGTTTCCGAAAGGCCAGGCAGGACACAGCCGTGCTGAAGCAAGCCAAGGCTGCGGCCGAACGAGCCAGCCGGGCCAAGTCAGACTTCCTGGCTAGTATGAGCCACGAGCTGAGGACGCCCCTGAATGCAATATTGGGCTATGCCCAGTTGCTCCTGCGCGCTGACCTGTCGGCCGGCCATGTGGAGCCGGTTCGAACGATCCACCGCAGCGGAAAGCATCTACTCTCCCTAATCACTGACCTGCTCGACCTCTCAAAAATCGAAGCGGGCAAGATGCAATTGCATCCCGCGCCGACCGACTTGCAGGCGATGGCTGCTGGCGTTTGCGAGATGATAGGCGTGCGGGCCGAAGAGAAGGGACTTAAATTCAACTGTCTGATCGACGACGACGTGGTCAGCGCCGTTCAGGCCGACGAAAAGCGCCTGCGTCAGATCCTTCTGAACCTGCTGTCTAATGCGGTCAAATTCACCGAGGAGGGGAGGGTGTCGCTGGTGGTGAGCCACTTGCGGCGCACTGAACAGAGCGCGACCATCCGATTTGAAGTCCAGGACAGCGGCCCCGGGATTGCAGAGCACGAGCTGGAGCTAATCTTCCGCCCCTTCGAGCAGGTGGGCGCCGTGGGCACTCAGGAGGGCGGTACGGGGCTTGGGCTGACGATAAGCCGGCAGTTCGCTGATTTGATGGGTTCCAGCATCGAAGTGCGCAGCCGCGTCGGGCAGGGCACAAGTTTCTGGTTCGACGTGACATTCCCTCTGGCAGAACGACCCGCAGCGGCTGGCAGGTTGGCGATCGAGCAGGTCCGGGGATATTCCGGCCCCCGCCGCCACGTACTTGTGGTGGATGACAACAACGACAGCCGTAACGTTGTCCGGGATCTACTGATCCAGCTCGGGTTTGAAGTTTCCATCGCAGCCAATGGCGTCGAGGCGCTGCAGCGGGCGCAAGCCGTATCGCCTGACTTGATCTTGATGGACCTGAGGATGCCCGTCCTGGACGGGCTTCAGACAACGGCCATGCTGCGCATGATGGATTCTTTGAAGGGCATCGCTGTCTTGGCGAACTCAGCCGACAGCCCCGAACATGCCGAGAGCATTGCGCTCGCCGGCGGAGCTAATGCCTTCATAAGCAAGCCCATCGACAACTCAGAGCTGCTGGACGCTCTGGGACGGCTGCTTAAGCTTGAATGGACGTTGGAGGACGGACAGTTGCAAAGCCAGTTGTCGCCTACGTGCGGCGGCGAGCCCATGGTTCGGTTGACCCACCTCAAAACGGTTGAAAACGTGGCGGTAGACGAGCCTCTGCGGATTCTTCTCGCCGAGGACAACGCCGCCAACCAGCAACTCATCACCGCCATGCTGGAAGGTACCAGGTTTGACTTGAAAATAGCGGCCAACGGGGCCGCAGCCCTAGGCGCCTTTCAGGACGGCAAGTTCGATCTCGTGCTGATGGATGTTCGGATGCCTGAGATGAACGGCATCGAAGCGACCCGGGCGATGCGTCTCTGGGAAGAGGCCCACGGCCGATCGCGAACTCCGATCATAGCTCTGTCGGCCGACGCGGCGAGCGAGTTTTTGGTCGAGTACCGCAAAGCCGGCATGGATGGGCACCTCGATAAGCCCATACGGCTTGATGAGCTATTTGGGCTGCTCCAACGGGTTGCAGATCGAGACCTCTAGGACCTTGTAGTCGCGGTCTAACGACAAACCGCGGAGCCCGGCGCATGTTGTTTTCGGGCCGGAGCTCGCGATTGCGGCTTTCGGCTCAACGTCCGGAATCTGGAGCCGACTGAGTTTCCGCATCTGTTTAGGTTTCTTGGACGCCCGCCAGGCGCGGCGACGGGGCTAACCCCGAGGGCGGGTGTCTGAGAAAGCTCGAAGTCTGACCCGCGGGATGGCGGTAGCAGCCTATGGGGATTTGAGCGGCGCGCTGGTCCCGTGGGGTCGCGGGCGATGCGCTGTTGGCCGTTGTCGCTGCTGCAGGCGGCCGGTTTGGTCCGTTACGATGCCGCTGATGATGCTCTAGAGGCAGTTCACCACCCTTCTCAAGGATCTGCATGTGCTTTTGCTCCGGCGGCCAGCATTGCCAGCACCGGGTGCAACCCCATCGTTTCAGGGCGTGAATCGAGGATCCGAGTAGACCGAAATCCATGTCGGCCGAGGAAAGCGCACGATCCATCACCCGGTTCCAACGTCCGACGTGTCGCCTGACGAGGACCAACAACATAAGCCATAAGGGTGACGAGCAGCCGCCGTCAGGGGCGACGAAGGGCTTGGGGCTCCGCCCCCGGCGCGCTTTGGATCGTCTTCCGCCCAGCTTCGGCCGGCTTTGCCGGCCTGCCAGCCGGGTCCCCGCGAAGCCGCCCCTCCGCTTGCACCCCCGGTCTCGCCGACGGGCAAGGGTTCATGTTGAACCCCTGCTTTAAGGATGAAGATCATGGGACAAGCCACTGAAAAGCTGAAACCCCGCATCTATGTCGCCTGTCTGGCGGCCTATAACAACGGCTGGCTGCACGGCGTCTGGATCGATGTCGAGGATGACGCCGACGCCGTGCGAGACGCCACCAACGCGATGCTGAAGGCCTCGCCCGTGGCGGGCGCCGAGGAGTACGCCATTCACGATCATGAGGGCTTTGGCGGGGTTGAGATCGCCGAATATGCCGGGGTCGACAAGGTGGTGGCGATCGCCAGTTTCCTGCGCGAGGGTGGGACCCTGGGGCCTTGGTGCTGGAGCACTTCTGTGGGGACGTGGACGCGGCGAGCGCACTGGACGAGGACTATCGTGGCGTCTTCGAAAGCCTGGCCGACTGCTATCAGGAAATGACCGAGGAAACCCTGACCATCCCGGAGGCCTTGCGTCTCTATATCGATTGGGAGGCCATGGGGCGGGACGCGCGGCTGAACGGGAAGGTCTTCACCGTGGAGACCGCCCACGACGAAGTCCATGTTTTCTGGTCGCGCTAGGCGCCGGGCAGCACGACCATCAACGCCCAGGCGGCCGCGCCGACCATCAGCGCCACGGCCAGCAGGCTAGCCCAGCCGGCGGGGGTCAGCAGGCGGGCGGCGGGGCGAAGGCGAGGGGGCATTGAGGGAACCTAGAGCAGGGCGGAATGGCACGCTAGCCGATCAGCGCCGGTTGGCCCAGGCGCTCGACTGGCGCGGCTTGGAAATTGGACACCGTCACCCCCACCAGGCGGACGCCCTTGGGCGAGGGCAGGACCGAGCCGATCAGGTCGCGGCCCAGGCGGCGCAGGTGCTCGCGGTCCGACACCGGGCCGGGGACGGAGCGGCTACGCGTCGCCTGCTGGAAATCGGCGAACTTGATCTTCACCGTCACCGTGCGGCCAAACGCCTGCGCTTGTTCGCACCAGCCCCAGACCTTGTCGGCCAAGGCCAGGACCTCCGCCTCGATGGCGGCCGGATCGGTCAAGTCGGTCTCGAACGTCGTCTCCGAGCCCGAGGACTTGCGCACCCGGTCGCCATTCACCGGGCGATGGTCCTCGCCGCGCGCGATGGCGTAGTACCAAGGCCCCGACTTGCCAAAGTGCTGCTGCAAGAAGGTGAGGGACTGGCGATGTAGGTCCTCGCCCGTGTGAACGCCCAGGCGCTTCATCTTGGCTTCGGTCACCGCGCCGACCCCATGGAAGCGGCCGATCGGCAGGCCCTGGACAAAGGCCTCGCCCTTGCCCGGCGGAACCACGAACTGGCCGTTGGGCTTGCGCTGATCCGAGGCCAGCTTGGCCAGGAACTTGTTGTAGGAAATCCCCGCCGAGGCCGTCAGGCCCGTGGCTTCCAGGATGCGGGCGCGGATTTGCTTGGCCGTGTCGGTGGCGGCGGCCACCACCCCGCGCCGCGCCCCACGGCCGACCGCGAGCGGGCGGCCCTTCAAGCTGGGATCGTCGCGCTGTTCCACCGACGCATAGAAGGCGTCCATGTCGATATGGATGATCTTGCGCGGGGTCGCGGTCATGGCAGCTCCCACTCTAGCAGCATTGGAACGGAACGGGAACTAAGCGTCGCTGGTATTTGGCCTCACCCGCCGGGCTGGAGGCTGTCGGATTGACCGGGGCGGATTTGCGAGCTCTGCTCGAGCGGCAAGATCGGCGGAGATAGGGCCGGGCGGTTAATGGAAGTTTCGCGGCGCACGACGTGGATCTTGGCCCTGGCGCTGCCGCCGAGCCCGCGACATCTTGGGCCGATCCGCGACCGCGCCGTCTGAGCAATCCCCACGCCTCGAACGAGGCTCGCGATCTACGGCTTTCTCTGGCGCTGCCCTGCCGCAACGCCAGAGCGACCATTGAAACGTATGAGGTGGGGTTCCAATATTGAATTGCTGCTGACGCTTAGCGGGGTGTCGCACCGTAGCGTAGGCCATCGACGAGGAGTGCGACCATGCGTTCTGCGCGGCCAGGGCCGGCGTTGTAGGTCGACAAGCAAAGGCTTGCCGCTGCCCCCAGAAACTCATCGGTGTCAATGTCGGCGCGGATATTCGGAGGGCCGGCCCGGCTCATCGCGCACCTGCCGCGAGCAGCAATTCGGTGGGCGCTTCCCAGCCCGCCGCGCTAGTGAAGGGCGAAAGCGCTTCCGCGATCTCCGCCCAGGCGGCTTGCCGCGCCGCTTCGTCGAGTGCGTCCAGGATCGCCATAACCGGACCGGCGGCAGTTTTGATGAACCGCAGATAGTCCTCGCGCGACGTCAGCCTGAACGGCGCATCAACGCGCCGCATCTCGACGTCCACGAAGCCGGCCGTTTTGAAAAGCGCCTGGATCAGTCCCGGCTTGCCGAGGCTGAAGAGGCTTCCGGGCCGATAGGGATCGACCACCGGCAACCCGGCATGCCGCATCGCGATCGAGACGGTCAGGCCCATACAAGGGTTCGTGGAGGGTTCGGAAAACACCAAGGCGCAAAAGCGTCCTCCGGGGCGCAGGGCATGGCGGATGCTCTGCAATCCGCGCAGCGGGTCGCCCAGGAACATCAAGCCCAGGCGGCACGTAGCCGCGTCGAAGTTCGCGTCCTCCAGACCCAGCGCCTCGCCATCGGCGACCAGCGTGCGCACGTTATCGAGATTGGCGGCGCGCAGGCTGGCCGCGGCGGCGGCCAGCATCTTTGGTGAGATGTCCGTCGCGAGCACCGCCCCGCCGGGACCGACCCGGCGCGCGATGTCACAACTCTGGTCTCCGGCGCCCGCGGCGATATCGAGAACCCGCATGTCGGGCTGGATGTCGGCCATGTCGAGCATCGTGGCCGTCGCCTCGCCAAGCCAGGGGCGGATGAGCGGGGCCTGCTCGTTCCAACCGGCCGCCGCGGCGTCCCAAGGGATCGCAGCCGAGCAGGCGCCGCGCTGCTGAAACGTCGATGCCGTCATGGCTAGGGTCTCCGGAAGTATTGAAATGAGTCCAAACCGGGGGCGGTCGCCGGCTAGAAGGCGAAGCGGACGCCCAGATCGACGTTGTGGCCGTGGATCTTGGTCTGGAAATCCTCTCCGCGCGTATCGTCCCCGTGGAGCGTGCCGGCATCGAAATACCGATACTGCGCGGTCAGTTCCCAGCGCGGGGACAGCGGCACGGCAACGCCGGCGACCGCTTGCCAGGCGAAGCCATGGACGTGGTCGTCGATCAATTGAACCGGCGCCGTCGGCGGCCCGAACGGCTTGGACGCCTTGGTCGTCACATGCACCGTCGCGTCGCCGATCCCGCCGCCGATGTATACCCAAGCTCAGAGTCCGAGGCGACGATTATCGTCTGGAATCAATACGTTGTTATGCGATTTCCGGCCGCCTTGTCTCCGGCGGCGCAACCGTCCGCCGCCAGTCGATGCCCTCGAGCAAAAGCGCTAATTGCCCGGCCGTGAGCTGAAGCCGCCCCTCCACAATCGGCGGCCAAATAAACCGCCCTTGCTCAAGTTTTTTGATGAACAGGCACATGCCAGTGCCGTCCCAAGCCAGGACCTTCAGCTGATCGCCGGCCTTCCCCCGGAAGAGGAACAGCGCGCCGGAGTATGGGTCAGCTTTGAGAACGGACTGGACCTGGCCAGCCAGGCCATTGATGCCCTTCCTCATGTCGCACGGGGCGGTCACCAGGTAGACCCGCGCGCCAGACGGCGGTGAGATCATGACGTCGCCTTTAAGGCCAACAGAACCCGGCGAAGGGCGGGCTCGGTCGTCGCCGCATCGACGGTCACCCGGGCGCCGCCCGGCAGGTCGATGACGATCACGGCAGTTGGCCCGGCCGGCGGCGGGGTCCTGACCTCGGGCGTAATTTCAATCGTCGTAATCGGCGAAGCGTTTTGCGACGGGATCACCGCCAGGCCCATTCCGGCCGGCCCCATTAGCGCACGCCAATTGAACAGCTGGCCCGGACTGACGTCATACCTCTGCGCGGCCATCGCCACCGAAACGCCCTCGGCATAGGTCTCGGCGCGGGCGGGGTTGGCGAAAAGGCCGTAGTGGCGGATGCGATGGAATCCGCTGGGCAGGACGTGGATCAGGAAGCGGCGGATGAACTCGCCGGGCGCCAGGGTCATCTCCTTACGGCGGGCCTGTCCGTTCTGGCGGTAGTCCTTCCAGCGAGAGGTGACCCCTGTCGTCCAGGGCGGCCAGGCGGCTGCTGGAGATGGCGACGCGGTGGGTGTAGCGGGCCAGATAGGCCAGGACGGACTTGGGTCCGGCGAAGGGCCGCTTGGCGTAGACCACCCACTCGGCGCGGCGCAGCGGGGCCAGGCGGGCGGCGAAGGCTGCGCGGTCGGCCAGGCGGGCGAGGTCGCCGAAGAAGGCCAGGCGTCCCTCGGCGTGGGCGGCGGCGAGCTTCTCCAGGAACAGTCGCCGAAACAGCCGGGAGAGCACGCGCACGGGCAGGAAGAACCGTGGACGGCAGG
>NZ_JAFCUB010000039.1:0-37880 GCF_049896325.1 Caulobacter sp. DWP3-1-3b2
CGCCAAACCGCCCCAGCAGCAGATCCATCGCCATCTCCCGTCAGATGAACCCAATGAATCAGAGCTCGTCCACTCGCTCAATCGAGATGTGTGAACCTGCTAGCCCTGTGGGGGAGGTGGCGCCCCGGACTTGATCCGGGGCAACGGAGGGGGGGGTGAACCACCGCCCGGCGGCTCCCCCCACCGGCGCTGCGCGCCGCCTCCCCGACAGGGGAAGGACCTGTTTGGTCGGCGCGAGGCTCATTCGCCGCCCTCCCCGTCATCGCCGCTGGTGGACCATTCGAACACTCGCGCCAGGTGGCCGTAGTCGCCCGCATGGTCGTGCACAAACTGCGGCGCCACGCGCGACAGATACGGCTGGTCGGGATTGTCGTAGCGCTCGATCAAGTCGCGCAGGCCCTGCAAGGCCTTGACCGCCGCCTCCTGGCTGTCGCCCCCAGCGGTCGCCCGCACCTCTTCCACACCGGCCGGCTTGCGGCCCGTGACCCGCAGATAGGTCAGGTCGCCAGGCTCGCGGCGACCGACGGCCTCGAAGCCGCCCTCGCGCAGGATGGCCGCAGTCAGGGTCAGCTGGGGAGAGAAGCCGGTCTCGACCTGCTTTTTCGACGGCGCGGCGCCGGTCTTGTAGTCGAGGATGTGGGCCAAGCCGTCGGCGGTCGGCTCGATGCGGTCGGCCTTGGCGAAGACGGTGAAGGGCCGACCCCCGATGTCGAAGGTCAGCGTGCCGGTGGCCTCGACGACGATGCGCTCGGCGCCAGCCCGGCGACGGGTCTCCAGATCGGCAACCCACAACGCCGCCTCGCGGGCCAGGGCGCGCTCGCGGGCCAGGGCGGCGGGCGGCATGCCGGCCTTGACCAGTTCGGACAGATAGAGCCCGGCGAAGATTTCGGCCGCGTCGGTCGGGACAGGGCCCGGATGGTCGAGCGAGAAGGTCTCGAACGCCGCGTGGATCGCCGTGCCGCGCGCCCGCGCCTCGACCGGCTCGTTGGGGCGCTCCAGTGGAAACAGCTTGAGGATGTCGCGCGCCCAAACGGCGTAGGGGTCGCGGGTCAGGGCCTCGATGCGGGTGACGGCCATGCGGCGCGGACGGTCGGCGACGGGAGGCGTGGGCGCCGGGCGGCTGATCGGGGCGTAGGGCCCTGGCGCGTCAAGGTCGCGAGCCCAGGCCAGCACGTCGGCGCGCTCCGGCAGGGCCAGGCCCGCGCCGCGCGCCAGGGTGCGCAGCCGCCACAGCCAACGGCTCTCGACGGCCGGCGCGCCGCCCCGGCGCTCGCTGTGGACTAGGATGACATCTGGCGCGGCGGCTGCCTGGGCGAAGTCATGGGCGGTCAGGCCGATGCGGCGCTCGGGCGGCGGTAGGCCCAGGCGCTCGCGCATCGGTCGCGACAGGAACGGGTCGATCGGCGCGCCCTTTGGCCAGATCCCCTCCTCAAGTCCGGCCAGGATCAAGCGATCGGCCCGGACCATCCGCGCCTCGATGGCTCCGAAGATCCGCAGGCGCGGATGGGTGGCGCCGCCGACCCGCAGGGTCTCCTCATTGACCAGCCGGTCCAGCAGGTCGCCGAAACCGATCTTCGAAGCCGGTGGCAGGACCAGTCCGTCGGTTATCAGCGATGACAACAGGCTGGCCAGGCCCTCGCCCGCCGAGCCGGCCCACAGGTCGCCAGGGTCGGCCAGGGCTTCCAGGCTCTCAACCAAGGCCCGCGCGGCGGTGGCGGGGGCGCCTTGGTCATCGACATAGGGCGCCGCGGCCTGGCGCGCGGCGGCCAGCACCCGCTCGGCGAGACGGCGCGCGTCGGGATAGGCGTCGAGCTTGCCGAGCAGTTGCGCGGCGTCGCGGGGCGCCGGGCCCCGCAGACCCTTCAGTTCCAGGTCGCAAGCGGCGTCGGCGTCGGCCCGCAGCAGCGGATGCTTGGCCACGGCCAGCAGGCGCACGGGGTCCAGCGGGTCGACGGCGAGGGCGGCGACGTGCTGGGCCAGGATCGCGGCGGGACTGGCGGCCAGGGGCGCGCCGGCCGAGCTGTCGGCGATCACGCCCCAGCGGGCTAGGCGAGCGGCGACCCGGCGAGCCAGTTCCTGGTCGGGCGTGACCAGGGCGGCGGTCTGGCCGGGGGTCTCCAGCGCTTCGCGCAAGAGAAGCGCGCAGGCGACGGCGGCCTCCTCCTCGGTGCGGGCGCTGATCAGCGACAGGCCCTTCAACCCCTCGGCGATCGGGTCGAGGTCCGGGGCCTCGGCGCGAAGCCGATCGATCTGGGCCAGCCAGTCGGCGGTGGCCTCGGCCGGGCGCAGGGCCTCGTTGATCAGCCGACGCCGCCAACGGCCCCGGCTATCGGCTTCGGGCCACCAGGGGCGGACTTCGGCGCGCGTGGCCTTGAAGCGATCGAGCAGGCGCTTCATCGCGCCCTGCGGATGCTGCTCGCCGACCTGGCCCCAGGCGTCCTCGGCCAGGCCCTCGTCAAGGCCCGGCAGCACCACGGCGCCCTGGGGCAGGTTGGCGATCACGCCCAGCAGGCGGGCGGTGGCCGGGGCCGTGCCCGTCGAGCCGGCGGCGATCATCACCCCCTGTGGCGGCGCGTCTTCCCATTGGTCCGAGAGCGCGTTGAGCAGCCGCACGCGGCGGTCGCTGACGTCGATCAGGCCCAGGTCGTCCAGGCGCTTGGGCCAGGCGGCGAGGATGGCCTTCAGGAACCTGGCCGAGACCTGCCAGTGCTGGGCCAGGTCGCCCTCGGCCAGGCCGTCGAGGCGACCGTCGTCGGTGATCAGCTCCTCGATCTGGCAGCTGTCGAGGAACTCGGCCAAGGCCTTGGCCATCTCCAGGGCCTGGCCCGCCTGGGGGGTGAAGTCCAGCAGGTGCGCGTGGTCGGCGACCAGCCGGGCCAACTCGAACCGCCGGCGGCGCGACGAGACAGCGGGCGGCACGTCCAGGCTGATCTCGCCCGGCTCGAACGGCGGCTCGCCCTCGTCCAGATCGCCCAGCGGCCGGATCTGCGGCAGCAGCAGGGCCTTGCCGGCGCCCGCCGCCCCGTCGATCACCTGGACGAAGGCGTCGGCCAGGGCGCGGGCCCCGCGCCGCGTCGGGGTCAGCACCGTAGCGCGGGGCAGGGCCTCGGGACCCAGTGGGGCCAAGGCGCTCAGCAGCCCGCGGGCCAGGTCCTCGACGAACGGCCGGTGAGCGGGGATCGAGAACCAGCGCGGCCCCGGCGTGTCGAAGGGACCCGCCGCGCTCATGCCAGCCTGGCCTCGGCGGCGATCACGGCCTGGGGGTCGCCGACATGCATCCAGAGACCGTCCGGCGTGACGCCATGGACGCGGCCCCCGGCGGCCAGGACCCGCCAGATCGGCGTCAGCGAAAACGGACCCTCGGGACCGTCGGACACGATCCCGGGCTTGCAGATATGGACCCCGACATAGACCAGCGACGCGGTCTCGCCGGCGGTCTTAAAGCGCACCACGCCATCGTCGAGGAACACGTCGCCGCTGTCGTGGAAGCCGAGCGACTCGGTGGTCGAGGCCAGCATCAGGCAGACATCCATGGCCGCCGGATCCCAGGCCCGCGCCATCGCCTCGATGGCCGAGCCGCCGTGCTCGATCCAGACCGAGTCGATATTGGCCACCCAGACCGGCGCGTCGCCCAGCAGCGGCAGGGCGTGCTTGAGGCCGCCGCCGGTTTCCAGCGCCTGAGGGCGTTCGTCGGAGATGACGATCCGAGGACGGGCGCCCCGAGCCGAGCGCGCCGCCAGATGCGCCTCCAGCCGGTCGGCGAAGGCGTGGACATTGACCACGGCGGTCTCGACCCCGGCGGCGGCCAGGCGGTCCAGCATGTGGTCGATCAGCGCCTTGCCGCCCACCTCGACCAGCGCCTTGGGCCGGTCGTCGGTCAGGGGTCGCATGCGGGTGCCCAGACCCGCAGCCAGGACCATGGCGACCGTGGGAAAGGCGCTCATCGACGCGCCTCGGCCGGCACATTGGCGTCGAACCAGGTCTTCAGCCCGGCCAGCGCCGGGCTTTCGAGGTTGCGCTCCAGATAGCGCCAGGTGCGCGGCATGAAGGCCTCGTACTGCGGGCGGCCCGCCAACGCCTGGCGGGCGAACACCCGGCCCAGGATCCGCGCCGCGTTCGAGGCGGCCAAGGCGCGGTAGTCTGCGATAAAGGCTTCCCGGTCCAGCGCCGGCCGGGCGGCCAGGTAGCGGTCGAGCATGGCCTGTTCCAGCGCCGGTGACACGTCGCGGCGGGCGTCCTGCAGCAGATGGGTCAGGTCCCAGGCCGGATGGGCGCGCAGGGCGTCCTGGAAGTCCAGCAGGCCGACCCGGGCCACCCCGTCGCGGCTCGGCAGCCAGATCAGGTTCTGGGCATGATAGTCACGGTGGGTGAACACCGAGGCGCCGGCTTCGCCGCGCACCCAGACCGGGGCCCACAGAGCGTCCCAACCGGCCACGGCGGCGTCGCTGAAGTCCGGCAGGCCGGCGAACTTGGGCCACCATTCCAGGAAGGTGTCGGTGGCGACCTTCAGGGCCAGGGCGTCATAGGTCAGCAGCGGCCAGGACACGCCCCCCTCGGCGGTTAGCACCTGCGGCGGCGCCGCGCTGTGCAGGGCGATCTGGACGTCGACGGCGGCCTCGTAGAGCGGCGTCTCATCCTGCCCCTCGGCGATCAGGGTGGCGTAGAGGCCGTCGCCCAGGTCTTCCAGCACCGCCAGGCCGGCGGCGATGTCATGGGCGAAGATCCTCGGCGCGGAGAGGCCTCGGTCGCGCAGATAGGCGGCGGTGGCCACGAAGGCGGCGACTGAGCCGGCGGCCAGGCGCGCGGCGGCGTTGTAGCCCGAGGCCAGGCGCTCGGCGTCGCTGGCGTCGGGCGGGCACACCGAGCTCTCCAGCGCCGGCGGCTGGTCCATGAAGATGAAGCTTTGGTCCCCACGATGCAGGCGCTCGTAGCTGCGGGTCGAGGCGTCGCCGCCCAGCGACTCGCGGCGGACGTCGCCGAAGCCTTGGGCGGTCAAGAAGGCCGCCCTCGCCGTCTCTCGGGCCGGTTCGCGATCAGAGCTCAAGCTTGCGTCCTTCGAAGGTTCCGTGCGGCGTCAGGGTCGCGCGGCGCGCCTCGCCATCGTCGCTGGGGGTGATGTCTATAGCGAGTCGGTTGGCGGGCAGACGCCCCTCCAGCCGCTGGGGCCATTCGATCAGCACCGCGCCGTCCTCCAGCGCCTCGTCCAGCCCGATCTCGTAGGCCTCGTCGGGATCGGTCAGGCGGTAGAGGTCGAAATGGGCGACCGGGAAGGCGGGGCCGTCATAGAACTGCACCAGGGTGAAGGTGGGGCTGGGCACCTCCTCGTTCGGCGAGGTCAAGGCGCGGATCAGGGCGCGAGCCAGGGTTGACTTGCCGGCGCCGAGCGGTCCCGTCAGGCAGATCGCGTCGCCCGGCCTCAGGGCGCGCGACAGCCAAATACCCAGGCGCTGGGTGGCGGCTTCATCGGGCAGGGCGACTTCGATCACGCGGGTCCTTGGCACGGCGGGCGGCGGATCGACCCGAAGCCTGAGTCTAGACAAGCCACGCCGCGCTTCCAAGGCGGCCGGGCCGCTGTCCTCAGGAAAGTTTGACGACGGCTCTTAGCTGTTCGACGGTGCGGGACTGGATGAGGGGCACTTGATGAAAACCCTGGGCCGTTGGCTGATCGTCGCCGTCGTGATCCTCGTCGTGGGCGCGGCGGGTTGGGCCTATTGGAACATAGAGCTGCGCTGGCGGCCCAAGACCATCACCAAACACCAGGCCGAGATCACCAAAATCCTGGAGACCTCCGGCTGGGTGTCGCCGGGACTGAAGAAGCAAAAGCTCTACATGGTCAGCTTCCGCACCTGCCCCGACTGCGTGCGGTTCAAGGCCGAGGAATATCCGGGCCTGCACAGGGCGGGCGTCGACACCCGGCTGATCGAGGTCGCCCGCGCCGACCGCAACGGCGTGCCGAAATCCACGCCGGCCGAGCGGGCGACCGTCGCCGAGATGTGGGTCAACCGCAGCTGGGCCCTGTCGGAAAAGTGGGACGCCACACCGGTCGAGGCCTGGACGGCCGCCGGCATCGCGCCCGCCGACGGCGACGTGGCCCGCACGGCGGTGATCGAGGCCGGCCGCAAGACCGTCGATGACCTGCGGCCGCTGCTCAAGGACAATGGCGTGAACTTCGCCTATCCGCTGCTGGTCTGGTGGACCAAGGACGGCCAGATGAAGGCCTGCGCCTGCGAGAAGCGCGAGACCTACCGTTTCGTGCGCAAGGATCTGGGGGTCTAGGCCTTTCCCCGCGGCGCCGCACGCGCTAACCCCGTCCGCGATGCCGACATCCGTCCGAACCGCCTATCGCGACCGCCTGGCTCAGGGCGAGATCAAGCCCGATGCCGCCCAAGCCGCCGCCGTCGATGCGCTGGCGCGGCTGGAGGCCGATCTGGACGGGGCGGGCGAGCCCGGCTTCTCGCTGTTTAGCCGCAAGCCCAAGGGCCAGAAGGGCGTCTATCTGTGGGGTCCGGTGGGACGCGGCAAGTCGATGCTGATGGACCTGTTCTTCGACAGCGCGCCCATCGACAAGAAGCGCCGCATCCACTTCCACGGCTTCATGGCCGAGGTCCACGGCCATATCGACGCCTGGCGCAAGGGTGACGCGGCCGAGCGCAAGGCGCGGTTTGGCCAGCACAGGGGCGACGACCCGATCGCGCCGACCGCCGATCTGATCGCCGCCCAGGCCCGCCTGCTGTGCTTCGACGAGCTGCAGGTCACCGACATCGCCGACGCCATGATCCTGGGCCGCCTGTTCGAGGCGCTGTTCGCCCAGGGCGTAACCCTGGTGGCGACCTCCAACCGGCCGCCGGACGACCTCTACAAGGACGGCCTCAACCGCCAGCTCTTCGTCCCCTTCATCGCCATGCTGAAGGACCGGATGGACGTGGTCGCCGTGCGGGGCCCGGTCGATTTCCGCCTCGACCGCCTGCGCGCCGCCCGCACCTGGCTTGCGCCCAACGACAAGACGACCGCCGCCGAGTTCGACGCCCTCTGGGCCGACATGCTGGATGGGGCCGAGGAGACCGGCGCCACGCTCGAGGTTCTGGGCCGCAAGATGCGCCTGCCCCGCGCCGTCGGCGGCCTGCTGCGCGCCTCGTTCGCCAGCCTGTGCCAGCAGGCCCTGGGGCCGCGGGACTATCTGGCGGTCGCCGCGCGCTTCCACACGGTGTTCCTGGAAGACGTGCCGCTGCTGACGCCCGAGCGGCGTGACGCGGCCAAGCGCTTCAACACCCTGATCGACTCGCTCTATGAAGCCGACGCCAAACTGGTGGCCCTGGCCGATGGCGAGCCCGACGCCCTGTATCCGGCCGGAGACGGGTCGTTCGAGTTCGAGCGCACGGTGTCGCGTCTGCAGGAAATGCGGTCGGCCGACTATGTGGCCAAGGTGAGGGACTAAAGGCATGAGCATCGCCGACCGGATCCGCATCAAGACCGTCACGGTGCTATCCGACGACCACTACCTCCTGAAGAAGACGATGTTCGACTGGCAGCGCGACGACGGCCAGTGGGCGACCCTGAGCCGCGACACCTATGACCGGGGCGATGGCTGCACACTGCTGCCCTACAACATGGCGGCCCGCACCGTGCTGCTGACCCGGCAGTTTCGCTATCCGGCCTATGCCGTGGGTTATGACGACCTGCTGATCGAGACCCCCGCCGGCCTGCTGGACGACGCTTCGCCCGAGGACCGTATCCGGGCCGAGGTGGAGGAGGAGGTCGGTTACCGGCTGACCGGCGTGCGCAAGGTGTTCCAGGCCTTCATGAGCCCCGGCGCGATCACCGAGATCCTGCATTTCTTCGTCGCCGAGTACGACGCCTCGATGAAGGTCTCCGACGGCGGCGGCCTGGAAGAAGAGGGCGAAGAGGTCCAGGTGCTGGAGCGCTCGATCGACGAAGCCCTCGCCATGGTCGCCAGCGGCGGGATTTGCGACGCCAAGACCATCCTGCTGCTGCAATGGGCGGCGCTGAACCTGTTTCGCTAGAGCATTTTTCGAGCGAAGTGGTTCCGGTTCGCGTGAAGAAAAATGCGTCAAAACAAAAGATTAGAGCTCACGGCCTGACGCCGTCAGGTCGGGAAATGCCCTAGGCCACGGCCACGGGCACCCAGAACTCGCAGAGCACGCCCTCTGGTCGGTAGTCGATCGCGAACCTGCCGCGCAGTTCGCTGGTGATGCTGCGCTCGATCAAGCGCGAGCCGAAACCGCGCCGGGTGGGCGGGGCGACCGTGGGTCCGCCGGCCTCGTGCCAGGTGAAGGCCAGGCCGTCACCCTCCCCCTGCCAATGCACCGACAACCGGCCATCCTGGGCCAAGGCCCCGTACTTGGCGGCGTTGGTGGTCAATTCATGGAACACCATGCCTAGCGACAGGGCCGTGCGAGCTGGCAGATGGGCGTCGGGTCCGTCCAGGCTGACGCGCTCGGCGCCATGCGGCAGCAGTTCAAGGTTGAGGATTTGGCGCAGGCCCGCGCCGGACCACTGGCCGTCGGTTAGGGCGTTGTGGGTCTGAGACAGGGCCAGCAAACGCGCTTCGAAGGCCTTGGCGAAGGCTGCAGGATCGGACGCGCCGCGCAGGGTCTGCTGGGAAATGGCCTGAACCGTGGCCAGGGTGTTCTTGACGCGGTGGTTAAGCTCGTCGAGCAGCAGGCGTTGCTGGTCCTGGGCCTGGACCTGATCGCTGATGTCGAACCCCTCGACGAAGACGCCCGACACCGAGCCGTCGTCCTCGATGATCGGCTGGTAGACGAAGTCGAGATAGCGGTCTTCCAGCGGTCCGTCCGGCGTGCGCTGCAGGGCGATCTTGATCTGTCGGCCCACGAAGGCCTCGGCGCTCGATCGGACCTTGTCGAGCAGATCGGGGAAGCCCTGCTCGACAACTTCCGGCAGGGCCTCGCGCATTGGCAGACCGACCACGTCGCGGTGGCCGATCAGCTGCAGATAGGTGTTGTTGATCAGCTCGAACACGTGATCGGGGCCGCGCAATATGGCCATGAAGCTGGGTGCCTGCATGAACAGGCGGCGCAATTGCAGGCTCTGGGCCTGAACGGTTTCGGCGCGCTGCAGGATGTCGCCGCCCAGCATTGTGACGGCGCTGGGCGCCCGACCGCCAAAGGCGACGTCCTTCAGGCGCTGGAGCTCGGTGACGTCCTGGGTGTGCTGCAAGATGAAGATGGTGTGGCCGCGCGCGTCGAGGATAGGGGTGTGGGTGGCGCTCCACGTCCGGGCTTCCGACCCACCGCCCAGGAGAGTGGGACGCTGGATGGCGTATTCGATCAGGGGCAGCACGTCGACCTGACCGGTGTCGCGCGCCCGGGCCAGGGATTCCTCGAGGGTCCGGCGGCTTTCACCCTCGACGGGAAAGGCGTCGAAGACGTAGCGGCCGGCGATGTCTTCCCAGCGCAGCTCGACCGCCTTGAGATAGGCCCGGTTGGCCGCGGCGAAGCGCAGATCGCGGTCAAGCATCATGTAGGGGCTGGGAATCCGGTCGAAGACGTTCTGAAAGTCGATCGGGCCGGACATGAACAGCGCCTCCCCGCTAAGGGTCCGATAACGCCACCTTCAGCTTCAGGTTCCGCTGGCGGGACACTTGATCCTTACCGCTGTTATGCTGAGAACGTTTCTCAACAAAGGGCGTTGCGTTGACACCCCCAACGTCGCGCTTAAAAGCATCCCGCAACGCACAAAGCCAAAGGGTTGGACGTTTTCATGACCGACACCAGCGGGGGACTTCCCGAGCGCCCACTATCGCCACACCTCCAGGTCTGGCGGTGGCACATCACCATGACCTGCTCGATCCTGCATCGGGCCTGCATCATGGCGCTGTATGTCGGCGTGCTCCTGCTGGCCGGCTGGGCCCTGGCTCTGGCCTCGGGGCCTGAAGCCTACGCGACCTATACCGGCCTGCTGGGCTCGTTCCTGGGAAAGCTGGTGCTGTTTGGCCTGACCGTCGCGGTGCTGTTCAACATCGCCTACGCCGTCCGCCAGACCGTCTGGGACGCCGGCAAGGGATTCACGCCGAAGGTCGCCGACATGTCCGGCGCCTGCGCCATCGCCTTCGCCGTGGTCGGCGCGATCGTCGTCTGGGTCATCGCCGCCCAAACCGGAGCGCTCTGATCATGGCCCATTCGACCTCCGGCCGCTTCCGCACCCCCATGTCTCGCGCTCGGGGCCTGGGCGCCTCGCACCACGGCGTCGGCCACTTCATCACCGATCGGGTGTCGAGCGTCGCCCTGATTCCGTTGACCCTGTGGGGCCTGTTCGCGGGCCTGCGCCTGGCCAGCCTCGGCTTCGACGGCGCCAGCGAGTGGGTGGCCATCCCGCACAACACGGTCTTGCTGTGCCTGCTGCTCGTTGTCGCCCTGATCCATCTCAAGGGCGCGGTGCAGGTTGTGATCGAGGACTATTTCCCGAACTTCATGACCAAGACCGTTCTCGTCCTGGCCAATCTGTTTGTATGCGTCCTCGGCGGCGCTCTTGGGGTCGTCTCGATCCTCAAGGTCGCCTTCACCGGAGTCTTTTGATGTCGGCCTATACGTTTATCGACCACAAGTTCGACGTCGTCGTCGTCGGAGCGGGCGGCTCGGGCCTGCGCGCCGCGCTGGGGTGCGCCCAGGCCGGGCTGAAGACCGCCTGCGTCACCAAGGTGTTCCCGACCCGCAGCCACACCGTCGCCGCCCAGGGCGGAATCTCGGCCTCGCTGGGCAACATGGGCCAGGATGACTGGCGCTGGCACATGTACGACACCGTCAAGGGGTCGGACTGGCTGGGCGACCAGGACGCCATCGAATATCTGACCCGCAACGCGCCGGCCGCCGTCTATGAGCTGGAACACTGGGGCGTGCCGTTCTCGCGCACGGCCGAGGGCAAGATCTACCAGCGCGCCTTTGGTGGCATGACCAAGGAATTCGGCAACGGTCCGATCCAGCGCACCTGCGCCGCGGCCGACCGCACCGGTCACGCCATGCTGCACACGATGTACGGCCAGTCCCTGGCCCACGACACCGAGTTCTTCATCGAGTATTTCGCGCTCGACCTGATCATGGAAGACGGCGTCTGCCGGGGCGTCACCGCCTGGAAGCTGGACGACGGCACCCTGCACCGCTTCCAGGCCCAGCAAGTGATCCTGGCGACCGGCGGCTACGGCCGCGCCTATTTCTCGGCCACATCGGCCCACACCTGCACCGGCGACGGCAACGCCATGGCCCTGCGCGCCGGCCTACCGCTGCAGGACATGGAATTCGTCCAGTTCCACCCCACCGGCATCTATGGCGCCGGCTGCCTGATAACCGAGGGCGCGCGTGGCGAAGGCGGCTACCTGACCAATTCCGAGGGCGAGCGCTTCATGGAGCGCTACGCCCCTTCGGTGAAGGACCTGGCTCCGCGCGACATGGTCAGCCGGGCCATGACCATCGAAATCCGCGAAGGCCGGGGCGTGGGCCCCAACAAGGACCACATCTTCCTGCACCTGGATCACCTGGACCCGAAAATTCTGCACGAGCGCCTGCCCGGCATTTCCGAGACCGCCAAGGTGTTCGCCGGCGTGGACGTGACCAAGGCGCCGATCCCGGTCTTGCCGACGGTCCACTACAACATGGGCGGCATCCCGACGAACTATCACGGCGAGGTCGTCACTAAGTCGGGCGACAATCCCGACCAGGTGATCCCCGGCCTGATGGCCGTGGGCGAGGCGGCCTGCGTCTCGGTGCACGGCGCCAACCGCCTGGGATCCAACAGCCTGATCGACCTGGTGGTGTTCGGCCGCGCCGCCGCCTTGCGCTGCGCCGAGATCCTCAAGCCGATGGCCACCCAGCCGGAGCTGAAGGTCTCTCAGACCGATCCCCACCTGGACCGCTTCGACCGCTACCGCAACGCCAATGGCCATCAGCCGACAGCCGCCCTGCGCCTCGAAATGCAGAAGGCCATGCAGGAGGACGCCGCGGTGTTCCGCACCGGCGAAACCCTGGTCGGCGGCGCCGAGCGCCTGGCAGTGGTCTGGGAAAAGGCCAAGGATATAAAGGTGAGCGACCGCGGGCTGGTCTGGAACACCGACCTGATGGAAACCCTGGAGTTCGACAACCTGATCGGCCAGGCCGTTGTCACTGTGGCCAGCGCGGTCAACCGCACCGAAAGCCGCGGCGCCCATGCCCGGGAAGACTTTTCCACCCGCGACGACACCACCTGGATGAAGCACACCCTGGCCTGGCTCGACCAGGGCACGGGCAAGGTGAAGATCGATTTCCGCCCGGTGCATAGCTACACCATGTCGAAAGACATCGACTACATCCCACCCAAGGCGCGGGTTTATTGAGGGTACGCTGATGGTTCAACTCACCCTCCCCAAGAACTCGACCGTGCAAGCCGGCAAGACCTGGCCGGCGCCCGCCGGCGCCACCAACACCCGCGCCTTTAAGGTCTATCGGTATGATCCGGAAGACGGCCGCAATCCGCGCTGGGACACCTATGAGGTGGACATCGACGCCTGCGGCCCGATGGTGCTGGACGCCCTGCTTTACATCAAGAATAGCATCGACCCGACCCTGGCCTTCCGTCGCTCATGCCGCGAGGGGGTCTGCGGCTCCTGCGCCATGAACATCGGCGGCCGCAACACCCTGGCCTGCACCCACGGCCACGCCGACACGCCCGGCAAGGCCGTGCAGATCGCGCCGTTGCCCAGCCAGCCGGTGGTCAAGGACCTGATCCCCGACCTGACGCTGTTCTACGCCCAATACGCCTCGATCGAGCCCTGGCTGCACACCGTCACGCCCGAGCCGCAGAGCGAATGGCTGCAGTCGCCGGAAGACCGCTCAAAGCTGGACGGCCTGTACGAGTGCATCCTCTGCGCCTGCTGCTCGACCTCGTGCCCCAGCTATTGGTGGAACGGCGACAAGTACCTGGGCCCGGCGACGCTGCTGCACGCCTATCGCTGGCTGATCGACAGCCGCGACGAAGCCACCGGCGCGCGCCTCGACGACCTCGAAGACCCGTTCAAGCTCTATCGCTGCCACACGATCATGAACTGCGCCCAGGTCTGTCCCAAGGGCCTGAACCCCGCCAAGGCCATCGCCGAGATCAAGAAGATGCTGGTCGAACGGGTCGTCTAAAGCATTTTTCGAGCGCAGTGGTTCCGGTTCGCGTGAAGAAAAATGCGTCGAAACAAAAGATTAGAGCTCACGGCCTGACGCAGTCAGGTCGGGAAATGCTCTAGTCCGCAAGATCGACGCGCGGCTTGCCAAAAGGTGACGCCGTCGTCATTTTTGGCGGAACGGGAGGACACGGCCTTTGAGTGAAGCGGGTATGGGCGATCTGAGCAGCCGCGTCGTCATCGTCGGCGCCGGCCATGCCGGCGGTTCGGCCGCCGCCTTCCTGCGCCAGTACGGCCATGTCGGCCCCATCGTGCTGATCGGCGACGAGCCCCTGCTGCCCTATCAGCGTCCGCCGCTGAGCAAGGGCTGGCTGAAGGGCGAGGTCGACGCCGAGGGCCTGCAGCTCAAGCCGTCAAGTTGGTACGAGGAAGCTGGCGTCTCGCTGCGCCTGGGCGGCGTGGTGATGGGTTTCAATCGCGGCGCCAAGACCGTCACCCTCGCCTCGGGCGAACACCTGCCTTACGACTATCTGATCCTGGCCACCGGCGCTCGGGCCCGGGCGCTGCCGATCCCCGGGGCCGACCTGGCCGGTGTGCTGTCGCTGCGCACGGCGGCCGACGCCGAGGCCTTGAAGGGCGCGCTGGGTCCCGGCAAACGGCTGGCCGTGGTGGGCGGCGGCTATGTCGGCCTGGAGGCGGCGGCCTCGGCCCGCGCCCTGGGCAGCCACGTGATGATCATCGAGCGGGAACCGCGCGTTCTGGCCCGGGTCGCCTGCGAGACCCTGTCCAACTTCTTCCAGGACTATCACCGCGCCCGAGGCGTGGCCTTCGAACTGAACGCCGGGGTCGAGGCCTTCGAGGGCGGCCCCCTTGGAGATAGGCGGGGCCACATCACGGGCGTGCGACTGGCCGACGGCCGGGTCGTGGCCTGCGACGCGGCCTTGGTCGGGGTCGGGGCCCATCCCAATGTCGAGCTGGCCCAGGACGCGGGCCTGGAGTGCACGGGCGGGATCGTCGTCGATCTGGAGTCCCGGACCAGCGACCCGTTCGTATTCGCCATCGGCGACGTGACCCACCGGCCGCTACCGCTGTATGACCGCCAGTTCCGGCTGGAGAGCGTGCCCAACGCCCTTGAACAGGCCAAGCAGGCCGCCGCCGCCATCACCGGCCGCGCCATGCCGCCGCACGAGATTCCGTGGTTCTGGTCCGACCAGTACGACCTGAAACTGCAGATCGCCGGCCTGCCGTTCGACGCAGACACGCAGATCGTGCGCGGCGACGTGTCTGGAGCCAAGTTTGCTGTCTTCCACTTGAAGGGCGACCTGGTTCAGGCCGTCGAGGCCGTCAATGCGCCGCCCGAATTCATGGCGGGAAAGCAGTTGATCGCCAAGCGCACGCCCGTCAGCTTGGAGAAGCTGGCGAACTCGACCATTTCCATGAAAGAAGTCGCGGCGTAAAACGACCGTTCAAAAAAAGCGCCCCAGGGGACCCATGGCCAAGATCACCTATATCGAGCACGACGGCACGGAACACGGCATCGACGTCAAGCCGGGCCTGACGGTCATGGAAGGCGCGGTGAAGAACAACGTGCCGGGCATCGACGCCGACTGCGGCGGGGCCTGCGCCTGCGCCACGTGCCACGTCTATGTCGACGAAGCCTGGCTGTCCAAGACCGGCGACAAGTCGGCCATGGAGGAGTCGATGCTCGACTTCGCCGAAAACGTCGGGCCGAACAGCCGGCTGTCGTGCCAGATTAAGGTGAGCGACGCGCTGGATGGGCTGGTGGTGCGGCTGCCGGAAAGCCAGCACTAGGCTCGGCAAGTCCTCCCCCTGTGGGGGAGGCGATCGCGTAGCGATCGGTGGGGGGAGTTTTAGGGTCGATCGATCCTGCGTGCGGCTGAGGTCGTATCTCTCCCCCCTCCGTCGGCTTGCCGACACCTCCCCCATAGGGGGAGGACTTAAAACCTAAAACCCGAACTCCGGTTGCGCCGCACCCGGCTGCTGCGTCTCTGGAAGGTGGCACGTAAACGTCGAGCCCGCGCCGGGCTCGCTCTCCAGCGCCACCCAGCCGCCATGCAGCTCGACCAGAGCCTTGACCAGCGCCAGGCCCAGACCCGGGCCGCCCCTATCGCGGCCGACGAAGCGGTCGAAGATGTGGGCCTGCACATGGAACGGCACGCCGCGGCCGGTGTCCCTGACGTCCAGCCGCACTTCTCCAAGCGCCCGCCGCGCCGATAGGGTGACCACCCCATCCGGCGGCGTCTGGCGAAGAGCGTTCTCGACCAGGTGGTCGAGGATCTGCGACAGGCGCTTGAGATCGCCTCGGATCAGGCCGACGTCCTTGTCGCATTCGACCGCCAGGGTCACGCCGCCGATCTGAGCGATCTTCAGCGAGCGCTCCTGGGCGTCGCTCATCAGGCCGGCCACCCGGATGTCCTCGATCTCCAGCGCCATCTCGCCGGCGTCGATCTGGGCCATGTCGAGCACGTCGTCGATCGAGCGGGCCAGTTGGGTGGCGGCCGAGCGCACCGAGGCCACGTGGCCGCGACTGCGTTCCGACAGGCCGTCGGCCCGCTCCAGCAGCTCCGAATAGCCGATGATCGTGGTGAGCGGCGTGCGCAGCTCGTAGGAGACATTGCCCACGAAGTCGCGCTTCAGCCGTTCGGCCTCGGTCAGGGCCTGGGACCGATCGGCCAGGGCGCTTTCCAGCTGACGGGTGTCGGTGACGTCGGCGAAGGCGATCAGGGTCGCGCCGTCGGGCAGAGGCCGGCTCTGATAGAGCACGATGCGGTTGTCCGAGGTGCGGGTTTCGCCGGAGGTGGGCGCGCGCATCTGCGGATCGGGATCGGCCACCCGGCCCTTCAGCTCGCGCCAGAAGGACAGGTCGTGCAGGCGCGGCACGCATAGCTCGACCACGCCCTCGAAATCGACGGCCGCCTCGAGCGCCATGGCCGACACGTTCCAGAAGGTCTCGAAGGCTTCGTTGTGCAGCCGCAGCCGGCCGTCCGAGCCGAACACCGCCACGGCGTCGTTCAGCTTATCCAGCGTGGCCTGCTGCACCTGGATCAGGGCGTTGTACTGGGCCTTCAGCCGCAGCTCGCCGGTGATGTCGGAATAGAGCAGCAGCATGCCGCCCAGCGGGTGGGGCTGGCGCACCACGCGCAGGGTGCGGCCATCGGGCAGGTCCCACATCTCGTCGGCCTGCGGTCCCAGATCCTCGTAGCGCGCCAGCTCGGCGCCCTTCCATTTGGCGTAATCGACGGTTTCGGGCAGGCGGCGACGCTGGCGCAGGCGGTCCAGCACCTCGCCGTGGGTGGGTCGCTCGGCCAGCCAGGCCGGCTCCAGGCCCCACAGCGCAGCGAAGGCGGTGTTATGGAACGCCAGGCGGCGGGTCTGGCTGAAGATCGCCACCGCGTCGGCGATGTGGTTCAGGGTCTCGTCATGGGCCGCCACATGCTTGCGCAGGGCGTCGCGCATGTCCTCGACCTCGGTGACGTCGCTGCTGAACACCCCCACCCCGCCGCCGTCCAGCGGCTGGGCCGAGAAGCGCAGGGCCCGGCGACGGCCGTCGATCGGCACCCAACGCACGGCCTCGCGCAGCTCGCCGGCCTTGGCGGCCTCGACGGCGAGGGCGTCGGCGGCGCGGTCGACGGTCTGGCCCTCGCGCGCCGCCTCGGCGGCCGAGACCGCGCCGACCACCCGCAAATAGGCCGCATTGCCCCAGACCGGCGCGCCGTCGGCGTCGGAAATCCAGGCCGGCTCGACCATGCCGTCCATGAAGGCGGCGAAACGCCCGGCGCCGGGCAGGCCCGACTCGTCGACGGCGGCTGCGGCCAGGCGCAGCCAGGCCACCGCCCCCGCCACGCGGCCTTCCACAACCACGCCGCCGTCGGCGCGGTGCGCCTCGAAGGCGCAGGCCTCGCCGCGTTGGAACAGGGCGGCCAGCTTGTGGGCGTGGTCGGGATCGGCGGCGACCAGGGCCTCGACCACGGCCGAGGCATTGGGCGCGACGTCGAGGATCCTGGCGCAGGCGGCCAAGGCGTCCTGGCCCGAGACCAGCCGCGCGGCGCCGCCGTCGATCGCGATCAACACGGTGTCGAAGACTTCGGCCGAGGCTTCGCCGACCAAGGTCCCGCTTTCCAGGTCGGCCAGGCGGGCCCGCATAGAGGCCAGTTGGCTTTCGAACCGCCGCTGCTGGGACATCGCCCAGAGCGTGGCGCAAAGCGCCAGGCAGACCGCGCCGGCCGTCGCGGCCAGGATCAGATCAGGCGAGGTCATCAGGCTTGTCGGTCGCCTCTAAGGGGAATTTCGAATCAGAGTCACAGATTAGGCCGCGCGTGACCAGAGGGCGATGAGCTGTGCTGTCGCGGCGGCGCCGAGAGGCTGGCGCTGCGGGCCAATCGGCCTATGTACGAACCATGACCTGGACCGACCGCCTCGCCCCCTCGCTCGACGATTTCGCCGCCCTGGCGCGGCAGGCCTTCGACGATCTGCCCGCCGACTTCCGCCGCCAGACCGGCGACCTGGTGTTTCGCATTGACGATTTCGCCAGCGATGAGGTGCTGGACGACCTGGGCATCGAGGACCCGTTCGAGCTGACCGGCCTCTACCAAGGCGTCGATCTCGCCCATCGCTCGGTGCTGGGTCCGTCGCCGGAGCCGTCGATGGTGTTCCTCTACCGCCAGGCGATCCTGGCCGAGTGGTGCGAACGCGGCGATGCCTCGCTCGGCGAGCTGATCGCCCATGTGCTGGTCCACGAGATCGGCCATCACTTCGGCCTGTCGGACGACGACATCCACCGCATCGAGGACGAGGCATGAGCCTGTTCAACAGGCCCCTCTTCGACATTGGGGCCTGGCGCGAGCGCATGGATGAGCGCTGGTTCGAAAGCGGCGCCCAGCTGGCTGAGGCCGGCGCGGTCGATCTGGTGGCCATCGAGGACGACGCCGTCACCGCCCATGTGAAGGGGGGCGACCTCTATGTTATCACCCTGCGCGCGCCGAACGGCGAGGGGGCCTGCACCTGTCCCGGCTTCGACAAGTTCGGGGCCTGCAAGCACCAGGCGGCCGTGGTGGTGGCGACCAATCTGCTGGACGACACCGGCCTGGGCTATGTCCGCGAGCGCATGGCGCGGCTGCGCGACGGGCTGGCTCTGGAGAGCCGCGAGGCGCTGATCGAGCGGATCGTGGAGCTGGCCAAGGCGGATCCGGGGGTCTTGGCGAGGCTGGAGGGGTAGGGGGTGACCTTAGGCGGACCTAGACAAACTTGTCGAACATGTCGTCGAGCCGCCGCCGCCAATTCTTCAAGGCCGGTCGCCCTTGGGGCGCGTCGAGCATTCTAGAATGGAACGGGACCGGCGCTAATCTTTCAACGCCCCGGCCACCACGTCCCGCGCTTCGGCCTGCACCGACCTCAGATGATCAGCCCCCAGGAACGACTCCGCATAGATCTTGTAGACGTCCTCGGTCCCCGACGGCCGGGCGGCGAACCAGGCGTTTTTGGTCACCACCTTCAGACCGCCGATCGCCTCGCCATTGCCGGGGGCGGTGGTGAGGATGTCGATGATGGCCTCGCCGGCCAGGGTCTTGGCGGATACGTCGGACGGGCTGAGGGCGGCCAGCCGCGCCTTCTCCGCCCGGTTGGCCGGGGCGTCGATCCGGGCATAGGCCGGCGCGCCATATTGCTTGGTCAGGCCGGTATAGAGCTGGCTGGCGCTCTTGCCCGTGCGGCCCTGGATCTCGGCCGCCAGCAGGGCCAGCAGCAGGCCGTCCTTGTCGGTGGTCCACACCGTGCCGTCCTTGCGCAGGAACGAGGCCCCGGCCGACTCCTCGCCGCCAAACCCGACGCTGCCGTCCAGCAGGCCCGGCACGAAATGCTTGAATCCGACCGGCACTTCCAGCAGGCGGCGACCCATGCCGGCCACCACACGGTCAATCATCGAGGACGAGACCAGGGTTTTGCCGACGGCCACGTCTGGACCCCAGCCCTCGCGATGGCTGAACAGGTAGGAGATGGCCACGGCCAGATAATGATTGGGGTTCATCAGCCCGCCGTCGGGCGTGACGATGCCGTGGCGGTCGGCGTCGGCGTCGTTGCCGGTGGCGACGTCGTACTGCGCCCCGCCCTGCATCGCCCGGATCAGGTTGGCCATGGCGGCCGGCGACGAGCAATCCATGCGGATCTTGCCGTCATTGTCGAGCGGCATGAAGGCCCAGCGCGGATCGACGGCGTCATTGACGACGGTCAGGTTCAGCCGGTGGCGGTCGGCGATCTCGCCCCAATAGGCGACGCTGGCGCCGCCCAGCGGGTCGGCCCCGATCCTCACGCCGGCGGAGCGGATAACGTCCAGGTCCAGCACGCTGGGCAGGTCGTCGATATATTTCGCCAGGAAGTCGTAGCGGCCGGCGGCGACGACCGCTCGCTCGAACGGCACGCGCTTGACGTCCTTCAGGCCGCCCTCGATCAGTTGGTTGGCCCGCGCGGCGATCGCCGAGGTGGCCTCGCCCCCGGCGGGTCCGCCCGAGGGCGGATTGTACTTGATGCCGCCATCGCGGGGCGGGTTGTGCGACGGGGTGATCAGGATGCCGTCGGCGGCGCCGGGCGCCACGCGATTGAACTTCAGGATCGCGTGCGAGACCGCTGGGGTCGGGGTAAAGCCGTCCCGCGAATCGATCAAGGTCTCGACGCCGTTGGCGATCAGGACCTCCAGGGTCGAGCGCCAGGCGGGCTCGGACAGGGCGTGGGTGTCGCGGCCGACGAAGATCGGGCCGGTCACGCCCTGGGCGGCGCGGTATTCGACAATGGCCTGGGTGATGGCGAGGATGTGATCCTCGTTGAACGCCGCGTCGAGGCTGGATCCTCGATGGCCGGAGGTCCCGAAGGCCACACGCTGACCCGGGTTCGAGGCGTCGGGATGGGTCTCGAAATAGGCGCGGGTCAGGGCGTCCAGATCGACGAGGTCTTCGGGTCGGGCGCGCTGCCCTGCGTGGCTATGCATGGCGGCAACCTAGCCAACGAGGATGGCGCCTTCAATCGGCAGAGCGTCGTTTGGGCGCTGGAGGCGGGTTCTCTGTCGCGAAGAGGGCAGGGCTCAGAAGGCTTCGGCCATGATCGTACCGTCGGGGAACAGGGCCGCGCGCTTCAGACCATCCGAGGCGAAGGGCATGGCGACATGGCCTTCGCGGTCCACGGCGATCAGTCCGCCGTCGCCGCCCAGGCCGGCCACGCCCTGGATGGCGGCCGCCGTCGCGCTGGCCAGGCTCTCGCCGCCGAAGCGCATGCGGTGGGCGACCTGCACGGCCACGGCGGTGCGGATGAAATACTCCCCCTGGCCGGTGCAGGACACCGCCGCTTGGCCGTCAGCCCAGGCCCCGGCCCCGATGATGGGCGAATCGCCGACCCGGCCCGGAAGCTTGCCGAACACGCCGGCCGTCGAGGTGGCGGCCGCAAGCCGGCCCTCGCCATCGCGCACCACGCAGCCGACGGTGCCGGTGGGCAAGTCCGGCGGATGGTTGGCCTCAAAGGCCCCAGCATGGGTGAACCAGGTCGCGGGATCCGCGATGGTCTTCAGGCCTTGGGTCCTGGCGAAGGCGGCCGCGCCTTCGCCAGCCAGCATGACGTGCGGCGTCCGCTCCATCACCGCCCGCGCCGCCAGGATCGGGCTCTCGAAGCCCTGAAGCGCGGCGACCGAGCCTGCCCGGCCGCTGGCGCCGTCCATCAGGCAGGCGTCCAGCTCGTAGATTCCCGAGGCATTGGGCGAGGCGCCCCTGCCTGCGATGTAAAGGCCGCTGGCTTCCAGGGCGACGACCGTCTCCACCGCGACGTCCAGGGCGTTGGCCCCGGCGGCCAGTCGGTCGCGCGCGGCTTCGACCAGGCCGCGCATGTGGGCGACCTCGACGCCGTAGTCATGACCCGGTGCGGAGCCCGCTCCGCCGTGCAGGGCGAGACTAAAACGCTTGTTTGACATTCTGCTTCCTTGGCCGGCGACCGTGCGCTAGCGTCCGCGCTCTTAAAGAAGAAAGACGGGAGAGGCGAGATGAAGGCGGTGCTCAGCAAGGCGGTCGGCGGACCCGAGACCCTGGTGCTTGAAGAGCTTCCCGACCCCGTCGCCGGTCCGGGCCAGGTGGTGCTGACGGTCAAGGCCTGCGGCGTTAACTATCCCGACGTGTTGATCATCGAGGACAAGTACCAGTTCAAGCCGCAGCGGCCGTTCGCGCCCGGCGGCGAAGTGGCCGGGGTGGTCGAACAGCTTGGCGAGGGCGTCACCGGCCTGACGGTCGGCCAGCGGGTGCTGGCCTCCAGCGGCCACGGCGGCATGGCCGAGAAACTGTTGGTCGACGCCGTGCGCTGCACGCCGATCCCCGACACCATGCCGTTTGACGAGGCCGCCGCCTTCATCCTCACCTACGGCACTTCCTATTACGCCCTCAAGGATCGCGGCCAGCTGAAGGCCGGCGAGACCCTGCTGGTGCTCGGCGCGGCCGGCGGCGTGGGCCTGGCGGCCGTCGAGTTGGCCAAGGCGGCCGGCTCCAAGGTGATCGCCGCCTGCTCCAGCCAAGAAAAAGTCGATCTGGCCATCGCGCACGGCGCCGACAGCGGCGTGGTCTATCCGCGCGGCCCGTTCGACAAGGACGGTCAAAAGGCCTTGGCCAACCTGATCAAGGACGCCTGCGGGCCCAACGGCTGGGACGTGGCCTATGACGCGGTCGGCGGCGACTATTCCGAAGCCACCATCCGCGCCTCGGGCTGGAACGGCCGCTTCCTGGTGGTCGGCTTCCCGTCGGGCATCCCCAAGATTCCGCTGAACCTGACCCTGCTGAAGTCCTGCGACATCGTCGGGGTGTTCTGGGGCGCCTCGGTGGCCCGTGAACCCAAGCTACACGCCCAGAACGTCAAGGACCTGATGGGCCTCTATGCCGAGGGCAAGATCAAACCCTATGTTTCCGAGCGCTTCCCATTGGCCAAGGCCGGCGACGCCATCGCTCACCTGGCCAGCCGCAAGGCTATGGGCAAGGTCGTGGTCGTCAACGATTGAGGCGTGTGCGCGCGGCTTAGGAACGCCGGGTGGCGGCGTTTGGCCGGACCAGCTGACCACATATCCGCGCAGGTAGAATGACCGGCTGAGGTGATGCCGAAGCGCCCGCCGCCGGGCGGCGGTCATCGGTTCGAACGCTTCGGTTGGACCCAGGCTGAAGACCCCGCCCGGCGTCGCGAAAACGATATTGGCGGCGAGGGGCGTCAGGTCCAGGCCAAAGGTCCGGATTGGGGCGCGGCAGGGGCGGGCCGACAGCAGATAGGGGGCGGTGGGCGTGGGGCCGTCGCCGGTCAGATCGACGGCGAAATCCAGGTCGGCCAAGGCGGGAACAGCGCGTCTCAGCGCTTCAGGCGTGATCTCCAGATGCTGGTCGTAGACGGCCAGGCTTTCGCCGTGCGTTCGGAAGCGCCAGTCCCTGGCGTTGTGCTCAATGGTGGGCTCGAACGGCGAACGGCCACCCGACGCCAGCCCGGTTCGAGGAAACAGGAAGCAGCCGCTGGTCTCGGGCCCCGGATTCAGCAGCGCCGCCGCCTGGCTGGGGGTCACCACCAGACCCGCGCCTGGATCGATGGCCGCGAAAACACCGTCGCCGCCGTCCTCCAGCTGGGTGAAGGGCGCGCTTCCCGGACGCAGGCGCGGCAGGGCGAACAGCGACGCGGCGTCCACGCCGAGGTCGCGGGCGGACACCGCCGCGGCGTAGCGCGACAGGTGCGGGGCCAGCCTGACGCCCACCCCACGATAATTGCGGGCGCGTCGTCGCCGGCGACCTCGTCAAGACGCGACGGCGCGAAGGATCGGGCCTCGGTGTTGGGCAAGGCGCGCACCTCGCCCTCCCGCCAGTTCAACCCCCGGGCCACCGCCTGGAAGGTTCGGGGCTCGGCGGCGATGGCCAGGTCCAGCTTCAGATTCTCGATTTCCAGCCCCGCGAGGTCGGACACCAGCGTGTCGGTCGCCCTGCTGGAGCCGGCATGGAGGTGCAAGGTCAGGCGCATGCGTGCAGCTCCGCATCGGCAGGGCCGGCGCGGGCGCCGCGCGCCGCCGCGCTTGGGCGATGAAAAGTTCGGTCTGCAGCGGTTTGAGGATTTGGAAAGCCAATTTGCCCAGGCCGAAACCGCCGTGGACCGCGCGGATCAGCTTCAGACGACGCAGCGGCGTCATCGCGCCGAACGCCGTGGCCGGGCAGAAGCTGAACAGCCGTCCAGCAGCCCCGTCGGCGATGTCATCGGTGGGCGTCGAGCCCCCACGTATCCCGTATTGGCGCATCGGTAGGCGGCAGGGCCGTGGGGAGAGCAGAAAAGGCTTGCTCAGGGCGTTGGCCGGCTTCGTGCCCATCAAATCAACGTCGAAATCCAGGCCCGCGAGCTCGGGACGCGAGTGAGCCAGCGCTTCGCGCGTGGGTTCATAGAATACGTCATAGACCGCCAGCGACGCATCGAGCCGGGCCAGCCGCCATTGGCGGGCTCGCGCCAGGTCCAGCGGGGTTTGATAGATGCTGACCACCCGTTTGGTATGGGCGCCTGAACGTGCCGTGTTGGTCGACAGGGAGGCGCGCGGGTAGACGAAGTAGCGCCCCGTCTCGACCAAATACTTGATGTAACACTTCTTCCAGGAGGTGGGTTTCCAGGCCTGGAGTTGCCTGGGCAAGCCGCCCGCGGCGGAAAACGGGCGATCCTTGTCCTCGACGCACCACCGGCGGAAGGCGTTCCATTGGTCCGCTGTCCACGCCTGTCCCCAAGACGAGGCGACCGGCAGGAAATAGACGTCGGCGCCGTCGGCCACCGGCCGGAAATCCAGGTTATTGAATTCGTTGAGCCGATAGTTGTAGAGCGAAATCCCGCCTATCCGCGGATCCTTGGCATAGAACGCCATGGCCTGAAGCACATAGTCGTAGCCGCCAGGCGCCGCGAGAAGGTCGTCCTCGAACAGGATGGCCCGCCGTATTCGACGGCCAGGTCGCCGGACCGCAGGATGTGCTCGCGAAGCCCCAGACGAGCGGCGTGTCGAATCACCCGCTTGGGCCCGTGGGCCCAGGTGAAGGCGTCGGCGACAGCGGCGGTGCTGTCCTGGTCGCAGTGATCCAGGCTAATGACCAGCGGTGTTTCCGGCGGGTAGGCGCCGGCCCCCAGCGACGCGAGCAGGCGCGCCAGAGCGTCGGGCCGGCTATGGCCGATCGCGACGACGACTGGACGAAAGGCCGTGCTCATGCCCTGAACTCACGCGCGAACCATGCTCCAGAAGACCCTAACGCTGACTAAGCTTGGGTCCGATAGGAAAACAAAACGGTGATTTGAGGTCTGCGAAATAAACCGGCGCCGCTATCATGCGTTACAATCGGAAGTCGGGAAATTTAAAGCTCGAAATGTCGCGCACAGCCTGTGGGCGACGCCTTTGTGCGTCCGTTGAGCGCCTATGCCGCGTTTCAACGCTTCTAGAGCGCGGTAACCGGTTTCAGTCATCTTGGACATCCAAATCAAATTCATAAGGCCCGGACGATTATCAACAATACAGTCATGCATAAAAGACATTTTGGTAAATGATATTTATACAAGATAGTAAAGCCAACGCTATTGCCCGGATCGTCATCATTACGGTTAAAATACGGTAAGTATCCTTGTTATCGAACTGATCAGGCTGATCACCTAAAACGAACCTCTGAGTAGTCGGAGGTCGCGTTGATGTTTCTGCCCGCGCGCGACGCCTTCCAGCCGGAGGTGCGTCGAAACTTCCGCCAGAGCCGTCGGCCCGAAGAGCGGGTTCAGGTGCTGGGCGGGTCGATGGACCTTGTCCGGCCCGAGGAGGTGTTTCACTTCGTGGCGGGCAAGATCGCAGCGCGCGAACACGCTGTGGTCGCCAACCACAACCTGCACAGCCTCTATCTGATCCGCGACAACGAGAAGATCGCCGAATTCTACCAAACTTCCGACCTGATCGAGGTCGACTCGGTGCCGCTGATCTTCTGGGCGCGAATCGTCGGCCGGGCCAGCCGGCGTTTCCATCGCTGCACCTACCTGGATTGGCGCGACGCCTTCTGGGGACGGGCAGTCGCCGAGAACTGGAAAGTGTTCTTTGTGGGCGGCGCGCCCGGCGTGGGCGACAAGGCCACCGCCCGTATCCGGGCCGACTGGCCAGGGGCTCAGATCAAAAGTCATCACGGCTATTTCGATGTGACGCCAGGCTCGGTCGAGAATGAGTCCGTGATCGATGCGATCAACGCCTACCAACCCGACATCCTCCTGGTCGGCATGGGAATGCCGCGCCAGGAGCTTTGGGTGCTGGAGAATCAGGCGAAGCTGGCTCCGTGCGTCACCTTCACGATCGGCGGCGCCTTCGACTATGAGGCCGGCGTCCAGCGTCCTTCGCCCCGTTGGCTGGGTCAGGTGGGCATGGAGTGGCTGTTCCGGCTGATGGTCGATCCACAGCGCTTGTTCACCCGATACTGCGTGGAGCCGTGGCACCTGTTCGGGCCGGCGCTTCAGGACTTACGGAAAGCGCTTGTAAAACAAGCCTCTTCCCCCCAGGCTACGGATGCCGCTTGCGTGGAATACGCGCGGGCGTCGGATCTGGCGCGCTCTGATGGTCTGGGGGGACGATGAGCCTGAACATCTATTCGCCGTCGGCGGCCGAAGCGGCCGAGCGACCCCGCATCGCGCAACGCGTCGCGGCGATCTTCGGTCTGGCTGGCCTGGTGCTGGCCTGGGTCGTTGTCTTGCTGCCCTGCGCGGTGTGGCTACTGGGTAGCTTGGTGGTCAACCGGCTCCAGGGCTCTCCCGTTCGCCAACAAGCCTGAACGGCGTTCACTTAGCCCTGGCCATCGGCGCGCCATCGCGCCAGGATAGCC
This sequence comes from Caulobacter sp. DWP3-1-3b2, assembly GCF_049896325.1. Taxonomy (NCBI): domain Bacteria; kingdom Pseudomonadati; phylum Pseudomonadota; class Alphaproteobacteria; order Caulobacterales; family Caulobacteraceae; genus Caulobacter; species Caulobacter sp. DWP3-1-3b2. The sequence goes on from NZ_JAFCUB010000039.1 coordinate 25,990, forward strand.
ACGCCATGGCGTAGCGGTCCGACCCCAGAGACCGCCCGCCTCGCGAGGGAGCGGCGCATGACGGGACGTCTGGACGGCAAGGTCGCGGTGATCACCGGCGGATGCTCGGGCATTGGACTGGGAACGGTCGAGTTGTTCGTGGCTCAAGGCGCCTGCGTCGTGGCCGCCGACCTGCAGGTCGAAAAGGGCGCGATGCTTGAGCGGCGCTTTCCGGACAAGGTCCGTTTCTCACGCTGTGATGTCACCGACGAAGCCCAGATCGCCGCGACCGTGGCGGTGGCGAACGACGCCTTCGGCGGCCTGGACATCCTGTTCAACAATGCCGGTCACGGCGGCGCGCCCAATGGCGTGGCCGATATGACGGCCGAGGGCTGGGACGCGGTCTTCGCCCTGCTGGTCCGGGGTCCTGTCATGGGCATGAAGCACGCCTTGCCGCTCATGCTGGCGCGCGGCGGCGGCAGCGTGATCAACACGGCCTCGATCGCCGGCCTGCAGGCGGGGTTCGGCCCGCTGGCCTATTCCACCGCCAAGGCTGCGGTGATCCACATGAGCCGCTGCGCGGCCGCGGAGCTGTCGCCGCAGAAGATCCGCGTCAACGCCATCTGCCCTGGCCTGATCGCCACCTCGATCTTCGGCGCCTCGATGGGATTGCCACGCGAGGTCGCCGACCAGATGGCCGCCCAGATCGCCCAGGTCGGTCCGAAGATCCAGCCAATCCCCAAGGCAGGTTTGCCCGAGGACATCGCCCGCGCCGCGCTCTATCTGGCCAGCGACGATTCCGAGTTCGTCACCGGCACGCACATCGTGGTCGATGGCGGCATCACCATCGGCGGCCGCAGCAGTTGGGATCATAGCGCGCCTTCGCCGCTGCTGTCGGCCATGGGCATCACCCCCGAACAGGCCGAACAGATGCGGGCCGCCTTGGTCGCCTCGCAAGGCGGTTCATGAGCCTGGTCTCCGCAGGACGGGGCTGGAGCGCGCGTCTGACCCCCAACCTGCGCGGGGCGTTGTGGATGCTAGGCTCTGCCGTGCTGTTCACCGGCATGACCACGCTGATCAAATATCTTGGCCCCGGCTATCCGGCCGCTTTGCAGACCTTCTACCGCCAGCTTGCTGGGGTCATCATCCTGCTGCCGCTGGTGGCCAGAGACTGGCGCGGCGCCTTGCGGACCACCCGGCCGGGAATCCTGATCTTCCGCTCCAGCGCCGGCGTGCTGGCGATGATCCTGGCCTTCTACGCCTATCAGGAACTGCCGTTGGCCGACGCCAACGCCCTGTCCTTCACCCGAACCCTATGGCTGGTGCCGCTGGCGGCGCTGGTCCTGCGCGAGCCGACGGGCCCGGTGCGGATTGGCGCGGCCCTGGTCGGTTTCGTTGGGGTCTTGATCATGCTGCGGCCCAGCAGCGACGGCAGTCATTGGCTGGGCTGGCCGCAGATGGCCGCCTTGATCTCGGCCGCGCTGTTCGCCCTGACCATCACGGGCATGAAGGTGATGACCCGCGATCACTCGCCCTTCACCCTGCTGGTCTACGCGGCGGGTCTAGGCTTGGTGTTCTCGATACCGCCGGCCCTGTTCGTCTGGCGCTGGCCGACCTGGCCCGACCTTGGACTGCTGGCCCTGATGGGGGTGATCGGCACCCTGACCCAGGGCTGCTACATCAAGGGCATGGAGGCGGGCGAGGCGGCGGTGATGGCGCCGATCGACTATACCCGCCTGGTGTTCGCCGTGGCCGCCGGCTTCTTCCTGTTCCACGAAAGGCCCAGCCCCGCCGTGCTGGCCGGGGCCGCGATCGTGGTCGCCTCGACGCTCTACATCAGCGTGCGCGAACACCGTCTTTCGGAGCGGGCGGTGATTGAGGATCAGCCCGGGTAGAAACCTCGGTACCAAGCGGCGAAGCGGTTCAGACCCTCCATCAGCTTGACCTTGGGCTTGTAGCCGGTAAGCGCGCTGAGCTTGGAGATGTCGGCAAAGGTGGCGGTGACGTCGCCCGGCTGCATGGGCCGCATGACCTTGGCCGCCTCTTGGCCCAGCGCTTTTTCCAGAGTGGTGATCATCTCCATCAGGCCGACGGGATCGTTGTCGCCAATATTGTAGATCTCGTGGCCGCCCTGGGCCGGGGGATGGTCAAGCACGCCGACAATCCCATCGACGATATCGTCGATATAGGTGAAGTCGCGGGCCATCTTGCCATCGCCATAGACCTCGATCGGTTGGCCGGCGAGGATCTTCTGGGTGAAGCTGAAATAGGCCATGTCCGGCCGACCCCACGGTCCGTAGACGGTGAAGAACCGCAGGCCCGACATCGGAAAGCCGTAGAGCTTGGCGTAGCTGATGCTCATCAGCTCGTCGGCGCGCTTGGTGGCCGCGTAGAGCGATACCGGAGCATCGACCGGGTCGGTCTCCTTGAAGCCCGCGCCGTCGATGGGTCGATCGCCATAAACCGAGCTCGATGAGGCATAGACCAGATGAGCGACGCCGTTGTGGCGGGCCGCCTCCAGGACCGACAGGTGGCCGGCGAGGTTGGAGCGTTCGTAGGCGAAGGGTTGGTCAATCGAATAGCGGACGCCCGCCTGAGCCGCCAGATGGACGATCCGCTGGGCGCCGCTCTGACGGACCAGGGTATCGAACGCTGGTGCGTCGGCGATGTCCATCCGCGCCATGGTGAAGCCAGGGTGGGCTTCCAGACGGGCGGCGCGCGCCGCCTTGAGAGCACGGTCGTAATAATCGTTGAAGTCATCGATCCCGATGACCGTCTCGCCGCGATCAAGCAACCGTTCGGCAAGATGCATGCCGATGAATCCCGCCGCCCCCGTGACGATCACCGCATCCATGGGTCAGCCACGTCCGATGCTGGCGTAGGTAAAGCCGCGGCGAACCATCTCCGCAGGCTTGTAGATGTTGCGTAGATCAACCACGACCGGGGTGTGCATCAGCAGCTTGAGACGGTCCAGGTCCAGGGCGCGAAACTGATCCCATTCGGTGATGATCAGCAGCACGTCGGCGCCGTCGGCCGCGTCGTAGGCGCTGGTCTTGAAAGTCACTCCCGGCAGCAGGCGCTCGGCCTCGTCGCGCCCTTCGGGGTCATAGGCTTGGACGGCGGCGCCCATGGCCTGCAGAGAGGGCAGGATATCCAGGCTGGGTGCGTCGCGCATGTCATCAGTATTCGGTTTGAAGGTGAGCCCCAGCACGCCGACAGTCTTGCCGGTTAGGTTCTCGATGCCCATGGCCTTGGCGACCTTGATGGCCATGGCCTTCTTGCGCGCTTCATTGACCGCCACCGTCGTCTCGATCAAACGTACGGGCGCGCCATAATCCTTCGCGGTGCGTACGAGGGCGACGGTGTCCTTTGGAAAACATGAGCCGCCGTAGCCTGGACCTGCATTGAGGAATTTGCCGCCGATCCGCTTGTCCAGACCAATGCCCTTGGCCACCTGTTGCACGTCGGCCCCAACCTTTTCGCATAGGTCAGCCATCTCGTTGATAAAGGTGATCTTCATCGCGAGGAAGGCGTTGGCCGCGTACTTGATTAGCTCGCTGGTTCGTCGAGTGGTGAAGACGATCGGTGTCTCGTTCAGCGACAGGGGGCGGTATAGTTCACGCATTACCGCTTGGGCGCGTTCATCTTCGGATCCGACCACGACCCGATCAGGGCGCTTGAAGTCCTCGATTGCCGCGCCTTCGCGCAAAAATTCAGGGTTGGAGACCACGGCGAACTGGGCGTTGGGATTGGTCTTGCGGATGATCGCTTCGACCTCGTCGCCGGTGCCGACCGGTACGGTCGATTTTGTGACGACCACGGTGAAATGATCGATCAGGCCGGCGATTTCCTCGGCCGCAGCGTAGACATAGGACAGATCGGCATGACCATCGCCGCGCCGGGTCGGCGTGCCGACGGCGATGAACACTGCGTCCGCTTCTTTGATCGCCTGGGCGCCCTCAAGGGTAAAAAACAGCCGGCCTTCGCGCACATTGCGGGCGACCAAGTTGTCCAAGCCGGGTTCGAAGATGGGAATTTCGCCGCGCTCCAGGCGCTCGATCTTGCTTGGATCCTTGTCGATACAGGTCACGACATGCCCGAAATCGGCGAAACACGCCCCAGACACCAGACCAACGTAGCCAGTGCCAACCATCGCCACGCGCATAGATCACCATTCCTTTTGGTCGCCTGCGTGCAGCCCTACACCAAACTTGCGACATTGCTCGAGCGCTTGAGCTCAAACTCGTGAGATTTTGCTGTGTCGGTGGATGCGAGGGACCATCCCGTGTCCTTTTGCGATGCAGTCTTTGATCGGTTGATATAATGCGGGGCTTGTTCTTGGCCCAATCTCAGGATTTAAAGTGACTCAGAAAGTTCTCGTCGCGGGCGGAGCGGGCTATATCGGCTCCCACACCTGCCTGAGGTTGGCCGAGGCGGGCTTTACGCCGGTGACCTACGACAATCTTTCCAACGGCTGGGCCGAGTTCGTGCAGTGGGGTCCGCTGGAAATCGGCGATATCCGCGACGCGGCCCGGCTGGACGAGGTGTTCGCCAAGCACCAACCGGTGGCGGTCATCCATTTCGCGGCCCTGATCGAGGTCGGCGAATCGGTGAAATATCCGGGTCGCTTCTATGAGAACAATGTGGGCGGGGCGATCACCCTGATCGAGGCCTCGCGTCGGGCGGCGGTCGAGGCCTTCGTCTTCTCCTCGACCTGCGCCACCTATGGCGCGCCGGTCAAGGTGCCGATGGACGAGACCCATCCCCAGGCGCCGCTTAATCCCTATGGCCGCACCAAGCTGATGGTCGAGCAGATCATGGCCGACCTCGATCAGCAGATCGGGTTCAAGCATACGGCGCTGCGCTATTTCAACGCCGCGGGCGCCGATCCGGAGGGCCGAGTGGGCGAGCGGCACGAGCCGGAGACCCACGCCATCCCGCTGGCGATCGCCGCGGCGCGGGGCGGCAATCGCGGATTCAACCTGTTTGGCGTCGATTACGACACCCGCGACGGCACCTGCGTGCGCGACTATATCCACGTGCTGGACTTGGCCGACGCCCACGTGCTGGCGGTGCAGCGGCTGCTGCGCGGTGAGCCCAGCGAGGTCTTCAACCTGGGCACAGGCACCGGCACCACCGTCAAGGAACTGATCACGGCGATCGAGACCGTGTCGGGCCGGGCGTTCCCGGTCGAGATCGCCGAGCGCCGCCCCGGCGACGCGCCGATCCTGGTGGCCGACAACGCCAAGGCCAAGGCCATGCTGGGCTGGACGCCGCGCTACGCGCTCGAGGACATCATCCGGCATGCCTGGGCGTGGCACGCCGAAGGCGCGCTGCGGCTCGAACGCGAACCGGTTTAGGCATCGCCACGAGAGACAGCGCCATCTCGATCACCCGCCGAGCGCTCGCCGCGCTTTTCGCTCCGCCGGTCGCGGCCATCGGCGCTGGCGCCGCCGTGGCGGCGGATCGCGGCGCGCCGCCCCCCGCCTGGATGCGCGACTGAGAGCGGGTCGCCTCGCAGAATGTGCTGTCCGGCCTGGGCGTCTCTCGGGTGGAAGGCCTGGAGAAGTACGCCGAGCTTGGCGGGATCGTCCTGGGCGCGGGCGACGACCAGCCGTCCTTCGACGCGGCCGCCATGACGGCGGCCAGTGCGACCGGCGGTCTCTATGTCAAGGTGCCGCCAGGCCGCTATCGCCTGCGCCGTGTGCGCTTCGGCAATCAGTCGGGCTTTTTCTGCGACCCAAAGACTGTGGTGCTGAAGCAACTCCCGCCGCTCGATCCGACCAAGCCCGAGGTCTTCGTCGCCCTGTCGGATCCGCACGCCACCTTCTGGCTTTTCTACGGGTTCACGCTGAAGAGTGGCTGGACCCCTGGTCGCGCCGGATATGCCTCGAAGGCCGCTCGGGAATCCGATCCCTGGCTCTGTCAGCCAAGTAAGAACCCCGATGTTCCCGATGAAGAGGCCTGCGTCGGCCAAACCGCCCATCAGCTGCACACTGCCTTTTCAGGAAAGGATGATCCCACCTTCCGCGCCAACAGCCCCGTTGGCGCGCAGGACCCCCGCGGCACGGTTGGCGAACTTGAGATCGAAGGCTTCGGCGGTGACGGGGCCAGCCTGCAGGGCGCCGGCGCACAGATCTTCGGCGCCATCCAAGTCTACCGGGTCGGCGGGCGGGGGCTCTATATCAACGGCTATGACAGAAAGCTGGGCTTCATCGACGTGGGCGAGACAGGGCTTGAGGGCGTGGTCCTGGGCCCGAACGGTTCCGCCAACACCATGGTGCCTTTCAAGACCTGGTATACCGGCGGACGACGGTTGGCCGGCCATACGGCGGCTCTACGCATGGACCGTTGTTCGGGCGTCCAGTTGCTCGGCCAGTTGCAGGATTCCAGCGGCTCGATGATCCAGGCGCGGGCCTGTCGCGGGTGCACGGCGATCATCGGCCTGGGCTGGCAGGGCGAGATCTCCAGTCTCGACGACGACATGGCGGCCCTCGTGCTGGAGGGCAATTCGCGCGCCAACGTCTTCATCATCAACGCCGCCATCGGCCCCTATTCCGCCCGGACCTATCCGACCATCCGCAAGCTCGTGAAGATGGTCCCCGACCGAAGGGGCCAGCGGCCCCGGCGCAACACGCTGATGCGGACTCACGAAGGCTGGCCCGGCGACCACGACATCTGGAACCCGGCCTGGTTCGAAGGCCCGTTGGACGGTAATCTAGTCATGGCCAAAGACCAGATGCGTCAGCCCAGCCAGTGGGTTCCAATGGATGATGGCCGGGTGAGCTTCGGCCTGGCCGAGCCGGGCGGCCTGGGCCTGGTCGTCTGCGGCAAGGCGAGCAAGCAGCCCGGCCAGGTCATGCTGATCCACCACGACACGGCGCGGATGGACCACTACGCGGACGGCGTCTACACGACCGGAATCTCGGCCTCCCAGAGCGTGGTGACGGTCGGGCTTCCACTCCGTTTGCGGAGCTATACCTTGGAGACCGCGCCCAGTCCTGTCGCGGCCGGGGCGGGTGCGGCGATCTATGTGGTCGACGAGGTCGGCGGAGCGCAGGGCGCCAAGTCCGCCGGCCAAGCCTGGCGACGCGACTCCGACCGGGCCGTGATCCGGCGACGCAACAGACGAGACGGCTAGATGGCCTTGCAGGAAAGCGTAAGGCTCTACGAAGTGCTGATCCGATTCCCGCCAGACGGAACGCCGTCGGCCCTTCAACGCCAGATCGAGGAGGTGATCCGCGATGGCGAGGTGATCCACGCCACCGGGCGACTGGCCGAGCCGATTGATCCTGACGCTGTCAACGGCCTGATCGAGGCGTCGCTGGCCCAGCTTCTCGCCGAGAACCTCAAACTTCGCGCCCTGCTATCGCCAGAGCAACGGCGTGATCATGGCCTCGAGACCTAGAGCATTTTTCGAGCGAAGTGGTTCCGGTTCGCGTGAAGAAAAATGCCTCAAAACAAAAGATTACAGCTCACGGCCTGACGCAGTCAGGTCGGGAAATGCTCTAGATAAACGCTTCGGGGGAAGCCGACATGACCGATCCGCCCGACGGTTCCGGAGCCGGCCCTGGCCTGCGCGCCTGGCTGGCTGCGCCGGGCTGGCCGCTGGTCTGCGCGATCGCTGTCTTTGTGGTGCTAATGGCCGACCTGATCGGCCTGGCCAGGCATGGCGGCCTGTTCGCCGAGGACGACGCCTACTACTAACTCGTCATCGCCCGCCACATCGCCGAAACCGGCGCTAGCACCTTCGACGGCCAGGCCTTGAGCAACGGTTATCACCCCCTGTGGATGGCGGTGCTGGTCCTGCAGAACCTGACCACCGGCCCGCCGCTATTCGTCACGTTCACCCTCGAAGCGTTTCTGGTCTCGGCGGCCCTGCTGCTGTTTCTGCGCCGCGCGCCTGTCGTCCAGGGGGTCACCAGCGTGGGCTTCTCCATCCTGTACCTGTTCCTGCTCACCCCTCTCGTCATGCGCGGTATGGAGATCGCGCTGCTGGTGTTCTGCATCGCCTTGCTGGTCGAAGCGATCGAGACGAGCCGAACGCGGAGCGGAGGCGGCGTGCTGCTGGGACTGGCCTGCGCGGCTACGGTCGGAGCCCGGATCGATGCGGCGTTCTTCGTGGCGCCCGTCCTGTTGTTCGTCCGCGTCCGGTGATGGCCGCCTTACGCCGCTGACCGGCGGGACTTAGGTAAGTGGTGGTGGGCGATAAAGTGTCCACGTAAAAGCCAAGTGGACACCTATGACCTCGACTAACGAGTCTGCTCACGGCGGGGGCACAGCTCGTCACCCCAACGTTCGCCGCAGGTGGAGCGATGAGGTCAAGCGGCAGATTGTCGCCGAGAGCTACGCCGATGGCGTCTCGCTGGCTATTGTCGCGCAGAGGCATGACATCAGCCCCAGGCAACTGTTCAACTGGCGGGCGCTGATGGGTGCTGCTGGAATGGGATTGGCGGTGAGCCCGGCGCAGAGCGCCCCGGCGATTATGGCGATTGAAATTACGCCCGAGGTCAGGACCCCGCCGCCGGCCGGGCCAACTGCCGTGATTGTCATCGACCTGCCGGGCGGCGCCCGGGTGACCGTCGATGCGGCGACGACCGAGCCCGCCCTTCGCCGGGTTCTGTTGGCCTCAAAGGCGACGTCATGATCTCGACGCCGTCTGGCGCGCGGGTCTACCTGATGACCGCCCCGTGTGACATGAGGAAGGGCGTCAACGCCCTGGCCGGCCAGGTTCAGTCGGTTCTGAAAACCGATCCCTACTCCGGCGCGCTGTTCCTCTTCCGGGGGAAGGCTGGCGATCAGCTGAAGGTCCTGGCTTGGGAAGGCACTGGCATGTGCCTGTTCATCAAGAAACTTGAGCAAGGGCGGTTTGTTTGGCCGCCGATTGTGGAAGGGCGACTTCAGCTCACTGCCGGGCAGTTAGCGCTCTTGCTCGAGGGCATCGACTGGCGGCGGACGGTCGCGCCGCCGGAGACGAAGCGGCCGGAAATCGCAGAACAACGTACTGATTCCAGACGATAATCGTCGCCTCGGACTCTGAGCCTTGGTATAAATAGCCACGGCCTTGGCGACAGCGACACTGCCGACAGATCCGGAGGAATTGTGCGCCTTCGCCCTGGCGCTGCAGCACGAGCTATATTCCAAGACCCTTCATATCGAGAAGCTTCGCGCCCAGTTGGTCGCCCTGCGCCGGTCGCGCTTTGGTCAATCCTCGGAGAAACTGGACCGCCAGATCGAGCAAATTGAACTGGCGATCGGCGACCTGGAGGAAGGCGAGGCCGAAAAACGACGCGCGTCGCGAAGCGACGGCTCCGGCGGCGCCAAGCGACAAGTCGCCACGGCCGCCGCGCGCCGGCAATCGTGAGCCGCTGCCCTGCCATCTGCCTCGTGAAATCGTCAAGCACCTCGCAGCCTGTGCCTGTCCGGCCTGCGGATCCGCGGGGCTGCGCAAGATCGGCGACGACGAGCGCGAAGTGCTGGAATATGTGCCGTCTCACTTCAAGGTCATCGTCCACGTGCGGCCGAAGATGAGCTGCCGCGACTGCGACACCATCAGCCAACCGCCGATGCCCAGCCTTCCGATCGAGCGTGGTCGGCCCGGTCCAGCACTGATCGCCCGTGTGCTGGTCGCCAAATACTGCGACCACAGCCCGCTGCATCGGCAGTCCGAGATCTATGCCAGGGAGGGCGTCGATCTGAGCCGCCAGACCATGGCCGACTGGGTCGGGCGAGTTGCCTGGCTGGTCGGCCCCGTCGTCGAAGGGATCGGCGACTATGCTCGCGCCGGTCCCACCTTCCACGCCGACGACACAACGGTGCCGGTGCTCGATCCAGGGCGAGGCCAAACCAGGACCGGACGCCTTTGGGTCGTCGTTCGCGATGAGAGCGCCTGGGGGTCCTCAGCGCCACGGGCGGCGTATTATCAGTACTCGCCCGATCGAAAGGGCGAGCGCGCCGCCGCCTTACTGAAGCCCTGCAAAGGCTTCCTGCATGCCGACGCCTATGCCGGCCTCGAAAAGCTCTCTGATCCCAACCCGATCACCGGCGAAATCCGCTTGGTTCAGATATCCTGCTGGAGCCATGCAAGGCGTGGGATCTTCGAGGAGCATGCTCGAACCAAGTCGCCTGCGGCATCGGCCCTTCTTGAGCGGATCGGGGAGATCTTCGGCGTTGAGCGAGAGATCAATGGCCAGAGCGCTGAGCTTCGGCTCGCCGCACGACAGACGCGCAGCGTTCCGCTGCTGGCGGCCCTGAAGGCGAACACGGAGGCCGTGCTGGGGCGGGTCAGCCGAAAAGGCGAACTGGCAATCGCTATTCGCTACTGTCTCAACCGCTGGAACGCTCTCACCCGGTTCGTTGACGACGGGCGGCTGGAGATGACCAACAACGCCGCCGAGCGGGCCATCAGGCCGCTGACGCTCGGGAGACGGAACTGGACCTTTGTCGGATCCGACACTGGCGGTGATCGCGCCGCAGTGTTCTTCACCATCATCAGACCTGCCGGCTGAACGGCGTGAACCCAGAGGCCTACCTCGCCGAGGTCATCACGCGTATCGCCGATCACTCGGCCAAAAACATCGACGATCTGCTGCCGTGGAACTGGCAGCCGCGTGACCGCGCGGCCGCAGAGGCTGCCTGACCATGGCTGGGATCGGACGCGTCTACACGCTGGCCTACGTCGCCGATATGCTTGGTGAGGACGCCGACTGGATCGCCGAAGTCACGGACGAGCTGGGTCCGGAAGCGGGGCATCTCTGGATCCACGATGTCGGCGATCATCAGGTCGAAGCGTTCACCGACGCGGGGATCGACAGCCTCGTCGACGTCATCCGCGAATACCGCAGCAATCCCGGCCTGACGCCTCAACCGCCACCAAAGAAGTGATCTCTGCCGGCTGCGCCGACGCCGTGTCCAGGGTCGTCACCGGACGCGTACTGTTGTTCGCCCCCGTCGGCCGTCGGGCCAGGCTTCAGGCGCTGGCGGTCATGGCTGTGCTGGGGGCGATCTACGGCTTGAGCAACTTGGTGATCTTCGGCACCCCGACGCCGATCTCCAGCGGTGTGAAGTCTTGGCGGCTTGCAGATCAATCATCCGCTGCTGAACCAACTGTCGGCGATCGCCCATGGCCGGGCCGACGGGAAGCTCTCTTTCGTGACCTTGCTGGCGCTGCTCGCCTCCCCGGTCCTGATCCGGCTGTCGCGTCCGGGAACGGTTGCGCGGACCCTGGGCATTGGCTCGGCGATCGGCGGGGCCCTCTACCTGGCCAAGCTGGTGCTGGCCTCCTCCTGGGTGATCTGGTCCTGGTACAATTTCGCGCTGCTGTTCCCGCTGGTGGCGGGCTTCTATGTCGGGGTCGAACTCCTGGAGCGTTGGCGGACGCCGGTTGCCAGGCCGGCCTGGCGGTCCTGTTCGTGCAGGCGCCGCCGGGCCTGACAACGCCTTTCCGATCCGACGCTGGTTACGCGGCGATCAATGTTCGGGCGCTGGAACGGTTTGGCCAGGAGGTGGCAAATGACGGTCATCGCCAAGCCGTCGGGAATTTCCCGGATGTGCACGATCATCGGTCGCCGCGTCATCCAGCCAGCCAGCAGGAAATCCACGATCACGCAGGTGTTGACATCGGTGAGGTCCGCCCGTCGGACGTCGGCGCAGGCGCGCAGTACGGCCTTACACCAAAATCCCCTAGCTCTGACTCCGACAGGATTCCCTGACTGGCCGGACAGTGATTCACTCTCGTGGTTGCAAGGGAGATTGTGGATGTCCGCCATCAAGCTTCGAGTCGATTATGACGCCGCGCGGACCCGTCGGCTGGCGGCGCGGGCCAAGGATCCAGATCAGGTGCGGCGCCTGCTGGCGCTGGCGGCGGTTTATGAAGGCCGCAGTCGAGCCGAAGCGGCTGAGTTGGCCGGCAT
>NZ_JAFCUB010000040.1:0-36700 GCF_049896325.1 Caulobacter sp. DWP3-1-3b2
CCCGGCGGATCGTCGGTTGGCGCGCCAGCCGCACGGCCCACACCAGCTTCGTGCTCGACGCCCTGGAGCAGGCCCTTCACGACCGCCGGCCGGCGCATCGGGCGGGCCTGGTTCATCACCGCGACCGCGGAAGCCAGGGCGGATTCAATCGGTCGTCGCAACACGCCGACAAAGGACGTTGCGATGAGCATTCGAAAGCGGCGGTCAAATCGATGTGGACGGCCGCCCTTGCGGTCACCTGGTCGGCCATCGGTGGCAGGGCGGCGCGAGCGGCAGCTGTTTTGGGCGTTCATCGCGATCGGAATGAGCAGCGAGGCGGCTGCCATCAAGGCCGGCGTGTCGCAACCTGTGGGAACCAGATGGTTTCGGGAGGCCGGCGGCATGCCACCAGCCATGTTCAGACCCGCGGCCATGCCGCTATCAGGAAGATATCTGTCAGTGGCGGAACGTGAGGAGATCGCGCTGCTTCTCGTCCAGGGTCTTAGCTTGCGAGTGATCGGACGCAGGCTCGGTCGTTCGGCCTCGACGATATCGCGCGAGGTCCGACGCAATGCGACCATGCGCGGCGGGGTTCTGGACTATCGCGCGACCGTCGCCCAGTGGCACGCCGAGCGGTCCGCCCGTCGTCCGAAGCCGACGAAGCTTGCTGGGAATTTGGCCTTGCGCTCCTATGTGGAAGAGAAAATGTCCGGCGTCGTGCGCATCAACTGTGGCACTCCAGTCCCCGGGCCAGCCGTGTCATGAAAGGGCCGCCGGCACGGGCAGCGACAAGATCGACGATGGGCGTGGGCCTGGAGCCCGGAACAGATCGCAAGGCGCCTAGCCGTCGACTTCCCGGATGACGAGACGATGCGCATCAGCCACGAAGCCATCTACCAAGCGGTCTACGTCCAAGGTCGGGGCGCCTTGCGCCACGAACTGACTGCCTGCCTGCGAACCGGGCGGACCTTGCGCACGCCGCGCGGTCGTATCGGTCTGCGCGGCAAGAACTTCGTCTCGCCCGAGATTATGATCGGCCAACGCCCAGCCGAAGCGGACGACCGGGCAGTGCCAGGCCACTGGGAGGGTGACCTCATTCTGGGTCTCGGCAGCTCGGCCATCGGCACGCTGGTAGAGCGCACGACGCGCTTCACGATGCTGCTGCGCCTGCCCCGTATGGAAGGGCATCACGCCGGACCACGCAAGAAGAACGGGCCCGCGCTAGCCGGGCATGGGCCCGACGCGGTGCGCGATGCGATCGCGCGTACCATCGTCACCTTACCCGAAGAACTGCGCCGGTCGCTCACCTGGGACCAGGGCGCCGAGATGGCGCAGTATGCGCGCCTCAAGATCGATGCCGGCGTGCAGGTCTACTTCTGTGACCCGCAAAGCCCATGGCAGCGTGGCACCAATGAAAACACCAACAGCTTGCTACGCCAATATTTCCCCAAGGGCACCGACCTAAGCGACCATAGTCCTGACGCCGTCGCTGCCGTAGCGGCAACCCTCAACGCCCGGCCGCGCAAGGCGCTCAACTGGAAAACACCGGCAGAGGCGCTTAACGCCTATCTCTCGCAGATCGAAACACACCGTGTTGCGACGACCGATTGAATCCGCCCAGTTCACCAGTTCAGCCTTCACCGGCCTGCTGGCCGCCAACGGCATTCGGATCAGCATGGACGGCAGGGGCGCCTGGCGCGACAACGTCTTTGTCGAGCGCCTCTGGCGGTCGGTCAAGTACGAGGAGGTCTATCTGCGGGCCTATGACAGCGTCGCCGAAGCCCGCGCTTGCATCGGCCGCTATCTGGACTTCTACAACCGCAAGCGCCCGCATTCGAGCCTGGGCGCCCGCACTCCCGACCAGGCCTATTTCCACCACCACCAGGCCCAACCCCGGGCCCAACCCCGGCCAATCACAACCGGCAGCGATTCCACTTAACCGACGCCGATCCCTGTCCAGACAATCCCGGCCCGCTCTTTTTCAATGGGTCGCGCCACCGCCGTCAGGCAATCAGAACCTGCCAAGGTGGCGCTTGTGCACAAGAAGTCCGGAAGTCGCAGTGGTTGCCAGTTGCCAGTTGCCAGTTGCCGCTGGCCCACTGGAAACACGAAAGTCCGCGCGATAATCTTGGCCAACCGGACAAGATAGATGTCAGAGCACTCGGTGTTAGCTGAGGACGTCATCCTGCGGGTTAGCGGCGATCATCCGTCCGATCGCATCAAACAGAAGGTCCATTGCGACGGGCTTGAGGATCACATCGTTGGCGCCCGCCGCGAGGCAATTCTCGCGGATGTTGACCGCCATGTCGGCCGTGATGACAATGATCGGAAGTGTTCCTTTCAGGTCGCCGCGAGCGCGGATATTCCGAATGGCGGAGAGGCCATCCATCCCGGGCATGCGCAGGTCCATCAGAATGAGGTCGTAGTCGTTTTCGCCGATCATCTTAAGGCCAGTCTCGGCCTCAGGCGCCTCTGACATATCGAGCCCGGCGACGCCCAGCATGTCGCGAACGACCCGGCGATTCATCGCATCGTCCTCGACGAAAAGTACGCGCATCGCTTCCGGCCCTTCTCGACAACAACCTTGACTACTAAGCGCGCTGCGCCGTGGAGGGTTCAATCGCGCCGGCCGCAGCAAGAGCCTCCAGGTGAGTCAACAGGCTTGGCCCGTTGATCGGCTTGGACCAGACCTGCGTTGCGCCGGCGTCAAGAAGGGTTGCGATCACGTCGGGTGTGGGTGAGGCGCACAGGGTGGCGATAGGGGCGCCATTTGCCGTGCGCACCATTTGCTTCAGGGCGTTGAGCTGCGTCGTCAGGTCGGGTCCCAAGGCGCTGATTTCGACCAAGATGAGATTTGGAGCGCTGGTGTGCAACGACTCAAGCGCGGGCGCCACGGACGACGCCATCTCTAGCCCGGCTACCTTGGCGTGCAGCAGGGCACGCATCACGCTCTGGGCCAAGGGGTTGGCTTCCACGATCAGCAACCTGGCGTCGGAGAGCGTGCGCACGACCCCAGTCAAGGCAGCGAAAGCGGGCGTCGCTATAGCCGCGGGGCGCAGTGGTAGACTGAGCGTAAAGGTTGAGCCCGCCCCCACCGCGCTGACCACAGTGATCGTGCCGTCCAGGGCGGCCGCCAGGTTGCGGCAGATCGTCAGGCCAAGGCCGGTGCCCCCCTGCTTGCGCGTCAGGCCGCCATCCAGTTGCTTGAACGACTCGAACGCTTCCTCGATCTGATCGGCGGCGATGCCTATGCCGGTATCGGCCACGCGGAGCAAAAGTCGTGCTTCATCGCCATGGCCCTCGACAAGCGCTATAAGCGTGACCGAACCCTGATCGGTGAACTTGATGGCATTGGACATCAAGTTCGACAGGATCTGCTTGAGACGTGCGCCGTCCTCGATGATCCGCAGTGGAACGTCCTGAATCTCCAGTTCCAGAACCAAGCCCTTGTTGGTCGCGGGCTGTTTCCACAGCTGGGTCGTTTGTCGAAGCAGGTTATGGACGTCGAGTTCGGCCGTGGACACCGCGACCTTGCCCGTTTCCATCTTGGCGACGTCGAGCAGGTCATCGACCAGCGCCTTCATCGCCTCGCCGGCGCCGTGGACGATCGAGATTTTTTCCCGCACGTCATGACCCAGCTTGCGGTCCGCCAGGAGCACCTGGGTCATGCCGAGGATGCCGTTGAGTGGCGTCCTGATCTCGTGGCTCGTGGTCGCCAGGAATTCCGTCTTGGCCTTCAGAGCTTTCTGCAGCGAGCCGTTCACTTCGTTGAGCTTCACGTTGGACGCCCGAACGGCGTTTCGGCTGCGCCGGATCGAGACCAGGCCAAAGGCCAGCAGCGCGAGCACGATCGCCGCGGCGACCAGCAGCACGGTGCTGACCACGTTTCGCGACCGCGCCAGTTCCACGTCGCGCTGAAGTTGTCCCGCCTTTAGTTTCGTGATCTTCAGATCCTGGTTGGCGAAGTCGAACCGCGCCGTCATCAGGGCGGCGTTGGTGTCGGCGGCCAGGCTGCGCGTTGCGTCGTCGATGCGCTTAAAGGCGCGGAGGTGAATCAGCGCTTGGCGGTCGTCGCCGAGATGGCTGTAGGTCTGGTAGGCCGCTTCGTGGAAGTCGCGATAGGTGGGATTGGTCGATGTCGGATCGACCCCGACAAAGATTTTTTCCAGCAATTGAGCGGCGCGTTGATACTGGCCTCGCTTCAGGGCCGCCTGAGCCGCGACGCCGTCAATGAATGGCCGCTCCTGGCGGGCGGCGGCGCTGCTGGTCAAGTTCCGCGCTCGCGCCAAATCAGCGTCGGCCCGAGTCAAGTCGCCCGCTGCGACCTCGGTGGAGGCCAGGTTGGTCAGGATGTGAGCCTCGAGCGCCGGACTTTCCAGCTTGCGGGCCTGCGTAAGGGCCAGGCGGTACTGCCCAATCGCTTCGGGGAACCGGTTCAGCGCTTTGAGGGCGTTGGCCTTGTTGTTGTGGGCCGAAACCAGAAGGGAAGGGTCGGCCGCATAAGCTTCGGCCGACTGATCATAGTATTGCAGCACGCGGGGGTAGTCGCCGGCGTCCTGGTAGATCGAGCCGATCTCCTGCAGCGCCTTGGCTTGGCCACGAGCCTCGCCCGCGATCCCAAACACGTGGTGAGCGGCCAGGAAGTCCACCAGGGCTGGCTGGACTTGCCCGAGGACGGATTTGGCACCGCCGCGCGCCATCAACAGGTCGCCATGCAGCTTTGTGTTGGGGTGGTTCTTCTGGATCGCCGCCAACGCCTGGGCGATGACGGGCAGGGCGGCCTCGGCCCGCTCGGTCCGGATCAGGGCTTCTGCCTCGAGCCATTGGGCGGTGGCGGTGCGCGTTGCGTGGGTGTCGGGGTCCGGCGCGGTCTTGGCCAGCCGCAGCGCTTGGTCGGCCAGGTCGTAGGCGACCTGAGGATCGGTCATCATTGCCATCTTCGACGCATCGATGAGGCCGTCGAAACCGGGGTCGGGCGCTGGCATGGCAGCGGCCGAGGTCGCCGCCAACAGGCCCGCGACCATCAGACCACAGAGCATTTGCTTCTCGCCCGCCATGAAAGTCTCCCTTTAGAACCGGGAGTTTAGCGGGAGTCTCTTAAGGCTGGCCTAAGGCCTGCGACGAACGTGCCGCCGCAGGCCTTGGTTCAGAAGCCGATGCGGATCCGGCCGCCCGCCATGAAGGTCTGGGTGACAACCGCGCCAGGGTTGACCTCGACACGGCCGAACAGGCTCAGGTCGGACGTCCGCTGGAATATCTGACGCCCGTAGAGCAACTCGCCCGCGAGGGGGCGCGACTGCCCGACCTCGATCCGATTATTGACGACACCAATCGCCCCGGTGCTGCGGTCGATCACCTGAACCGTAGAGGTTCCGAGCACGCCGCTGTTGACGAACAGCGGCTGCGAAAAGGTCAGCCGCGCCACATCGTTCTTGCCGATGAAGCCGACCTTGGTGAGCGCCATCTCGAAAGCGGTAGAGGTCAGGCCGTCCTCGATGCGGATCGCTTGACCGCCGCCGATCTGGCGCGTGCGCGCCACGGTGCCGGAGATGCCTAGCGTCGTCCGATGACCTAGGTCCGCGCCCACGCCCAAGGTGAGACCGTCGGTCGTCGTGCCTTGGCGGAAGTCCTTGGCGTCCAGCGACTGGGTTCCCAGCAAGGCCGAGCGCTCGTGGAGGCGGGTGTAGGACCCCACCACATTGACGCCGGGGCGCACCGCGTAGTCGGCCCCGAAATGCTGGGCCGAGGCCTGGTAGCGCTCGGCGCCGGTGTCGATGAAGTTCAGGCCCGGCAGGTCGCTGCGATCGCGGCGCACGTCACGCTGCGTCGTGCCGGCCGAGATCTGCAGCTTGTCGTTCATGGCGTAGGCGAAGTTGGCGAAGGTGCCGCCCGAGGCCAGGCCCAGCAGCGGGTTGGCCCCGCCGCGATCGCTGTCATAGTCCGAAGCCGAGTTTAGCCCGCGAACATTGGCCAGGGCCACGGCGCCATCGCCGAAGCCAAATTGAGAGACGACCTTCTCGCCGGCGATCTTCAGCCGCGACTGGTAGTCGGGACCGTCCTGCCGGAAGCCGTAGTGCTGCGGGCGCGGCGCGATCGACACCGTCATGCTCATGCCCCAGCTGTTGGGCACCGGCGCGTCTTCGACGAAGCCGTTAGCCGCGGCGAACTTGGTCTTGCCGCCAGCGGCGGCCTGAGCCGCGACCCAGACGTTCATGCGGCTGAGCAGATAGGACTGGAACTGCTCCTGCCCCCCGTTGGCCGTGATGACGTTCTGGCCGATTAGCTTGGACGACAGCGGGATGGCGAAGTCGCGGGTGGTGCCGCCTAGCGGTTCGAAGGCGTAGAAATACAGGCCCTTGGCGTCAAACTTTAGCTGCTGTTCGCTCATCGAAGTAGAGACGACGGTGCTGACGGACGCTTCGGTCAAGGTCGTGGGCAGACCGCCCACGGTCTTGATGACGTCCTTCAGGGCCTGTTCCTTGGGCCTGCCCTTGTCGTCGACCTGGTACCACTTGAGCTTGTTGAAATCCAGAGGCGACTGCGAGGCGGTGACGTCCAGCAGACCCACGCCGTACACCGGGTCGACACCGGGCGCGCCGAGGTCCTTGGCCGACTTCAGGATGATGTCGGTCGTTTCCTTGGGATAGTTGGCCAGCCAGGGCCAGCGGTCCTGCAGCAGCGCGATGGCCCCCGAGACCAGCGGCGCGGCGAAGGAGGTGCCCGACATGCGGGTGACGCCGCCCTTGTCATCCGACACCAGCATCAGTTCGCCCGGCGCGACGATGAAGCGGTCCATCAGGCGGTCGCCGGGCTTACAGGTGTTGTTGTCCAGTAGGCACGCCGTGCCGGGTGTGTTGGAGAAGTTGGAGATATTGCCGGCTAGGTCGATCGAGCCGACGACGATCAGGCTGGGATTGGTGGCGAAGTTCCAGTTGATGTTGGCCGTCTGGGTGACGCCGTCATTGCCGGCGGCCACCACGAACACAGCGTTCTTGGCCGCCGCGGAGACGGCGGGATCGGAGAACACCGCGTTCCAGCCTTGATCCAGCGTCGAACCGGGCACGCCCAGCGACATGTTGATCACGCTCGCCCGGTTTTGGGTGAGCATCACGATGCCTTTGGCGATATCGGCCCAACCCGCCGTGCCGCTGGCGTCGAAGGGGTTGTAGGCGATGACCGAGGCCTTGGGCGCGATCCCCATCACGCCTTGGCCGTCATGGGCGCCGACCATCAGGCTGGCCACGGCAGCGCCGTGGCCGTTGGTGAAGTTGGAGACGCCGCCATACTTGACGATGTTCTTCTGGATCACCGTGTCGCCGGCGACCGTGAAATCCAGCAGGCCGATGACCGTGTCGGCGCCATAGCCCTGGGTCTGGGTCAGTTGCGGCGTCCAATTGACGGTCTTCATCCAGTGATCGACATGGTCGGTCCCAGTGAAGTTCATCAGGCCGTCGTACCATTCGAGGAAGAACATCGAGCGGTCAGACTGCGAAAGCTTGGACAGCGAGGTCGGGTCGTTGAGGTCGAGGCCATACTTGGCCAGCAGGGGCGCAGCGAAGCCCGCCTGGAACGACTGGCCGGTCTTGGCTTGAACGGCCGAACCCCAGAAGGTCTCGGCGGAGACGACGAGGCTGCGCAGTTGCGCGGCGGCCTGGCTGTAGTCGCCGCTGGCGCCGGCCGTCTGGGCCACGGTCCAGCTGGCTTCCACGCCATCCCAGTCGCCGCCGGCCTTGGTCCAGTAATCACCGACCGTGGGGGCGCTTAGGCCATTATCGAACGCACGAAGCTTGCCCCAGAACGGCACCAGGTCGGCGGCGAACGGATTGGCATCGCCCCAGAAAGCGCGGATGTTGCCGTAGAACGGGCGGATGTTGCCATAGAACGGGCGCAGGTTGCCGTAGAACCCGCGGATATTGCCGTAATAGGGCGTCAGGTCGCCATAGAAGGCGCGAAGGTTACCGTACATCGGCTTGACGGGGCCGACCGTAGTCGCGGGAGGGTTCTGTGCGACTTGAGCAAAGGCCGGCAGGGCAAAGACTGATACCGACGCCAGGGCGACCAACCGCAAGGTGTGGCCTCTCAAACATTTGACCTTAAACATGATTTCCCTCCAGCCCGAAGTTCTTCAGGTCGCCGAAGATTAGGAGGGGTACGCTTATTGGGCCGTTAAGGGGCAGAGTAAAAGTTGCATTATCTATAAGTTATACCTGGTAATCTACGGATTAACTTTAAACATCAATGGTAAAATTGCAGAAGATGGCAAGTGGTCGCCTTTATCCATGAAGTTCATGAGCTCGCTCAGGGCGATGGGGTGTGAGACCAAGTAGCCCTGAGCCATGTCGCAACCCATCATCCTAAGAAGCGCCAGGGTCATGGCGTCTTCCACGCCCTCGGCCGTCACTGCCATGCCCAAAGCATGGGCCAGATCTATAGTTGAGCGTACAAGCAGCGGGTCACGGTGGCTGCTGGTTAGTTGCGAGATGAACAACTTGTCGATCTTCAGCTCATGGGCTGGCAACTGCTTCAGGTAGGCAAGCGACGACAGACCAGACCCATAATCGTCGATGGCGATCACCAGTCCGGCGTCTGCGAAGGCCTGGAGGTTACGCAGGGCCTTTTCGGGTTCGTCAATGACGGCGGTCTCAGTGATCTCCAAGCCCAGCGCTCCCGAGGGAATGCGGGAGATCTCGGCGAGTAGCCAGGCCGCGAAATCGTCGTCAGCGACCATCTGACCGGAAAGGTTCACGTGGATCGAGAGCGCATGATCGCTGGCCGCCAGCCGGGCTTGATCCGCGATGGCCGTGCGGACCACCCAGCGCGTCAGGTCGCCGATCAGACCGGTTTCCTCGGCTAGAGTCACGAAGCGATCCGGACTGACCATGCCAAGGGTTTCGTGGCGCCAGCGTACTAGCGCTTCAACCACCCGGACCTTGTTGTCGGCCAGTGAGAGCTTTGGCTGGTAGACGAGGGAGAGGTTTTCTTCCTCGATCGCGCAACGGAGATCGCGCAGCAAAGACAGGCTAGCGGCGGAGCGCGCCCGATCCTCGTCGCGATAGAGCGCGACTTTGATCAGCTGCGACTGGGCATGGGCGAGAGCTTCTGCGGCGCATTCGATGACGAACTCGCCGCAGGCCTCCCGGCCGGCTAAACCCAAAGCCATGTTCAGATCGAAAGCCTGTCCGCTTTCCAACTCATACCGGTCTTCCAAAATTGGTCGGAGCATGAGCAAGGCGCGCTCTGCTTCGGCGTCTCCGGCAGCAGGGAAGGCGAACTCTAGGTTCGTGCGCCCCACACGGCCAATACGCGCATTGGGCATGTGGGCGCGCAGGCGGGCGCTGAGACTGTTCAGAAGCAACGCCGCGACGCTCGAACCCAATTGGCGTCGTAACCGGCTAAATCCGTCGATCCCGACGATGGCGACGTAGAGGCTTTGACCTGCCTCGACCGCCTCAAAAGACTCCAACTCCAAGAAAGATGTGGGCGCCTTAGAGGCGGGAGGGAGAAACGGGCCCAGGCGGTCGAGCCGCTCGGCCAAGGCGTTGAAGGCTTCGACCTCTGGATTATGCGTGTCGCCGGCGCATAGTCTCACCCCGATCTGGCCCGTCGCCAGAGCCGTCAGGGCGGCGGTTAGGCCAAGGGTTCGCCTTGGCGCCGCCTCTGGCCAGGCCATAGCCTCGGTCGCATTGATCTCACTGCCAGTCATCGGGTCAATGTATGGAGGTGCGACTGAAAGACATATTAACCGCGCCCATAACTGGACCGATTGCTTGATGACGCCATTTCGCCGCGTCAGCCTGACCGTCTATCGCTGGCAGGAGGCCAGTCTGCTGTTGACGCTGCACGGTAAGGACCATGGGCAAAACGACTTCCCTCGCCCTCCTCGATAAGGTTGACCCCAAGCTCTGACGACTACCCAAGCAGTGACGCGGGCGTGAAGAGCATCACCCCGGCAGACATTTAATATGACAGGGGTCTGAGTAGCAGCGGAACAGAGAACCTACACAAGCTCTCTGTCAGGGGCACTGCACGAAAGTGACCCCATCTACGGCGTCTGCGCCGATCACTCATGCCGCGCTAGCGGCTTGGTCCGATGGCGCAGTTCCGCCGTCATTGCTTGGCAAAGGCTAGGTTACGGACGCCGTTCGGCCATGCGCTAAAGCCCTTAACCTGTCCGTCCGCCGTTCTGTCGAACACAAAAGTGGTCGTTCCGCGCAGACGAGTCGTGAAGCCACCGGCGAAGCTGGGGCTCAGTATCCACCCGACCGCGAAAGGCTGACGCATCACCAGGACATCGTTCTGCAGGATGACCGAAATACGAGTGTCCAGCTCGGGGCAGTAATAGGTTCCGACATAGCCGGCGAACGCGGCGCTGTCGTTCTGGGCGGCCTGCACTGCGACGAACCTCTGGCGGGTCTCGCCGTGGCTCAGCGTGACTTCGGCCGCCTTGGAACCGCTCCTGGCGAAGGTGACGAGGTCGCCGTCTGGGCGCTGGAAGCGGTTGTCGCCCAGCGGGGCGAACACCTCGGATGCGCCGCGTTTCAGCGTCAGATGACCATCTGCGGCCTGTAGCTGGATTAGCTCGCCGGTCACAGGATTGCGGAACGGGCCTTGGTAGGCCGCGAGATCGGCCGTCGGCGCTTGCGCCGCCGCGATCGTCCTGGGCGCCGAAACGATAGCTCCGCGTGGCCGGTCGCCAGCAGGGCCTGCCTGGCGACCCGTTCGCCCATGTCGACCGGATCGATCCCGCCGTTATTGCCCATCACGGCGATCGATAGGCCCTCGTCGGGATAGCGCCCCAGGTCGCCGACCGTGGTTAGCAGGCCGCCATTTCCGTAGACGTTGGTCAACGGCATGTTGGCGATGAAGCCGTCGCCGGCTGGCGCATAGGCCGTCGCGCGCCCTAGAACGACGGTGCGGAAATCCTCCCGCCAGCGCGTGTGGCTCATGCCTAGCGGTTGGAAGAGACGCTGATCAGTGAACCGCCGAAGGCTCTGGCCGCTGACCCGCTCGATGACCATCGCCGCTATCGCGTAGTTGGTGTTGGTACAGAGAAATTCCGCGCCAGGCTTGAAGTTGAGGCCCTTCTGGCGCGACGCCAAGTCGAGGATCATGGTCATGGTGTGCGCTTGAGTCCCGGGCCCATTTCCGGTCAAGGCCATTAGGCTCCATCGTTCGCGCAGGCCGCTGGCGTGGGTCAGCAGGTGGCGGATGGTGATCGGCGTTCCGTAGTCTGGCATCTCTGGCAGGTAGCGCCGGATGTCGTCGTCGAGGGTAAGTTTTCAGTCCTGGACCAGCAAAAGCATGGCTGCGGCGCGCGTGCGCTGGGTAATTTTCCCGAACAGACTCCCGAGCCCCGGAGCCCAAGACCGCGTCCGCCCTGACCTGCCCGTGTTGCGGTGGCGGTCTGCGCATCATCGAGGTCATTGGCGGGCGCGGCGCGTGGCGCGCCCGTCAGATCAATCTAAAGTCGCATTATAGTTCATGAGCAGAGCCATGATCATCTTCGACATCTGCTCCGCCATCACCCTGGGTCTTGGCGCGGGATCGGCTGCGTCTCACGTCCAGCGTCACCTCAAGCTTCGTTCAGCCGCCGCGAGCATCGACGCTTCACCCCGCTTGGGACCGACTTGTTGGCCGTTTGAGATTGCCACAGGCACTGCCCAGGCCTATTCGGCCGCCGCCAGACCGGCAGTGACAACCGCTATCGCCATAGCCTGACACACCCGGAGCACTGACCGCCGCTTCCTCCCCTGAAGGCTTCCCTCAAGCGCCAGCTCACAAGTCCGCGCATGGGCCAGCATCCGAAACCCTCAACAGAAAGAGACTCTGGGACCGCTCCAACTTCCAAACCTTCCACCTCCGCCGATGACTGCCCTAGCGCATTTTTCGAGCGAAGTGGTTCCGGTTCGCGTGAAGAAAAATGCGTCAAAACACAAGATTAGAGCTCACGGCCTGACGCAGTCAGGTCGGGAAACGCTCTAGGTTCGGGACTTCTCGCGCGAGCGAGTTATTGCTGGGGGAGCTTCAGGGGGTCGCGTCAGGTCTCTTCGTCGCCGGCCGCCCGATCACGCCATCTGGAACTTCGGCGGCGGCAAGGCCAGCCGGGTGTCGGCCACGGCCTCGCCGCGGAAGAACCGCACCAGCAGGTCCTGCACGTCGGGATGGGCCTCGAAGACGTTGTGGCCGGCGTTCTCGACGATCACCCGTGACTTGCGCTGGAACTGGGCCGCCACTTCGTCCTGCTCGGCCAACGGCGTGCGGCCGTCCAGCGTACCGGCGACCAACAGGGCGGGATGGTCGATGCGGAACGGCGCCCGGAAGCCTTCGCCCAGGTCGACGCCTGGGACCGCGCCCAGCAGCTGCGGCATCGGGAAGTTCAGCGCCTTGCCCAGCACGGCGACCCGCGCCTCCCGCCGCACCAAGGCCAGCCGGCCCGGCGAGATTCCCGACGCCAGATCCGTGGCCTCGGGCATGCCGGTTATGCTCAGCAGGTCAACCACATCGCCGAGGAACGGCGCCAGCATGTCAGTCTTTCCCGCGTCAAGGGCGAGGTAAAGACCCGGCAGCATGGCCAGGGTGTTGGGATTGGCGATCAGCCCACCCGCCAGCATCTGGACGCCGAAGCCGCCCATCCTGATCTCGCCCGGCGCGCCCTTCAGCGTGACCTTTGTCACGACCGGCCGCGCCTCCAGCCTGGTGTGCACGCGGCGCATCAGGGCCGGCAGGTCCGGCACAGCGGCGCGGGCGGCCGGATCGGCGGCCAGCAGGCCGTCCAGCTGGCGCAAAAGATCGTCGATCGCCGCAGGCCGCTTCACCGTCTGGTCCTGGCCCTCCAGGCTGGCCAGGGCCACGCGGTTCACCCTGTCGCCGTGCCGTTTGAGCATGCTGAGCGCCAGGTGCGTGCCGTAGCTGATGCCCCAGAGGTTGACCATTTCCGCGCCCAGGTGACGTCGCAGGTCGTCGATGTCGTCGGCGTTCTGTTCGGTGTTGTAGCCGGTCATGGCCACGCCGGCCTTCGTCCAGTCGACCCAGGCGCTCTGGAATTCCGTGCGAAAATGGGAGGTGAGCCCGGCCTCCGTGAACACCGGCGGCGGGCGCGTGAAGGCGGGCCGCTCCGGGATGGCGTTGGACAGGCCCGTGCCCCGCTGGTCGAAGGCAATGACGTCGGCCACCTCGCGCAGGGCCATGAAGATCGGAAAGCGCGGTCCGCCCGCCGCCCTCGTCGCCATGCCGCCTGGTCCGCCGGCCAGGTAGATGATCGGCGGACCCGGTTTGGCCGCCGTGGAGGCGAACCGGACATAGCTCAACCGGATCTTCCGCGAGCCGGGATCGCGGCGATCCTCGGGAACCTCGAAGAAGCCCCGCTCGGCGTCGGTTTCCTGACCCTGCCAGCCCTTGAAGCGGAAGGGGCCGGCCCGCGGCGGAGACGTCGCTGGAGCGGGGGTCTGGGTCGGGGCCGGGACCTGGGCAAACGCCAGGGCCGGAAGGGCGAGGCCGGCGGCGGCGAGCAGGGCGCGGCGATTGAGCGAAGTGTGGGTCATGCCGACAGATGAGCCGTCGGTGGCGCCGTCCGCCACCCCGCTTCGGTCAACGGCGCCTAGTCACCGGCGAATGGCGGCCCATCTCGGTGAGCGGCGCCGTAGAGTGGGGAGCATGTGGCGAATCCTGCTTCTCGGCCTGGTCCTGTCCGGCCTCACGACCCTGGCCCGAGCCCAGGAGACGCCGTGGCAGGCCTGTCATGGCGTGCCCAGCCCGGCCGGCCCGGTGCTGAGTGACTGCCGCCCGATCCAGGATTTCGTCGACCCCCAAGGCCGCGAGCTCTGGATCCGCTCCTCCGTCAGCGCCCCCACCGACACCCGGCCGCGCGCCCTCTATTTGGCGGGCGTCGCCTCGTCCGAGGCCTGGCTCAACGGTCAGCGCCTGGGCGTCAACGGTCGCCCCGGCGCCACGGCGCGGGACGAGGTTCCTGGGCGCTACCAGGCGATTTTTCCGATCCGCGAGACGGCCTGGCGGACCGGCGAGAACGTACTGGTGATGCACCTGTCGTCCTTCCACGGCGGCCTGCGTTTCGCCCGTCCAATGAGCGCGATAGGCGTCTTTCCCTACCCCTATCCGCAGCGCCCCGCGCTGCTGGCGGTAACCTTCTTGGCGGCCGGCGCCCTGCTGGCCGCGGCGTTCGGCTTCGGCGTCATTCACGTCATGCGTCGCACGGGATCCAGCCTGGTCCTGGCCGCCATGGCCGGGGTCGCGGCCGTGCAGGCCATTGTCGAGAGCCTGAGGACACTGTTCGACTATCCTTATCCCCTGCACGCCTGGCGGATGAGCGCCATCTGGGTGCTGGCGGCCACCTTCGCGGTCCTGCTGGTGAGCTATGTGGCCGGCCGGTTCCTGCCCAAGGCGCGCCGTCTGATGATCGGTCTGGCCCTGGGCGTGGTCGGCGCCACGGCCCTGCTTCCGGGCTTCGACATCAAGACGGGCTGGGCGCTGATCCTGGGGGTGGCGCTCGCCGCCCTGCCTGCCACGGCGGGCGTGCGTCGGCGCGTCCCCGGCGCGCGGCTGACCCTGGCCTATCTGGCGCTGTTTCTCGCTTTGGCCCTCGGGTTCCCCGAATGGCTGGCCGACATCTCGTTCTTCCTGCTCGCCGCCGGTCTGGTGCTGCCGTTGCTGACGGTCGAGGTGGTGCGGCTGGGTCGCGACGATCGGGGCCGCGAGGCCGCCCTGACCCGCGCCGCCAGCCGCCCCGACCGCCTGACCGTGGCCTCGGCCCGAGGCGTCGAGCTGGTGCCGATCGCCGAGATCCTGGCCGTGGTGGGGGCCGACGACTATGTCGAGCTGCGGCTGGTCGGCGGCCGCAGCCTGCTGCACGCCGCTCGCCTCGACGGCCTGGCGACCCAACTTCCGGGGAGTTTCTTGCGCATCCATCGGTCGGTGATCGCCAATCTCGCCCAGGCGCAGCGCCTGGAGCGCGACGGCGACCGCTGGCGGCTGCACCTGAGCGAGGGCGCGCCCCTGCCGGTCAGCCGCTCCCGCCAGCCCGCCCTACGCGAGGCCTTGGACGTTCCTCCCGTGGGGGCGGTGTCGGCGTAGCGCCAGCGGACTAAGCCGCTCGCGCGGCCCCGCATCCGCGAGCGCTACGGCTACCGCGCCTTCGCCGACTTTGGAATCGCGTTTCGCCTCGATCGCTTTCTATATGCGCGGTGCTGGACGGGCGCCAACCGCCCCTCGGCGCTGTTCGACCGCGCTGTTGCATGGCTGCTTGAGGCCAAGGTGCTGCTGCCGGGCCTCTCCGTGCTTGGGCGCGCTGCGGCCAGGGTTCGGACGCGCGCAAACTCGTATCTGCACCGCCTGTTGATGGAGGCGATGACGCCTGAGCAACGCGCGAACCTCGACGGGCTCGTCGCGGTCCCCGATGGCGGGCGCCAAAGCCCGCTCGATCGCTTGCGCGACGGCCCGTGTATCCAGAGTGGCCGCGAAATCAGCCGTGCGCTCAACCGCCTGGAAGAGATCCGCACGATCACCAACGCTCTTCCGCAAACGGATCGTCTGCCGCCAGGCAAGATCGTGGCGCTCGCGCGCTTCGCGGCTGCGGCAAAGGCGCAGGTGGTTGCGCGGCTTCCAAACGACCGGCGTGCGGCCACGCTCCTTGCCTTCGTCAGGACGCTGGAGGCGACGGCCGGCGACGATGTCATCGACTTGTTTGATGCGGTCGCCACTTCGATGTTCGCGCCGGCCGACGCAGCGTCGAAGGAGGCCAGGCTGCGCTCGCTGCGCGATCTCGACGCCGCCGCGCTCAAGCTTCGCGATGCTGGGATCGTTATTCTCGATGAGGAGACGCCCGACGATGACGTCCGCAGGGCCGTGTTCAATCTGATCGATCGTGACGCGTTCGTCACTACGGTCGAGCGCGTCGGGGCGCTCGCCGAACCCCGCGATGATACCTATTTCGCCGAGCTGCGGAAAAGTCATCGCAAAATCGGATACGCGCCCGCGCTCCTTGCCGGCCTTGACCTCAGCGCGGCGGCGGCGGGCCGGCCGTTGCTCGAGGCGGTTAAGTACCTGCGTGCCAGTCACTCCGGCCGCAAACGTCCAGGACCGGCGCCCACGGTGTTCGCACCGAATGGATGGCTGGGCCAGATGAAGACGGCCGATGGCTCATTGGACCTGACCGGCTATCGGCTTTGCGTTCTCGACGGCCTTCGCCGTGCCATCCGCAGGCGCGACGTCTTCCCACTTCGTTCGCTGCGCTATGCGGATCCGAGAAAAGGTCTGCTGTCCGTCGCTGCTTGGGAGGTGGCGCGGCCGGCGATCTGTCGCACCGTGGGCGTTTCGGCATCGGCCGATGAGGAACTCGCCAGGCTGTCGCGGCGTCTCGATCTCGCTTACCGCGAGACCGCCGAACGCGTGCCAGTGAATTCGGCGGTGACAATCACCGCCACGCCCGACGGCCCGGACCTCTCGGTCGAGCGCCTGGAGAAAATTGACGAGCCGCCGAGCCTGGTTGCGCTCCGCGCAGCGGTCGATGCCCACCTTCCCAGGCTCACACTGCCGGATTTTGTCGCCCGAGGCGAACTCCGGCCGCCGCGCGACCCGCGCACGGCCGGTGTCGATGAGGCCTGACACCGAGCTTGTGCAGGTTTTCTGTTCCGCTGCTACTCAGACCCCTCGTAGCTTTCCAGGTCGGGTGGTCGTCCGGAATGAGAATCAGATCGAGCGACTCCCCGCAGTGGCCTTCCATTCAGAAAGGCGCGGCTCCGACGAGCGGGCCGGTCTGGACAAACTCTAGAGAACGCTAAGGGAGGACTGGGAAGCGCACCTGGAAGCTGCTGCCCAGGTTCAATCCACTGCTCGTGAGCGAAATTGTCCCTCCATGAAGCTCGACCAGTTGCTTAACGAGAGCCAGGCCAATCCCTAGCCCGTCCTGTGCGGTTGCCCCTGAGCCCCTAACCTGCGCGAACAGCTCGAAAATCGTGGACTGCATATCGTCTGGAATGCCGATCCCGTTGTCGGAGACCTCGATCTCCGCAAACCCATCCACCACCCGTGCGACGAGCCTGATCTGCCCGCCTTCCGGCGTATACTTGGCGGCGTTGTTCAGGAGATTACTGACGACCTGCGCGATTCTGGTGGGATCGGCGTCCAGCCAAGTCGGTTCCGTCAGGATGTCGATTGTGAGCGCATGATGACCGGTGTCGATTTGCGGCTGGCTAGTCTCGATCGCGAACTTGAGGACATTCAGAAGTGCGACCTTCTCCTTCCTCAGGGAAAACTTTCCCTGATCTATACGGGAGATATCGAGGAGGTCATCGACCAGTCGCGACAGATGGACGACCTGTCGGTCCATCTCCGCCCGTATCTGCAGAACTTGCTCGGGGTCGTCGCGCCGCTTCAGGAGGCTAAAGCCCGCGCTGAGTGCCATAATCGGATTGCGTAACTCGTGGCCGAGAACCGCGAGGAACTCATTCTTGTGCCGATCGACGGTTCGCAGAAGATCCGCATTGGCTGCAAGCTCGTCACGCTGCACCACGATCTGCCGGCGCTGTTGATACAGGTCGAAGAACACATTGGCTTTGCTGCGCAGGATGCCCGCTTCGATTGGCTTTTGAATGAAGTCGACCGCGCCGGTTTCGTAACTGCGGAACCGGCGTTGAATGTCGACGCTGCCGGCCGTGAGGAAGATGATCGGGATGTGTCGCGCCCGCTCAGCGCCTCGCATGAATTCCGCGAGCTGAAATCCGTCAATGCCCGGCATCTGTACATCGAGCAGCGCCAGAGCGACGTCATGGACGAGGAGGAGTTCCAGGGCCTCCTCGCCCGAGCGCGCCTTGAGGCAGCGGAGGCCCTCACGCTGCAGCAGCGCTTCGAGCGCTAGAAGGTTTTCCTCAAGGTCATCGACCAGTAGGAAGTTTATCGGCGCCTCGCGGGTCATGCCGTTCCCAGACTCAACAAGTAGGATGTGATCGCGTCCAGTTTCATGGCCTTTGCAGATGAGCATGCACTGAGCGCTGCGGCCGGCATCGTTGAGGCGTGGGCGTCGGCCGGGTCCTCAACGATGGCGACGCCGCCCGCGTCCATGACCGCCCTGAGCCCTAGGGCGCCGTCATGATTTGCCCCTGTAAGGATGACCCCTACGAGCGCGGGTCCGAAGGCGTCGGCCGAACTCTCGAACAGCACGTCAATAGATGGGCGGGAATGATTCACAAGCTCGTCCGAGGAAAGCGAAAGTGATCCATCCACCTCTACCAATAGGTGATAGTCCGAAGGCGCGAAATAGACCACACCCGCAAGCGCGGGGTCCTTGTCTTCGGCTTCCTTGACCTCGATTTGGCACTTCATCTGGAAGAGCGGCACCAGCGCATTTCTCCGATCAGGCGGAACGTGAACGACGATCAGCACCGGAAAGGGATAGCTGGCGGGCAGCGATGGCAGGATCTGCAAGAGCGCCTGAACCGCACCCGCCGACGCGCCGATCGCGACCGCCTTGATGGGCGCCTCCGTCATGGCTCCTGTCTTTCGTAGATCTTCTCGTCGCGGTCGAAATCGGAGAATGCGGCGGCGTGCTCTGACAAGCGCAGGCTCTCCTTCGACCCCAGGCCCAGGAAGCCCTTGCGTGCGAGCGAGTCCCGGAAGAGGCCTATGGCCCGATCTTGCAGGGCGCGATCGAAATAGATCAGGACGTTGCGGCAGGAGATGAGATGCATCTCCGCGAAAACGGCGTCGGTCACCAGGCTGTGGTCCGAAAACACGACGCGGCTGCGCAGGGTTTTGTCGAACACAGCCCGTCCGTAATCGGCGGTATAGTAGTCCGACAGCGACGTCTTGGCGCCGGACTTCTGGTGGTTCTCGGTGAACTTCCGAATCCGGTCGAGCGGGTAGACGCCGGCCTCGGCGGCACGGAGGGCCCCCGGATTGATGTCGGTGGCGTAGAACAGCGTGCGTTGATCGAGCCCTTCTTCGCGGAACAGGATCGCCAGCGAATAGAGCTCTTCGCCGGTGCTGCAGCCGGCGATCCAGACCTTCAGCGAGGGATAGGTCCGCAAGTACGGCAAGACCTTCTCCCGCAGCGCCCGGAAATAGGACGGATCACGAAACATCTCGCTCACCTGGACGGTGAGGTAGTCCAGCAGCCGGGGCAGCGTGGACGGATCGTGCAACAGGCTATCCTGCATGGCCGAGATGCTACTGAAATTGAGCTGCACGCGGGCTTGGATCAAGCGCCGCTTGATCGACGCCCGAGCGTAGTGACGGAAATCATAGTGGTAGCGCTGGTAGAGCGCCTCCAGCAGCAGCGGGATCTCGATGCCTTCAACGCCGTCTCGCACAGATCACTCTCATCTTGGCATCCATACGCGAACGAGCGAGAGCAGCTTGTCGACGTCGATGGGCTTGGCCATGTAGTCGTTGGCGCCGGCCTCGATACAGCGCTCCTGATCGTCGGGCATCGCCTTGGCGGTCAGCATGACGATGGGCAGTTTAGCCCATTGCGGATCGCTGCGGATCTGCTGCGTCGCGACCAAGCCGTCCATCACCGGCATCATCACGTCCATCAGCACGAGGTCGATGGTCCGCGACGGATCCTGCGCGGACCCTGCCAGCGCGTCGAGCGCCTCCTGACCATTTCGCGCGATCTGGACGACGGCGCCGCGGGGTTCGAGGACACTGGTCAGGGAGTAGACGTTGCGGACGTCGTCTTCGACGATGAGGATGCGGCGGCCCTCGAGAACGGCGTCTCGATTACGCGCCTTCTGGATCATCTTCTGCTGCTCCGGCGGCAGCTCGGCCACCACCTGGTGCAGGAACAGCGACACCTCGTCGAGCAGGCGCTCCGGCGATTTCGCGCCCTTGATGATGATCGAGTTGGAATAGCGGCGCAGTTGCTGTTCATCGTCCGCCGACAGATCATGGCCGGTATAGACAATGACCGGTGGGAAGGCGTGGTCGCCCTGGCTCAGCGTCTCCAGCAATGAGTACCCGGAGGCGTCGGGCAGAGACAGGTCGAGCACCATGCAGTCGAAGGTTTGCCATTGGAGCTGCTCCAGGCATTCTGCGGCGGTGCCCACGCCGACGGTTTCGACATCGCGCGAGGCGAGCAGCTTGCCGACAGCGTCGCGCTGAACGTCGTCGTCCTCGACAATCAACACCCGCCGCTTGGTCTTTGTCAGCTTTGACTTGAGGGCTTGCAGCACCTCGGCCAGGTCTTCACGCTTAACCGGCTTCACGAGATAGCCGACCGCGCCCAGCGACAGCGCCGTCTGGCTGTGGTCGGCGCCGGACACGACGTGGATGGGGATGTGGCGAGTTTGGTCATCGCGCTTCAGGCGATCGAGCACCGTTAGGCCGGACTGGTCCGGCAGGCCGATGTCGAGGACGATCGCGCTGGGCTTAAATTTCCTGGCAAGGGTCACGGCCTCCTCGGCCGTGCCGGCCACGATGCATTGGAAGCCCATTTCGCGGGACAGGTCGCGCACGATGGCGGCAAATGCCTCGTCGTCTTCAACGACCAAAAGCAGACGGCGCGCGTCGGTGAGGGCGTCTCGGTCGTCCTCGGGTGTCCCTAGTGAGGGCGCTCGCTTGGTCTTCGGTGCGGCAGACGACGTCGCGACTGCCGCCTCGGACGGAGACGGTTCGCGCTGATCGCGGGGCGCGACCGAGGCGGGGTGGTAGGAGATCGGAACCGTGACGGTGAAGGTAGCGCCTTCGCCAGGCATGCTCTCAAGCGTGATCGCGCCGCCGAGCAGCCGCGCCAATTCGCGCGAAATCGACAGGCCAAGCCCGGTGCCGCCGTACCGGCGGCTGATGGTGCCATCCGCTTGGCGGAAGGCTTCGAAAATATCCTCCTGCTGCTCCCTTGAGATGCCGATCCCGGTGTCCGTCACCGCTAACGCCAGGCGATCGGCGCCGGCGCGTGCGATGGCGAGGCGAACGCCGCCGCTTTCTGTGAACTTGAAAGCGTTGGACAGCAGGTTCTTGAGAATTTGCTCAAGCCGCATGCGATCGGTGTCGATGGCGGGGGGGCAGTCGTCGGCGAGGCTAATCTCGAACGTGAGTTTGCGTTCGCCCGCAACGGGCTGGAAAAGCTGCCGAAGATCGCCGGCCAGTCTCTGTAGCGGAAGGCTCGCCGGTTGGATCTCGATGTGACCTGCCTCAATCTTCGAGAGGTCGAGAATGTCGTTGATGAGCGTCAGAAGATCGTTGCCCGATGATTGAATGGTCCGGGCAAACTTCACCTGTTCGTCGGAGAGAGTGCCCTCGGGGTTGTCGCCCAGCAACTTGGAGAGGATCAGCAGGGAATTGAGCGGCGTTCGCAGCTCGTGCGACATGTTGGCCAAGAAGTCTGACTTGTACTGGCTCGCTTGCTCCAGTTCGCGGGCCTTCAGCTGGACGGCGGCGCTCGTGTGTTCAAGGTCGTTGCGCTGGGTTTCGAGCGTCCGAGCCTGTCCCTCAAGCTGACTGTTCGTCTGCTCCAGCTCGACCTGCTGTTGCTCGAGCCGCACCTGCGATTCCTTGAGGGCGCGGCTTTGTTCTTCGAGCTCTTCGTTGGAGACGCGAAGCTCCTCGCTCTGTAATTGCAGGTCCTCGGCCTGGCGCTCGGTCTCCTCAAGAACATCCTGCAGCTGGGTCCGATAGCGCGCCGAGCGCAGAGCGATACCGATCGACGCCGAAGCCTGCTCCAGCAGATCGAGCACGCGATCGTCGACGGCGTGCAGGAAGCCCAGTTCGATCACCACGTTGACGACATCGTCGGCACGGGCCGGAACGATGACAAGATGCTTGGGCGTGTCCTGGCCGAACGCCGAACCGATGGTCAGATAGCCCTTCGGAACGTCCCGAATGATCGTTGCCCGCCCTTCGGCCGCGACCTGTCCCAGAAGTCCTTCCTTCACGCTGAACCGTACCGGGACCTCCGCGTCTGCCGGAACGCCGAGGGTCGCCGCCCGACTGTACTGGTCGCCATCGCCGTTGAAGAGCGCGCCCGCCTGGAAGCCGACGTAGCGCGCCAAGAAGGCCAGGATGCTGTCGGCGAGTTGCTCGACCGACTTGTCGCCCATCATGGCCTCGGCAAGCCCGACCTCACCCGACTGTAGCCACTGCTGGCGCTTGCGGACCTGCGTGTTCCTGCGGATCAGGATGAACACGACGACGGTGAGCCCGGCCCCGAGAAGGCCGGAGAGCACGCCAGTGGTCTGGGCCGCGCTGAAGGCGCTCGACATCTCCGCAATACGGATTTTCCGCAGGCGAGTTTCGTCCTGCCGCATGACCTCGACCTGGGCGCGGATGGCGTCCATCTCGATCTTGCTGTGATTGGTGGTGACCACGGCGCGCGCAGCCTCGATTCCTTTGGTTTTGCGCAATTCAACCGTCTCGCTGAGCTCCGCGAGCTTGGCGTCAATGTGGCGTTGGAGCTGGGCGAGTTTGGCTTGCTGGGCCGGGTTATCGCGTGTCAGCGAGCCGATTGCGTCGACTCGGCCGGCGAGTTTCGCGACGGCGTCTTCGTATGGCGCGAGATAGGTCTCGTTCCCGGTGAGTAGGTAGCCCCACTGGCCGGTCTCGGCGTCCTGGGCCGTCGACAGCATGTCGTTCAGCGCGATGATCACTTCGTGCGTATGCCGGACGTTCTGATCGTTCGCCCGCAGCGCCTGAATGTTGATGTAGGCGACAGCCCCGCTGATCAGGAAGAACGTAAGGACAGCGGCCAGCCCCAGCGTCGCCCACACCTCCGCGCCGGATTTGAGGCTCGACGCGGAACGGGGGCGGGTCAGCGGCATGGAGATCTCGAGTGAGTGGCCATTCGCACCTGCCTAGCGGGTGTGGTCAGACAAGCAAGGGTGGATGGGCGTGACGCGGTCGGCCTTGATGGTCCTTCAGGCGCGGTGGGCTGCGGCCTCGATTTGCCCCTCGCGGCGCGGGGCAGGGGACTTCGTCCGCAGGAAGGTTCCACCTTTATAACGGAGCCGCAGCGATCGACCAGCGATTCCCGGGCGTTTGAAGGCTTAAGCGTCCAGGACCTTGCGCAGGGAGGCCTCGATCTGGCCGCCGCAATAGGTGTCGCCATAGTCTTTCCGGGCCTCGGCGGCCAGCTTGACGAGCGGCGGCGGATCGGCGACCCGCCGTGTCAGCGCCGCTGTCCTGGGCGCTGTGTCCTCAAGGATCGCCTGGATCTTGGAAAAGCGGTCGGTCACGGTCGACCACAGAACAGCCGTCACCACGTCGGCAACACCTGGCGCCTTTTCACCCAGCAGGAACCCGGAGTCCGGCTTCAAGTCGTGGCGGCGGCCGGTCTCCTCCCAGAAGGACATCCATTTCTGCAGGCGCGGTATTGTCCGCCACACTGAGGTGAGCCTGCGGCTGTTCGCGGTTCTGACTGACGTTGGGAAGGACCGCTTGCAGCCTGTCCGCGCACTCACCCGGTGCGTGCAGCCCAGTCCCTCATCGCCTTCGGGCAGCTCTGGCACGTGAATGAGGCGCGGGCCGCGCGGGTGATTTCGCCGCCTTTTGGACTCCTGACCTAATCCCTTGCGGCGTCAAGGATACGCCGCAGGTGCTGCAGACCTGGCAGCAGCTTCGCCAGTAGTGTTTCGTCGATCTCGGTCTGCAACTGGGCCAGGATGGGCTGCAGAGCGGCGATCGCCGCATCGCGAGCCGTGCGGCCGGCAGGCGTGACGCTGATCTCCTTTGCTCGGCCATCCTTCGGGTCTGGATTCGAGTGAACCAGGCCCTGCGCTTCCAGCCTTTTAACAGTCCCGGTGATGGCGCCCCGGGTGACTTGCAGCGCGCTCGCGATCAAAGCTGGCGCCCGCCTTTCGTGGCGCAGGCGGATGAGGTGGTTGAGGACCGTGAAGCCCGCCAGGGAGAGCCCCCTCGGCAGCACCCGCTCGAACGCCGTGCTCGACAAGTGTTCAATAGTTGCGATCTCGTTGAAAACCTGGAAGGCCAACGGATCCTCAACGGCATCTGTCATGTTCGAATGTGCGCCGCTAAGCCGCGTCGCGGCGCCGGAGGCGTGGCCTTGGCTCGGCCCACCCTGACCAGCATCTGAAGTGGAGCTTCAGGGCCCGCACCTAACAACACTTGTGTGGCCGCGTAGGGCCCTGCCATCTCCTGATATTCTTGCAGGGTCATGCTCCAAGGCTGAAAGTTGAGGCCAAGCCTTGTAGCTGTGAGGTGGGCTCGGGCATAGGCTCGGCCGGCGGCGATTTGGGTCGCCCGGCTATTATTCGCGCCTTTCAGCCAGAAAAACGCGGGTGTCGCGTCTAGCGCTTTGCGGGCCATGTCGTTGCTGGACTTCGCCGCGAATGAGTCTGGGTCGGCGAGGGTTGCGGGCGTAAGCACGCCGCCAGCCTTGAGTGTTTCCAACATGGGGCCACTCAGCGAAATGCCGTCGCGATGTGCGGCGATCTCCGCCGCCCCGATACGGATCAGGCGAACGGATTCCATATGGGTCGCAGGCGTGTGGCTCTCGATCGTCCATCCTTGCCAAGCCAGTTGCATGATTTGCACGCGGGTCGCCTCGTCACTGATCGTTCCGGCCGTGATCCCGCCACCGTCCGCTGCAGCCAAGATGGCTGCGAGTTCCGCGGCGGTCGGCGGCGCCTTCAGGTCGTAGGGGGCGCGGTTCGTATGTCGATTTGTGATCTGTTCGAAAAGGGCATCGCGCGGGATGTTGCGATCGGAAACTAAGCGAATACGGGCAATAGGGCGGTTGTCCAGGCGCGGATGGGGTTCGCCCTCGGGCCAAAGCGTGATGTCCGCCCGTCGCCCCACTTGCCGCACCGCGAGGTCAAATAGCTCCAAAAACGCGCCGCAGCCTAGGGTGATCTGTCGGTTTGGCGGATCCGTAGCCGGCAACAGGCGGGCGGTGTCAGGGTAGAATAAAACCTCATCATTTCCGGCCAGATCGATGAGCCAGGGCTGCCGGTTGTGGGGGTTGGGGGCCAGGATCGCATGCGCCAGCGCATAGCGTCGCGGATCAGTCTCGCCGGCGCCCGGCGTGCGCCATGCCGCAGCGGGGTCTATTGTTGAACCTGACCCACATCCGGCGGACACGACTGGCATTGCGATGAGGCAAGCGAGCACACTACGACGAGTTGTCATGAAGACCTCACAGTTGAGACCTAAACTATATAATTGAGCCCTAAACTAGTCAAGGTCCTTAGGTTGGACATCCGCGTGCATGCCTAAGCGTTGACGACGTGCCGGAGCACTCCAAACCGACCTTCGAAGATTATCGCGGCTCCTTGGAAGAGCACGAGGTCGAGGTCGGCCAGACTGTGGCCGGTGGCCAAGCGCCGCGCAAAGGTCCGCTCCTGTGGCTGGATCGAAGGCTGGCCAGTCTGCGGTCACTTCCCGTTCCCTCAGGGCGTCGGCCTTGTCCAGCCGGCGACGCGCAGCAGTACCGCGCCTCGGGCCTGAACCTGGTGATCGCCGCCATCGTCTGGTGGAACTCGACCTACATGGCCGACGCCGTCGACCACCTGCGAGCTGCTGGCCAGCCTGCCCCCGACGATCTCCTCGCCCACACCTCGCCGGTCGGCTGGGAGCACATCGCGTTCTCGGGCGACTTCCTGTGGGACCACGCCGCGACGCTGCCAACGGGGCGCCGGCAGCTGACCATCGGTCGCCGAATGCGCGGCGCGGCTTGAAGTTGGCGGGTTCGGGTTCCGTTCGCCCTCAGAGTTGCTCAGCTAACAAACGTCGCGCCGTTCTCTACTTGGACGCCTCGACGGCTGCGCCTTGCGCGGCAATCCGAAGGGGCCGCTGTTGCGCACCATTGAGCGGGGGAGGCGGTGCTGACCACCACGCCACTGCCCTGGTCCGACGCCTACGCGATGATAGGCCGCCGCGCCGCCCGCGCCGGCATCGTCACCAGGATCGGCAACCATACTTTCTCGGCGACCAGCGTTATGCTCCTTCTGCCTCGTCACCCAAGGCGAAAACGCTGTCTGGCGGATCGGCCCCGTATGGATCGAGGTCGCGATCGAACCGAAATAGGGTCGCGCAATAAGGGCAGAGAATGCTGGTGTCCTGTCCGCCCATTGCAAGATAGATCTGCGGGTGGTCCTGGGGTGGTGATGCGCCGATGCATTTGAACGCCTTAACCCCGATGCGAATCTCCGGCACACCGTGGTCGTTCGTGAACTTCGGATAGACCTCACGTGCCATATCGATCTGGTCGCTCCACCGACGTCCAACCTGAATAGAATGCGATCAAGCGTGTTTGAAGCTCGGGATGGTCAGCTTGAGTCCACCAGTTTCGGCGGTACTCGTTGATGGGCTCAGCTGTGGCTCCTGCGCGGCCGCACCACCCTCATTGTCCCACCGGGAAAGCGCCCGCCGTAGTGCTTCCACGTCTTTGTTCGTTTTCGACGCGTTGTCGGTCATGGCTCTCTCCTTTCCAAAGAGGGGGTCGGCGGCGAACCAGATCAGCCTTGTGAAGGTGGCCTCGGATTTTCTTGATCGCTGGTCCGGCCGCGCTGCAGCCTCAAGGCCAGCATTCAGGCGCCTACACCGTGTAGGGGATTCGATGAGCGATAGGGCGGCTCGGCGAATGAGTTTGGTCCTGTTCCAGCATCTGTGATCGCTGAATCAGGCAACAGGTCGGCGAGCCTGACACCGCTTAGGAAAGTCATAGTATAGGTCATGAGCGAATATTTAAGCAGATCTACCCCGATTACCGCGTCCCTGGGTCGGAGATAAGGAAGATATCGTCGCGCAGCCGGGGTCGCTCTTCCCCGGTACACGGCTTCGAAAACATCTGCAGCTGAGATCAACGCAGCCGGTCGCGCTAAGCGGTAACCTTGACCCCTGACGGCTTTCACAAGGGTGCAGTTCCGTAGTCGAGCCAACAGCGCCTCCGTATATGACAGCGAACGGGCCAGTTGGGCGGCGAGCTCGCCTGCTGTCACCTGGCGATCGGCGGCAGCCAGCCGAACCATGAGCTCGACGGCATCGTAGACAGCTGGACCGATGTTCATTCGCGCCTCGACACTGATTTCGAAACACAACTATTAATCCCCAGATCGCTTGTCAATATGGTTTCGAAGGGCTATCACTTTGCGGGAAGGGGTGAACATGTCAGCACGCGAAACGGCGGTCATCCGGCTGCAAACATCGCGGATCGTGCAGGCGGAAGGCCATGACGGCGAGGTCGATCACCGACACCGACCGGGCCGCCTTCGTCGAAGCCTGGACGCCAAATTCATCCCGCCACTCCGCGCGTCGCTGCGCGCTTGCGGCCTTGGAGCACGCATATGTCCGCTGCCTTACAGACCATCGAACATGTCGAGAGCCTGGAGAAATACCAGCACGGCTTTTCCACCGACATCGCCCAGGACTTCGCGCCCAAGGGTCTGAACGCCGACATCGTTCGCTTCATCTCGGCCAAGAAGAACGAGCCGGAATGGATGCTGCAGTGGCGGCTGGACGCATTCGAGCGCTGGCTGGCCATGGACGAGCCGGCCTGGGCCAAGGTCCACTTCCCGCGCATCGATTACCAGGACAGCTACTACTACGCCGCCCCGTCAGAGAAGAAGGGCCCCAAGAGCCTCGACGAGGTCGATCCGGAAATTCTCGCCGTCTACGAAAAGCTGGGCATCCCCTTGAGGGAACAGGCGGTCCTTGCCGGCGTCGAAGGCGCGCCGAGGTACGCAGTGGATGCGGTGTTCGACAGTGTCTCGGTGGTCACCACCTTCAAGAAGGAGCTCGCCCAGGTGGGCGTGATCTTCTGCTCCATGAGCGAGGCGATCCGCGAACATCCCGAACTGGTGAAGCGATACCTGGGCTCCGTCGTGCCCGTTTCGGATAACTATTACGCCTGCCTGAACGCTGCGGTTTTCTCCGACGGCAGCTTCGTCTATGTGCCGCCCGGCGTCCGCTGCCCGATGGAGCTCTCCACCTATTTCCGGATCAATGCGGAGAACAGCGGCCAGTTCGAGCGCACCCTGATCATCGCCGACCAGGGCGCCTACGTCTCGTACCTGGAGGGCTGCACGGCCCCCATGCGCGACGAGAACCAGCTCCATGCCGCCGTGGTCGAGCTGATCGTGCTGGAAGACGCCGAGATCAAGTATTCCACGGTCCAGAACTGGTATCCGGGCGATCCGGTCACGGGCAAGGGCGGCATCTACAACTTCGTCACCAAGCGCGCCGACTGCCGCGGAGACCGCTCGAAGGTCTCCTGGACCCAGGTCGAGACCGGTTCGGCCATCACCTGGAAATACCCGTCCTGCATCCTGCGCGGCGAAGGGAGCTCGGGCGAGTTCTATTCGATCGCCATCACCAACGGCCGCCAGCAGGCCGACACCGGCACCAAGATGCTCCACCTCGGCGCCAACACCCGCTCGCGGATCATCTCCAAGGGGATCTCGGCGGGGCGTTCGTCCAACACCTATCGCGGCTTGGTCTCGGTCCACCCCAAGGCCAGGGGCTCGCGCAACTTCACCCAGTGCGACTCGCTGCTGATTGGCAAGACCTGCGCGGCCCACACCGTGCCCTACATCGAGGCGCGCAATGGCCACTGCATCCTTGAGCATGAGGCCACCACCACCCGGCTGTCGGACGACCAGCTATTCTACGCCACACAACGCGGTCTTTCCCAGGAGGAGGCGGTCCAGCTGCTGGTCAACGGCTTCGTCCGCGAGGTGCTGCAGGAGCTGCCCATGGAGTTCGCGGTCGAAGCCCAGAAGCTCGTCGCGATCTCGCTCGAAGGTTCGGTCGGATGACCCTCGCCATTCCGGAACGGATCGCCCCTATATCCTCAGGGCAAGTCTTGAAGCCGAACGCCACGCGCGGGAGGAGGCCGAGCGGTTCCACCAAGGCACCGACCTGGCCCGCGCTGGGTGGCTCGGCCACCAGGCCCACCGCTTCCCCCACCAAGCAGCAGCCCGTTGCAAGCGCGCAAGAGGCCCTTGAGGTCCTGGCGCAGTTTCTCGTGGAGTGACCCCCAAGATGCTTTCCGTCTCCAATCTGCGCGCCGAAGTCGGCGGCAAGGAAGTCCTCAAAGGCCTGACGCTTGATGTGCCCGCGGGCGAGGTCCACGCCATCATGGGCCCCAATGGCGCCGGCAAGTCGACGCTCTCCTACGTGCTCACCGGCCGCTCGGGCTACGAGGTCACCGGCGGGACCGCCGCCCTGGACGGCGAGGATTTGCTGGTGCTCGATCCCAACGAACGCGCCGCCAAGGGCGTCTTTCTGTCCTTCCAGTACCCGCTGGAAATCCCCGGCGTTCCGGCGCTGACCTTCATCCGCACGGCCATGAACGCCCAGCGCAAGGCGCGCGGCGAGACCGAGATCAGCGCCCCGGCCTTCCTGAAGCTGGCGCGCGAGAAGGCCGGCGAACTGAAGATCGACTTCGAGATGCTCAGGCGCGCCCTCAATGTCGGGTTCTCAGGCGGTGAGAAGAAGCGGATGGAAATCTTCCAGATGGCCATGCTGGCCCCGCGCCTCCTGATCCTTGACGAGACCGATTCCGGACTCGACATCGACGCCCTGAAGATCGTCTCCGAAGGCGTCAACGCCATGCGCGATCCCGATCGCGCCATGTTGGTGATCACCCACTACCAGCGGCTGCTCGACTACCTCAAACCCGACAAGGTCCACGTCCTGGCCGGCGGCCGCATCGCCGCCACCGGCGGGCCCGACCTGGCGCTCGAGCTCGAGCGCGAAGGCTACGACAAATACGCGAGGGCCGCTTGAGTCTCGCCACCGCCCTGAAATCCGGCGACGCCGGCCTGCTTCCCAGCAAGCGCGACGAAGACTGGAAGTGGACCGACCTGCGCGGCCTGCTGCGCGTCCTGCCGCCGCCCTCGCCGCCAAGCGAGGCGGCGCTGACCGCTGGCCCGTTTGGTGATCTGGGCGAGATCGAGGTCGCCATCGTCAATGGCCGCCTACGCGGCGACGCCTCGGCCCTGATTCTGAAGCCCGGCGAGAAGCGTGTCGTGCGCCTGCGGTTTGTCGCCCAAAGCGCCGACAGCGCCCATTCCGTCCAGCTCGCCATTCAACTGGGCAAAGGCGCCGACCTGACCTTGCTGGAGAGCTATGAGGGCTTAGCG
Organism: Caulobacter sp. DWP3-1-3b2; assembly: GCF_049896325.1. Taxonomy (NCBI): domain Bacteria; kingdom Pseudomonadati; phylum Pseudomonadota; class Alphaproteobacteria; order Caulobacterales; family Caulobacteraceae; genus Caulobacter; species Caulobacter sp. DWP3-1-3b2. The sequence goes on from NZ_JAFCUB010000040.1 coordinate 30,024, forward strand.
GGCGACTATGTCGCCGACACGGCCCTCGATATCTCGCTCGCCAAAGGCGCGGCCCTGGAGCGCATCGTGGTGGCCGCCGACGGCGAAGGCGCGATCTCGGTCAGCTCGACCCAGGTTGCGCTCGGCCCTGAGACCCGCTTCGCCCAGACCCTGCTGACTGACGGCGCCAAACGACAGCGGATCGAGACCCACGTCGCCCACCCGGGCGCCGGAGCCGGTGTGCGCCTCGATGGCGTTTATCTGCTCTCCGGTCAGCATCATGCCGACTTGACCACGATGGTGGAGCACGGAGGGGTTGATGGAACCACGGACCAGCTCACCAAGGGCGTCGTGCGCGACCAGTCCCGCGGCGTCTTCCAGGGGCGCATCGTGGTGGAGGAGGGTGCTGACCGCACCGACGCTCGCATGAGGCACAACGCACTGATCCTGTCGGATCGCGCCGAGGTCGATGCAAAACCGGAGCTGCTGATCTTCGCCGACGACGTGCAATGCGCCCATGGCAATACGGTCGGCGCCCTGGACGAAGAGGCGCTGTTCTACATGCGCCAGCGGGGTCTCCCCGAAACTGAGGCCCGCGCCCTGTTGATCGAGGCGTTCGTCGGTCAGGTGATCGACCGGATCGCCTACCAGCCCGCCCGCGAGGTCGCTCGCGCCTGGGCCGCCCAGAGGTTGAGAGCCTGACCATGGACTTCGACGTCGAAGCCATCCGCGAGCGGTTCCCGATCCTGGTTCGCCAGGTGAACGGCGAGCCGCTGGTTTATTTCGACAGCGACGCCTCAGCTCGGAAGCTGCCGGCGGTGGCCGGTGAAATTCCGGACTGGGTGAAGGATGTGGTGAAGGAACTGCCCGGCATCGGCCGGGTGAAGGTCGATCTCGTGTTCGACCCGACATGGGATTCCTCGCGGATGTCCGACGAGGCTAAGCTCCGACTGAATGGATTCTGACCATGAGCGATCTCAATCTGACTGCGGCCGGCGCGCCGCCCCGCCGACTCCGCCCCAAGCTCGTCTCCCTGACCGACACTGCGGCTGAGCGCGTGCGCGAGATCATGGGCCGCGCTGATGTCCCTTATAGGGGACTACGGGTTGGGGTGAAGAACGGCGGCTGCGCCGGCTCCGAATACACCATCGAATATGCCGAGGCCGCCGCGCCCCTGGACGAGGTGGTGGAAGACAAGGGCGTCACCATTCTGGTCGATCCCAAGGCGGTCCTGTTCTTGATCGGCAGCGAGATTGACTACGAAAAGACCAAGCTCTCAGCCAAGTTCACCTTCCGAAACCCCAACCAGACCGACGCCTGCGGTTGCGGGGAAAGCGTCACTATCGAGCCTGGTAAGGTCGTTGAGTCGTGAATATTTGCCCTACATTGCCGTCCGCCAACATGGCGGGACTCAGAGCATGCCAGTTTCCAGCTTGGCGGCGTCGGACATCATTGAATGGCTCCACTGCGGATCGAACACCAGATCCACATCAGCCTCCGTAACCGTGGGAATCATCTTGAGCTTGGTGCGGGCATCATCCACCAGGATGTCGCCCATGCCGCAGCCGGGGGCGGTCAACGTGAGCTTCACATAAACCTTGCGCTCGCCTGAAGCCGTCTGCTCCAGGCGCAGGTCGTAGACCAGCCCCAGATCGACCACGTTGACCGGAATTTCCGGATCAAACACGGTGCGAAGCTGATCCCACGCCAGCTTTTCCACATCCGCATTGGTGGCATCGGCGGCCACCTCGATAGCCGCCGGCGGCTCCTTGCCCAGCGCGTCGGCATCGCTTCCGGCAATGCGGAATAGGTTGCCGTCCACATACACGGTAAAACTGCCCCCTAGCGCCTGAGTGATGTAGCCGATCTGGCCGATGGGCAGGCAAACTGCGTCGCCAAGCGGCACCATGACGGCGTTGCAATCGCGCAACAGGGTGAAGGGTTCGTTGCTCACACTGAAACTGCTCATGCCGACGCCAATCCTGTGGCTGCGGGCGCGACTAAGCGTCGAACCCAGGTTGTCTATAAGAGCCGGCCCGGAGAATCTGCACAGGCCGTCAGTCCGGACCTTTCCCTCAGCCTGCTAGAGCATTTCCCGACCTGACTGCGTCAGGCCGTGAGCTCTAATCTTATGTTTTGACGCATTTTTCTTCACGCGAACCGGAACCACTTCGCTCGAAAAATGCCCTAGATGGAGAAGCTGACGCCGCAGCCGCAGCTGGACTTGGCGTTGGGGTTGCGGACCTGGAACTCGGCGCCGGACAGCTCGTCCACATAGTCGATCACCGAGCCCCTCAGCAGGATTAAACTCATCTCATCGACCAAGGCTGCGGCCCCGTCACGTTCGACCACCAGGTCATCGGCATGCAGCTCGCTGACCAAGTCGAACTGGTACTGGAAGCCGGAACAGCCCCCGCCTTCCACCGCCACCCGAAGCATGACGCGATAGCCCTCGCTCTGGCTGAGGGCGTGAAGCCGTTGGGCTGCGGTCTGGGAGAGGGTCAGGTTTGACGCAGTCATGCTGTTCATGGCGCCCGGGTCTTCAAACTGTCGACGGCATGCACCGGAGCCCTGTCCCCCTTCATCAAATCGGCGATGGCGCTGTACACTATCCGCTGGCTCTCCAGCATATTCTTGCCGGCGAACACGGGCGACGTCACCTCGATATTGAAGTGGCCGCCGCCGCCGTTCACTCCGGCCCGTGAATCGGGAATCTTGCGCTCGATGGCCTCGCGGAGCGCATCGATGACGGAACCTTGGAAGTCAGTTGGATGGGACGACATGCTGGTCTCCTTTTTATATCAGTAACGCGGCACTGAGGCGTCGATGGGCAGCGCCCTCGCGTCGATGCCGCCTTTGAGTCCGATGTTGGCTTGAGCATTTCCCGACCTGACTGCGTCAGGCCGTGAGCTCTAATCTTTTGTTTTGACGCATTCTTCTTCACGCGAACCGGAACCACTTCGCTCGAAAAATGCTCTAGCGCTCCCCGTTGCGTCACCCGGATCTGCGACAACTGCCGCAAACCCCTTCCGACCGCCTCGCTCATGGTGGTCCTCGGCATGCGGGGCTGCTAACGGATCGAAAGCGGCGTTTGAATCCGTCAAAATGGCGCCAATCCTTGGCCCCAAAGACTTTCGGCGGGTCGCCAACCGTCAGATTCTCACCACTAGACCTTAACGCCGATGAGCTCTTGAAGCTCTCCGGACGCCTGCATCTCGCGGACGATGTCGCAGCCTCCCACGAACACCCCATCGATGTAGAGTTGCGAGATCGTCGGCCACTCGGAGAACGCCTTGACTCCATCCCGGATCTCGGGGGAGCGAAGTACATCGACCGTTTCGTAGCTTGGCTTCAGCTCGTCGAGGATTTTTACGACCTGGGCGGAGAACCCGCATTGTGGCATGTGGCGAGTTCCCTTCATGAAGAGGACGACTCGGTTTTGTGCCACGAGGTCGGAGATGTGCTGGTGGAAAGGTTCATTTAAGGACAATGTTGCTCCTTTCGGGTTGCTTGGGATTCTGGCCGGATTTTCGGGACAGTCGATTTTCAGATGTCTCCCTGACATCTAGCCAGGGCGTCTGTAGAATGGCGCCTTCCCCGCTGCGTGGTCCGTCGCGTCCACAATTTCCATGATTTCCGGGGCAACCCTTCTAACCATAACTTCGAATCCCTGCCTCAGGGTCACCTGAGAGGATGCACATCCCTGGCAGCCGCCGCTCATGGTTATGAAAAGCTTCCCCTCGCTGACGTCCACGATTGAAATCTTCCCGCCGTGGTTGGCGATCGAACGATTGACTTCCTTATCCAGGAGCGTCTGGACGGCCACGCGAACCTCGGCGTCGGCCCTTCCTTGCGTGCTAGCCTGAGCAGCTATCTCCAAAATCGCCGGCACGCCGGAGAGCAGCTGCGTCCGAACGGCCATCCCGATTGCCGATTTCAGTCCCGACCACGAGGCGCTCGGCTCCTTGCCGATGGTCACTACGCTCTCGGCGATGAGCACGTTGGCCACACCGGAAAGCGCGAACAGTCGCTCGGCGAGCGGCGACCCGGCCGCCCGTTCCTTATTGCCGAAGAACAGCGGACCACCGGGATGTAAATCGCGGCTCACCGTGAATTTACAAGTGTCGGGGTCGGCGAGCGAGGTCTCCGCGCGGATGCCGATTGGCAGATCCATAGACTGGGCGTCAGACATCCTCGACGTTCTTTTCTGCGGCGCGCGCGCCTGCGGCGCGCAGGTTCTTAAACGTATGGATCCCGCTGTTATGGCCGTCGTTCCAATCAAGTCCGATCGCGTAGTTTCCTATGCTTACGATCTTGCGCGGGCTCACATCAGGCCGCACCGTTTTCGGATCGAGCAACTTGCGTCCGCTCATCTCCTCGACGCAGAGGGCGCAGTGACACGCCAGTCGCAGATCGCGGACGTCGAAGTCGTCGCTATGGCCGTCCTCCCAGAGCACGGACAAGGTGCGTGGATCGCGGCGCCGGAAACCGATGGGGGTATTCCTCGATCCAGCAGGCCGAACCGAGCCTTCCATCCAGGCCGGCGCCCCCTCGTTGCTGTCCCAACTCCACACAAAGGGCTGAAGCACCGTGGCCACCGCGTGGAGCTGCTCAGCAAGCGCTGCGGCGATGGCGGCGTACACCTGGGCGCTGACTGACTTCGGCTGGTCAACCACGATCGGGCGCCCCACGTCACCGCAGGCGACGACGGCGGGATCGAGGGGTAAGGCGCCGAGGAACGGGACGCCGAGCTCCTGGCTCATCCGCTCGCCGCCGCCGTTACGGAAGATATCCGTGCTCTGTCCGCAGTGGGGGCAGGTGAAAGTGCGCATGTTCTCGACGATGCCAAGAATCGGCACTTGCACCTTCTCGAACATCCGCAAGCCGCGGCGGGCGATCTTGAGGCTAACGTCCTGTGGCGTCGTCACAATCACCGCGCCCGACAGCGGCATGCTCTGCGCCAGCGTCAGCTGCGTGTCGCCGGTGCCGGGCGGGAGGTCGAGAATCAAGTAATCTAGGGGTCCCCATTGCACGCCGGCGACGAACATCTTCAGGTATTTGCCCACCATTGGGCCCCGCAAGACGGCCGGATTGTCGTCTCCGGTCAGCATCCCCATCGATATCACCTTCAGACCGTGCCGCTCCGCCGGGATGATCCTGCCTTCCGGGGTTTGCGCCGGCGGCTGACCGGTTGGGATGTCGAGCATGCCGGGGATACTGGGGCCAAGGATATCGGCATCCACCAGCCCGATGCGCCCTCCGAGCTGCTGCAGCGCGAGCGCCAGATTGACGCTCACCGTGGATTTGCCGACGCCGCCCTTGCCGCTGCCTATGGCGACGATGTGCCGAATCCCAGGCAGCTTCTCTGCGCCGGCGGCCGGCAATGACGACGGGCCACGCGCGTGGTGTGGGTCAGTGGCCTGCATGGCTAAGCTTTTTTGATATCGCTTCGTGGTTCACTAGGATCCCCTGCCGGGCTTTTCGCTGAAATACTTCTCGAACTTGCCGGTCTCGCGCTCAAAGTCGTCGGCGTCGGCGGGCGCCTCACCCTTGACGGTGATGTTGGGCCAGATGCGGGAGAATTCGGAATTGACCTTTAGCCATTTGCCGTCTGGATCGTCTTCGGTGTCGGGCTTGATGGCGTTCACCGGGCACTCCGGTTCGCAGACTCCGCAATCGATGCATTCGTCCGGATTGATCGCCAGGAAGTTCTCGCCCTCGTAGAAGCAGTCGACCGGACACACCTCTACGCAGTCCATGAGCTTACATTTGATGCAGGCATCCATCACGATGTAGGTCAACTAGGCGTCCTTTCAGCAGATCGCAGTGCTGAACTCATTCGCGGTGTCCGCCCTCGCGCGGCTGGCTCGTTGGTTGAAAAATGCATGCAGAGTAGACTGACTTCCTCTAGCTCGATCGGAACGTCGAACAGTTGACATTTGAGGGCCGAGAGCGAGGCTCCCGTGGAGTCGGAGCACGTTTCTCCAGCGAGGTGCGTGCAGTCCTGGCAAACACCGAAGTGCCGATGCGGCCCGCTCGCAGCTACAGTGGTCAGCACGTGGTGCATTGCGCCGCGCATCGCGCTTTGCTCTTCCGCGGCGAGTGATTCCACGGCGCGCACCAGAACTTCGAACGGATCGCGCGCAACCGCTTCGTGGCCTTTGTCCGTCAGCCTTAGACTGACGCTTCGCCCATCCGCCTGGGATCTCTGTCTGCCCAGGTACCCACCAGCCTCAAGCGCCTTGATGGCTTGTGATGCGGTGCCACGGGTCGTCGCTTGAAATTCCGCGAAGGCAGACGGGGTGCGGGAGAACGAGTTGGCGCGCGCGAAGAAGCGCAGCGCCATCCATTGGGCGGGACTGAGTTCGCCCTGATAGCCCTCCGCTTGGACGAGCCGCCCCACCAGCAGCAGGAGTTCCGCCGTTTCGCGCGCTGACATAATCACCTCTTCGAAGACATAATAGTGTTTCGAAATCAACTTGACAACCGATTGGATGCCGATCGTTTTGTTTCGCAATCAACCGAGGGGCTACTCCTAGCCATGGGCGTCAAACGGCGCGCAATCGGGACCCCCTATCGGGCTTCCGAGCGGCGATGCGCGTAGCTCTCAGCCAGCGCAGAGCATCGCCGCGGGGTGAGCCACTGATCGATCAACTGCCCGGAGGGGGTCTGGGGGGAGGTTGAACAGGTTGTGGATG
>NZ_JAFCUB010000041.1:0-36581 GCF_049896325.1 Caulobacter sp. DWP3-1-3b2
CCAAACCGCCCCAGCAGCAGATCCATCGCCATCTCCCGTCAGATGAACCCAATGAATCAGAGCTCGTCCACTCGCTCAATCGAGATGTGTGAACCTGCTAGCCCACAGGGGGAGGACTTAGAAGCGGAAATCCTCCCCCTGTGGGGGAGGTGGCCCGAAGGGCCGGTGGGGGGAGTGTTCCTGCAGGTCCGTGCGGATCGCCGCGACCGCGCTATCCACGTCGTCCAGCACCCAACGAGCGGGAATTCGGAGCGTTCTCACACCCCGTTCCGCCATCCAGGCGTCACGGATGGCGTCGCGCTCGGGCTGGTCGCCGACCTCATGCGCGTAGCCGTCGATCTCGACCGCCAGCCGCGCTGAAACACAGAAGAAGTCAAAGACGTAGGGTCCCATCGGATGTTGGCGGCGAAACTTCAAACCGTCGAGCCGAGACCCCTTCAGGGCTGACCACAGCACTCGTTCCGGCAAGGACATTTCCTTCCGCAGTTCACGCGCCCTGGCGACGTAGGCCTTGGGTTCTCGCATGCCGTTTCACGCCCCCCCCACCGGCCTTTGGCCGCCTCCCCCACAGGGGGAGGACCTGATGTTGATCATTCTGCATCTATACCATGTTCCCTCTTCGTTCTCAACCTCCGAGGCGCCCCATGCCCCTGTTCAAACCTCGTCGTCCGCCCCCCATGGCGCCGGAGGCCAAGGACTCCCGCGCCGCGCGGCTGATCGCCATCACCACGGCGGGCCAACCGCGCTGGACGCCGCGGGACTATGCCGCCCTGGCGTCGGAAGGCTTCGCCAAGAACCCGATCGCCTATCGCTGCGTGCGGATGATCGCCGAGGCCGCCGCTTCGGTGCCGATGACCGTCTTCGTCGACGGCCGCCGCGCCGACGACCATCCGCTGCGCGTCCTGCTCCAGGCCCCCAATCCCGAACAGGGCGGGCCCGACCTGATGGAGGCGTTTTTCGGCAATCTGACGGTGGCCGGCAACGGCTACCTGGAAGCCGCTCAAGGGGGAGAGGGCAGCGACGTCCCCACCGAGCTCTACGCCCTGCGGCCCGACCGGATGACCGTGGTGCCCGGCCCGCGCGGCTGGCCGCTGGCCTATGACTACCAGGCCGCCGGTCGCACGGCGCGGATCGGGCGCGACGCCGCCGGCTGGCTGCCGGTGCTGCACCTCAAACTGTTCAACCCCACCGACGATCACTACGGCTTTTCCCCGCTGGAGGCGGCGGCCTTCGCCATCGACGTGCACAACGCCTCGGGGGCCTGGAACAAGGCCCTGCTCGACAATAGCGCCCGGCCGTCCGGGGCCCTGGTCTACGCCAACCGCGACGCCGGCGACCGACTGAGCGCCGAGCAGTTCGAGCGGCTGAAGGCCGAGCTCGGCGACGCCCATTCCGGGGCCGCCAACGCCGGCCGGCCGCTGCTGCTGGAGGGCGGGCTGGACTGGCGGCCGATGTCGCTGAGCCCGGCCGAGATGGACTTCATCGCCGGCAAGCACGCCGCCGCCCGCGAGATCGCCCTGGCCTTCGGGGTTCCGCCCCAGCTGCTCGGCGTGCCGGGCGACGCCACCTACGCCAACTATCGCGAGGCCAATGGGGCGTTCTGGCGCCACACCGTCGTTCCCCTGGCCGAGCGGGCGGCGCGGGCCCTGTCGGTGTGGCTGGCGCCGAAGTTCCCCGGCGCGAAGATTGCCTGCGACCTGGACGCGGTGCCGGCCCTGTCGGCCGAGCGCGACGCCCTGTGGGCGCGACTGGAAGGCGCCAGCTTCCTCACCGACCCCGAACGGCGGCGGCTGGCGGGGCTGGAGGGATAGTCCTCCCCCCGTGGGGGAGGTGTCGGCGAAGCCGACGGAGGGGGGAGGGATCGGAGGCCAGCCGCCTCCCGGATCAACGACCCCAACACTCCCCCCACCGGCCTTCGGCCGCCGCCCCCACAGGGGGAGGACCTTTCCGATCAACCGGAGACACCCATGACTTCACCCCCGCGCTGGCGGCTGGACCGCCAGGTCTCGGTCGCCCTACTGGTGGCCATCGCCTTGCAGGCCGCTGGCGCCTTGCTGTGGACTGGCCGGGCCAGCGCCCGCATCGACAATCTGAGCCAGCGGCTAGACGCCCAGACCCCGGTGGCCGAGCGCCTGGCCCGGTTGGAGACTCAGGCCGAAGCCACCCGGGCCTCGCTGGCCAGGATCGAGACGAAGCTGGATGGAGGTCAGCCATGAAGGACGACCTCCAAATCCAAGGCCACGGCAGCCTGTTCTGGACCCGCGACCTCAATGACGACGTCACCGCCGCCGGGGCCTTCGCCGCCAGCCTGGCCCGCACCGGCCCGGCCGCCGTCAAGATGCTGCACCAGCACGACGACGCCGAACCCGTCGGGGTCTGGGACGAGATCGCCGAGGACGCCTCGGGCCTCTACGTCCGTGGGCGGATTCTCCGCACGACCCCGAGGGGGAGGCTGGTCGCCGCCCTGGTCGAGGCCGGGGCGCTGGACGGCCTCTCGATCGGCTTCCGCGCGGTGAAGGCCAGACCCGACGACACCGGCCGCCTGCGCGTGCTGCGCGAAGTGGAGCTGTGGGAAGTGTCGATCGTGACCTTCCCGATGTTGCCGGGGGCGCGGCTCAAGCGCGTCGGCTAAGGCCCAGAATTCCTCCCCCCGTGGGGGAGGTGTCGGCGGAGCCGACGGAGGGGGGAGTGATCCGCCGCTCCAAAACTCCCCCCACCGATCGCTTCGCGATCGCCTCCCCCACAGGGGGAGGACCTGTTCCTGACCACCCAAACCGGAGATCCCCATGAAGGAAACCAAGCAGGCCCTGGCCTCGCCGGAGGCCCGCGCGGCCTTGCACGAGGTGCTGGCGGCGTTCGAGGGCTTCAAGGCCGCCAATGACCAGCGGCTGGCCGCGCTGGAGACCAAGCGGGCCGACGTGCTGTTGGAGGAGAAGGTCGCCCGCATCGACGAGGCCGTCTCCAACGCCCAGGCGCGGCTGGACCGCGTGCTGTCCGACGCCCGGCGGCCCACGCTTGGCGGTGACGCGCCGCTGGCGCGTGTCGACGAGCGCAAGGCCGCCTTCGACCGCTATATCAAGACCGGCGAGACGCCTTCCGCCTCCTTGGCGCTTCTCCTGGAAGCCAAGGGCCTGTCCGAAGGCGTGGCCACGGCCGGCGGCTATGTCGCGCCGCCCGAGCTGGAGCGCCAGATCCTGCGGCGTCTGCAGGCGACCTCGCCGATGCGCGACATCTGCCAGGTGCGCACCATCGGCTCGGGCACCTTCCGCAAGCCGGTCTCGACCGCCGGTCTTGCCGCCAGCTGGGTGGCCGAGACCGCTGCGCGGCCGGAGACCACCCCGCCGACCCTGGACGTCATCGACTTCCCGGCCGGCGAGCTCTATGCCAGCCCCGCCGCCACCCAGGCCCTGCTCGACGACGCCTATGTCAATATCGACGAGTGGCTGGCCGAGGAGGTGCAGGACGCCTTCGCCGCCCAGGAGACCGCCGCCTTCGTCAGCGGCGACGGGGTCAACAAGCCCAAGGGGCTGCTGGCCTATGTGGCCGCCGCCGACGCTTCGTACGCCTGGGGCCAGATGGGCTATCTGGCCACCGGCGTGGCGGGCGCCTGGCCGGCCACGAACCCGACCGACAAGCTGATCGACCTGATCTATGCGGCCAAGACCCAGTACCGCCAGAACGGCCGCTTCGTGATGAACCGCCGCACGGTCAGCGCCGTGCGCAAGTTCAAGGACGCCCAAGGCAACTACATCTGGAACGCGGCCCTGCAGCCGGGGCAGTCGGCCTCCTTGCTCGGCTATCCGGTCACCGAGATCGAGGCCATGCCCGACGTTGGCGCCAACACCTTGGCCCTGGCGTTCGGCGACTTCGAGAAGGGCTATCTGATCACCGACCGGGCCGGGGTGCGGGTGCTGCGCGACCCCTATTCGGCCAAGCCCCACGTGCTGTTCTACACCACCAAGCGGGTCGGCGGCGGGATCCAGAACTTCGACGCCATCAAGCTGCTGAAGTTCGCCGTTTCGTAGGCCTCACCCACACTTGCCCCCACCTGACCGCTGCGCGGTCTGTCCGCCCCCATAGGGGGCGGAGTTCGCGCGGATTGGGCTCCGCCCCCTATGGGGGCGGACAGGCGACGAAGTCGCCAGGTGGGGGCAAGTCCTCATCCGGAAAATCCCAACATGCCCCTCTCCACCACCCTGGCCGAGGCCAAGGGGTTCCTGCGCGTGGCTGACGCCACGGAGGACGCCCTGGTCACCCTGCTGATCGACGCGGCCGAGGCGCGCGTCGCCGCCGCCACGGGCCTGGTCCTGGCCCCCGCCAGCCCCGCGCCCCTGCGGCTGGCGATCCTGACCCTGGTCTCCCACGCCTATGAGCACCGGGCCCAATCTTCCGAGACAAGCGCCGAGCCGCCGCTGGGTCTCGTCGAGCCGTGGCTGGCCCCCTACCGGACGGCGCGGCTGTGAGCGGCCCCGGAAATTTGGGTCCTGACGGGGCCCTGGCCGCCGCCCTGGTGGCCACGCTGAAGGCCGCCCCGGCCGTCACTGTCCTGGTTGGCCAGCGCATCTATGTCGATCCGCCGCGCAGCCCGACCTATCCCTGCGTGCTGGTCGGCCGCCAGGAAAGCCGGCCGGCGGGACCCGACGCCGACGCGCTGGAGCACTTGGTCACCGTAACCGCCGCCTCGCGGTTTGGCGGACCGGAGGAGGCCCGCGCCCTGACCGCCGCCGTTCGCGCCGCCCTGCACAACGCCGCCCCGGCCGTCGAGGCCCGGCGGCTGGTCACCCTGCGCGTGACCTATGCCGACGTCTTCCGCGCCGCCGACCGCGAGCTGTCGCTCGGGGTGCTGCGGGTGCGGGCGGTGACGGAAGGCTCCTGATCCAGACTTGCTCCCACCTGACCGCTTCGCGGTCTGTCCGCCCCCATAGGGGGCGGAGCCCAAGCGCGCGAACTCTTCCCCCTCTGGGGGAAGACGGCCGAAGGCCCGTAGGGGGCAAGTGTTCGCCCCAATCCTCGAAAACCGGAGATTCATCATGGCCGCCCAAGCCGGCAAAGACATCCTGCTGAAGATCAGCGACGGCGCGCCGACGCCGGTCTTCACCACCGTGGCGGGCCTGCGGGCTCGCACCATCAGCCTCAACGCCAAGACCATCGACGCCACCGACGGCGACAGCACCGGCCGCTGGCGCGAGCTGCTGGCCGGGGCCGGCGTGCGCTCGGTCGCCGTCTCCGGCGCGGGGGTGTTCCGCGACGCGGCTTCCGACGCGATGGTGCGCGACAGCTTCTTCGCCCAGACCGCCCGGGTCTGGCGGCTGGTGATCCCCGACTTCATCCAGTTGGAGGGGCCGTTCCTGGTCGCGGCCCTGGAATATGCCGGCGAACACGACGGCGAGGCGGCCTTCGCGTTGTCGCTGGCCTCGGCCGGCGCGGTGACGTTCACGGCGATCTAGGACCCGCAAGTGCGCCAGTGAAAGGACTTCCATGCCCACCCCCAACCCCACTCGCGGCGAAGTCTCCGTGCCCCTGGCCGGGACCCCGCGCCGCCTGTGCCTGACCCTGGGCGCCCTGGCGCGCATCGAGGCCGCCCTGCAACTCGACGACTGGAGCCAGCTGCCCGAGCGGTTTGGCCGGATGTCGGCCACCGAGCTGACCGCCGTGCTGGCCGCCCTGCTCGAGGGGGGCGGCGAGGACCCGGATGTGCTGACGGCCCAGCCCGTCACCCTGCCCGAAGCGGTCGCCGCCGTGGCCGCCGCCCTGGCGGCCTGCGCGTGAGCCCGCGCTGGGCCGACGCCCTTCGGCTGGCGACCCTGCGCCTGGCCATCGCCCCCGAGGCCTTCTGGCGGTTGTCGCTGCCCGAATGGCGGGCCCTGACCGAAGCGCCGGCCGCGCTGGTCCTGACGCGGGGCGCGCTTGACGCCCTGCTGACCCGCTTTCCCGACGAGGAGACCCGATGAGCGAGTTCGACCTTGATGGCCTCGACGCCATCCCCGCCCGCGCCACCGAGGCCGCCGCCGCGCTCGCCGCCCTGAAGGCCCCGGCCGAGCAGGCGGCGCGGAGCATAGACGAGGCCTTCGCCAAGGCCGGCACGGGCTTGGTCCGCTCGCTGGCCCACGCCGCCGCCGACGGCAAGATCAGCCTGGCCGAGCTCGCGCAAGCGGTGCTGCAGGCGGTCTCGGCCGGGGCAGGCGGCGGACAGGGGAGCAGCCTGGCGGCGGCCCTGGCCAGCGCCGTCGGCTCCATATTTTCTGGAGCGAGGGCCGACGGCGGGACCGTGAGCGCCGGCGGCGCCTATCTGGTCGGCGAGCGCGGCCCCGAACTGTTTCGTCCCGCGACCGGCGGCGCGATCGAGCCGGTGGGCGGAGGCGGGGTGAATGTGACGGTCAATGTCCAGGGCGGCGACGTCGCTGGCCTGGCCCGCTCGGACGCTCAACTGGCCCAGGCCCTGGCCCGGGCGGTCAGCCTGGGCGCGCGGCGGCTATAGGGATTATTTTCACCGCTCATCCCGGCATTCGCCGGGATGAGCGGCTTATTGTTACACCAGCACCGGCGTCAGCGACGGTTCGCCGTAGCGGTTCTCGTCCCGCTGGCCTTCGGCGGTTCCCACCCAGAGGGTGAAGCCGACCAGCACCACCAAGGCGATGGCGAGGCTGACGAACAGGCCGCCGACCCCGGCCAAGGCCAACAGGCCCGCGTCACCGTTCATCATCTCGGCGGCGATGGCGCCGAAACCGATCGAGATGGCCGAGGCGACCACCAGCACGGGACCCAGCAGGATCGGCAGCAATTGCCACCAGCCGGTGCGGCCCATGTCGTGCAGGCGCTTGGTGTAGATACAGACGCCGGCGAAACTGGCCGCCAGGCCGATGGCCCAGCCGATCAGCGGAATCCAGCCCGCGACCATGTGCGCGCCCAGCAGCATCAACCAGCCGATCCAGAACGTCTGGCGGCCGATACGGCCCTCGGCGGTGAAGAAAAGCGATTTCCAGTCCATGTCATTCAGCTCCCAGCTTGGGGAGAATTTACGGCCGCCCCGCTCGCGGTTGAAGTGAATTGCAAGTCATGACGCGGGTTTAACCCGGCCTCCCAAAATCCTCAGACACAGGAACCTCCCATGGCCTTCCATGAAGCGCGCCTGCCCGCGCGGCTGGCGTTCGGCTGCGCCGGCGGCGTCGAGCGGCGGACCCAGGTCACGACCCTGGCCTCCGGATTCGAGCGGCGGTCCAGTCCCTGGGCCCAAGGGCGACGGCGCTACCTGATCGGCACTGCGGCGCGACCGCTGGACGACGCCGCCGCCCTGGTGGCGTTCTTCGAGGAACGGCGAGGGCGGCTGCATGGCTTCCGGTTCCGCGACCCGGCCGACTGCCGGTCGTGCGCGCCGTCGGCCACGCCGGCGGCGGCCGACCAGGCGATCGGGGTCGGCGACGGGGGTCGCAAGACCTTCGCCCTGACCAAGACCTACGGGACGGGCGCCACGGCGGTGGTCCGGCCGATCGCCAAGCCTGTGGCCGGCACGGTCAAGATCGCGGTGGCGGGCTTCGTGCTGGGCCCTGCGGCCTTCGCGGTCGATACGGTGACGGGCCTCGTGACGCTCGCGGTCGCCCCGGCCGTGAGCGCGGCGGTCACCGCCGGCTTCGAGTTCGACACGCCGGTGCGTTTCGACAGCGATCGCATCGACGTCACCCTGGAGAGCTTCAACGCCGCGCGGGTCGGCGCCGTGGCCCTGGTCGAGGTGCGGGTCTGATGCGCGCGGTTCCCAACGCCTTGGCCGCCGCGATCGAGAGCGGCGCGGCCAGCCTGTGCCACGTCTGGATCCTGACCCGCCGCGACGGCGTCGTCCTGGGCTTCACCGACCATGACCAGGACCTGGTCGTCGAGGGCGTGACCTGCCGGGCCGCCACCGGCTGGACCGCCGGGGCCAGCGACACGGCGGCGGGCTTCGCGCCCGGTCTGGCCACGGCCGTCGGAGGCTTCGACGACGCGGGGCTTTCCGAGTTGGATCTGGCGGCGGGCCTCTATGACGGCGCCCGCGTCGAGTGCCGGCGGATCGACTGGTCGGCGCCGAGCCTGTTCGTACGCCTGTGGCGCGCCACCGTCGCCGCCGCCAAGGTCCAGGGCGGAGCCTTCACGCTGGAACTGGAAGGACCGCTGGCGGCGCTCGACCGCGTGGCGGGCCGCACCTTCGGACGGTCCTGCGACGCGGCGTTCCGTGACGCCCGCTGCGGGCTCGATGCGGCGGCCTTTCCTGGCGCGACCTGCGACAAGCGGTGGGCGACCTGCTGGGAGACGTTCGGCAACGGCTTGAACTTCCGGGGTTTTCCGACGGCGCCGGGCGAGGATTTCCTGACGCTGTATCCGTCCGAAGGCGAGCGCAATGACGGGGCGCGGCGGTGATGGAACACACTTGCCCCCATCTGGCGGCTTCGCCGCCTGTCGCGGCGGGGGGGCGCAGTTTCCGCTGCGTCAGCGGCGGAGCTCTTCCCCCTCTGGGGGAAGACGGTCGCGAAGCGAGCCGTAGGGGGCAAGTGATCGCCGCCGCTGGGTCCATCAACGAGCGCGCCCTGACCGAAGCCCGCCAATGGCTCGGCACCCCCTACCAGCACCAGGCCAGCCTGCGCGGCGTCGGCTGCGACTGCCTGGGTCTGATCCGCGGCGTCTGGCGCGCCCTGCAGGACGCCGAGCCGGAAACCCCGCCGCCCTATCGCCCCGATTGGGCCGAGCTGGGCGGTCGCGAACTCCTGGCCGAGGCGCTGGCTCGGTCGCTGATCCCGCTGGACCTCGCCGCCGCCCGGCCGGGCGACGTGCTGCTGTTTCGCATGGCCCCCGACGCCCCCGCCAAGCACTGCGCGATCCTGTCGGCGGCCGACCGGATGATCCACGCCTATTGGGGCCGCGCCTGCGTCGAGAGCTGGCTGGGGCGCTGGTGGCGAGCGCGGCTGGTCGCGGCGTTCCGCTATCCGTCAATCTGAAGGAGACTATCCCCATGGCTCAGGTCATCCTTTCCGCCGCCGGCGGCGCGATGTTCGGTCCGGTCGGGGCGGCGGTCGGGGCGGTGCTGGGATCGGTGATCGACCAGGCCGCCCTCGACGCCCTGACCCCGGCGCGCCAGGTCGGTCCCCGTATCCCGGACCTGCGCCTGACGGGCGCCGCCGAGGGCGCGCCGATGGCCGCCGTGTTCGGCCGGGCCCGCGTGGCTGGCCAGGTGATCTGGGCGGCGCGGTTCAGGGAACGCTGGGTCGACGGTCACGCGGGCGGCGGCGGAAAAGGCCCGCGCACCACCAGCGCCGCCTATAGCCTGTCGTTCGCCGTCGCCGTCTGCGAAGGCCCGATTGACGGGATCGGCCGGGTCTGGGCCGACGGCAAGCCGATGGACATGGCCGGCGTCCTCATGCGCGTTCACACCGGCGCCGAGGACCAGGCGCCCGACGCCCTGATCTCGGCGGTGGAGGGGGACGCTCCGGCCTATCGCGGCACGGCCTATGTCGTGTTCGAGGACCTGCCGCTCGGCGCCTATGGCAATCGCCCACCGCAGCTGTCGTTCGAGGTGTTCCACAGGCCGCGCGCCAGCGGCGCGGCTGCGGGACTGGAGGAGCGCCTGAAGGGCGTCTGCCTGATTCCCGGGGCCGGCGAATTTGTCTACGCGACCGACCTGGTCTTGCGCCGCGACGGCCTCACCCGCACGTCGGCCGAGACCCTGAACAACACCGAGGGGCTCGCCGATCTGGTGGTGTCGCTCGATCAGTTGCAAGCGCAACTGCCCAATGTGGAAGAGGTGACCCTGGTAGTCGCCTGGTTTGGCGACGACCTGCGCTGCGGGTCGTGCGCGATCCGCCCCAAGGTCGAGACGGCGACCAAGGCGACGATCCCGTTCGAATGGCGGGCGGGAGGCCTCGATCGCGCTGACGCGGCGGTGGTGTCCTCGCATGGCGGAGGTCCGGCCTATGGCGGCACGCCGGCCGACCGGGCGGTGCTGCAGGCCATCGCCGAACTGAAGCGACGCGGGCTGCGGGTGACGCTCTATCCGTTCGTGCTGATGGACATACCGGCCGCGAACGCCTTGCCCGATCCCTATGGCGGCGCGGCCCAGGCGGCCTATCCGTGGCGCGGCCGGATCACCTGCCACCCCGCCGCCGGCCGCGCGGGCTCGCCCGACAAGACCGCCGCCGCGACGGCCCAGGTCTCGGCCTTGTTCGGCGCGGCCACGGCGGCCCAGTTCGGGGCGGCCGAAGGTCTTCCGGCCTATAGTGGCCCGGTCGGAGACTGGGGTCTGAGGCGGATGCTGCTCCACTACGCCAAGCTGGCCCAACTGGCGGGCGGGGTGGACGGCTTCATCCTGGGTTCCGAGCTGCGCGGTCTGACCACGGTGCGCGACGGGATCTCGTCCTATCCAGCCGTGAGCGCCCTGAAGGCGCTGGCGGGGCAGGTGCGCACCCTGCTCGGACCAGCCGCGAAGCTCGGCTATGCCGCCGACTGGAGCGAGTATTTCGGCCACCAGCCCGGCGACGGCAGCGGCGACCTGCATTTCCATCTCGATCCCTTGTGGAGCGACGGCAATATCGATTTCGTCGGCGTCGATTTCTACCCGCCCCTGGCCGACTGGCGCGACGGCGAGGCTCATCTCGACGCGGTCGCCGGCCACAAGGGGCCGCACGACCTCGCCTATCTGAGACAAAGCCTGGCGGGCGGCGAGGGCTTTGACTGGTTTTACGCGAGCGACGCCGCGCGCCTGGTCCAGACGCGAACGCCAATCAGCGACGGCGCCTATGGCGAGCCCTGGGTCTACCGACCCAAGGACCTGCAGGCCTGGTGGAGCCACCAGCACTTCAACCGCCCCGGCGGCGTCCGGGCGGCCAGTCCCACGGCCTGGGTCCTCAAGTCCAAGCCGTTGCGGCTGGTGGAGTTCGGCTGCGGCGCGGTCGACAAGGGCGCCAACGCGCCCAACCTGTTCGTTGACGCCAAGAGCGCCGAGAGCGCCCTGCCGCTGTTCTCGGATGGAACGCGTGACGAGGTCGGCCAGCGCCGGGCGCTGGAGGCGGTGCTGGCCCATGTAAGCGACCCGGCCGCCAATCCCATGTCGCCGGTCTATGGCGGGCCGATGATCGACCGCGCGGCGGCCTGGTGCTGGGACGCGCGGCCCTTCCCCGACTTCCCCGCCCGGGCGGGCGTCTGGGCCGACGGGCCCAACTGGACGCTGGGCCACTGGCTGAACGGCCGGGCCGGGATCGCGCCGCTACCCGAATTGATCGCCGCCCTGGCTGACCGGGCGGGGGTGACGCTCGATCCGGGTGAGGCCGGCGGCAGCGTGGTCGGCTACGTGGTCGACCGGCCCATGCGGCTGCGCGACGCCCTGGCGCCGCTGCTGGGGGCCTTCGCGCTGGACGCCGTCGAGCGGCAGGACGGCGTTGTCCTGGCCGGCCGTTGCGGCCCGCCGGTCTTGACGCTGGGCGACGACGACCTGGCCTGGCCCGAGGATCGCGAGGCGCCGACCGCGACGGGCCGCGCCCTGGCCGCCCCGGTGCGGGCCCTGCGCCTGCGCTTCATCGACGCCGCTCGCGACTACCAGACCGGCTCGGTGATCGTCCGCCGCGAGGTGGGGGAGGGCAACGCCGATCTCGACGTCCCGCTGGTGTTGAGCGCCGCCGAGGCCCGCGCCGTGGCCCAGCGTCGCCTGGCGGCCACCGATCCGCGCGACGCGACCGTCCACGTATCGCCTCTGGCCGCCCTGCGCCTGGAGCCCGGCGACCGCCTGGCCTTGGACGGCGTGACCTGGCGCGTGGCGCGGGTCGATCTCGACGAGCATCCCCGTGTGCGACTTCTGCCCACGGCCCCACCCGTCGCCCTGGACGGCGACCTCGACTGGTCGCCCGCGCCGCCGCGCGAGACGTCGGGGCCGCCGATGCTGCACATACTGGACCTCCCCGGACAGGATGACGACCGGCCGCTGGTGGCGGTGGCCGCCGCGCCTTGGCGGGCCTTCGACATCCATGCCGGCGCCGGGCTGGCGTCCCTGCGGGCGCGGGCCAGCGCCGCCGTGCCCGCCACGGTCGGAGTCACCCTGTCGGACCTGCCGGCCGGCCCCCTGCACCGCTTCGACCGCGCCAACCGGCTGACTGTCCGGCTGGAGGGCGCCGCGCCTCAGGGCCGCGATCGCTCGGCCGTGCTGGCGGGCGCCAACGCCATCGCCGTGCGCGGCGCGGGCGGGGAATGGGAGGTGATCCAGTTCCTCGACGCCCAGGCGGTTGGCGATGATCGCTGGGCCCTGTCTGGCCTGCTGCGCGGCCAGGGCGGCAGCGAGTCGGCCATGGCGGCGATCAATCCCGCCGGTGCGGCGGTCGTCGTACTGGACGCCGCCCTGGCGCGGGCCGACCTGTCGTCGTCGGAGCGCGGCTTGCCGTTGGTCTGGCGCGCGGCCCCAGCCGGCGGCCCGGCCTCGGGACCGGCGATGACCGAGGTCGTCGCCACCTGGCGCGGCCTCTCGAACCGGCCGTGGTCGCCGGTCCGCCTGAAGGTCCGCAATGCGAGCTTCGACTCGCTGGTCAGCTGGATTCGTCGCACCCGCGTGGCCGGCGACGGCTGGGAGGCCGAGGTCCCGCTGGGCGAGGAGCGCGAGGCCTGGCGGGTCGAGATCCTCGACGGCGAAATGGTGGTCCGCACCGTCGAGACCGCCGCGTCTGCCTTCACCTACACCGCCGCTCAGCGGGCCGCCGACTTCCCCGCTGGACCGACCGGCCTGGTGGCTGTCAGGATCGCCCAAGGCTCGGCCCTGTTCGGCTGGGGCGCGTCAAGCAGAGTGTTGCTGTGATATTAATGCAACATAACGCTTGCGCGCGGCGGCAAACGGCCTAATTGAGGCGTCCCCGGTCTTTCGAAGTGAGGAGCCTCCTTGGCGCGCGACCCCTATACGGAACTTGGCGTTTCCCGCACCGCCACTGCGGCCGAGATCCGCAAGGCGTTCCACAAGCTGGCCAAGGCGCACCATCCGGACACCAATCCGGGCGACAAGAAGTCGGAGGAGCGCTTCAAGCAGGTCACGGCCGCCTTCGACATCATCGGCGACGTCGACAAGCGCAAGAAATTCGACGCCGGCGAGATCGACGTCGATGGTCGCGAGACCGCGCGCGGCGGCTTTGGCGGGTCGGGCTCGCCGTTCGGCGGCGGCGGCTTCAATCGCGGTCGCCCAGGGGCGGGCGGCGGCGACGGCCCGGAGATCGACCTCAACGACCTGTTCGGCGACATCCTGGGCCGTAATCGCGGCGCTGGCGCTGGCGCCGGCAGTTTCGGCGGCGGTTTCTCGCCCAAGGGCGCCGACGTGCGCGCTCGTCTCGACATCGACCTGGAAGAGGCGATCAAGGGCGGCAAGAAGCGGGTGGCCTTCTCCGACGGCCGGACCATCGACGTGACCATTCCGGTTGGCGCCCAGGAGGGCCAGACCCTGCGCCTGAAGGGCCAGGGCAGCCCCGGCCGAGGCGGACAGGGCGACGCCCTGATCGAGCTGGCCATCAAGCCGCACCCGATCTATCGCCGCGAGGCCGACACCCTGGTCATGGACCTGCCGATCTCGGTGCCTGACGCGGTGCTGGGCGGCAAGGTCGAGGCCCCGACGCCCGACGGCCCGGTCACCCTGTCGATTCCCAAGGGCTCCAACACGGGCGCCAAGCTGCGGCTCAAGGGCCGGGGCCTCTCCGACGGCAAGGGCAAGCGCGGCGACCTGTTCGCGCGGCTGGTGGTGACCTTGCCGGAAACGCCGGACGCCGAACTGGAGCAGTTCGCCGAGACCTGGCGGACCCAGAGGCCCTACGCGCCGAAGCGGCGGTAGGCGCTTTCGGCCTAGCCTTTCCCGGCCGGCAGCACGGCCTTCTTCACCAGATACGCCCCCTGACCCAGGCCGAAGATGGCCAGCAGGGCGGAATCGACGTCGGGCAGCAAGATGTCCTTGGCGATGTCGAGCAGCAGCATCACGTGGATGCTGGACACCGCGAAGATGCCGGCCGCCACCACGCTGATCAGGATCATCTGGAAGTCGCCCAGGTCGGTCTCGCCCTCGCCGTTCTTGAAAAGGTCGAGGAGGCTGGCCTCGACCGTTCCGGCCGACGCGGCGGGGATGTCCCTGGCCGCGGGGGTGTTGGCCGCCTTGTTCGCCAGCAGCGCCGCCGAGGTCGCGGCGACGGTGGCCACCTGCACGGCGGTCGTGGCGCTCAGGGTCGCGCCGGCCACGGCCGGATCGCCGGCGTCAAGATTGGCCACGGCGGCGGTCGAGCTGTTGGCGGCGTCGGCGGCCGTCTTGGCGGTGACCGCGGCGGTCTGGGCGTCGGCATTGGCCGTGTCGCTGGCGGCGTTCTGCTTTTGGGTGGCGACGAGTTTCGCGCCGCCGAAGGTGACGGCGCTCAGTCCCGTCAAGGCCAGCACATTCACGGTCAGGCCGATCCCGCTGATGAACTCGGCCCCCAGCAGCAGGACGCGCAGCACCAGCATCGAACCGTAGGCGATGGCGACGACGCCAAACCACAGCGCCAGCTGGAACTGCGAGTTGCTCAGCCGTCCGTCGTGGCCGGTGATGAACCGCAGCGGCTTGCCGCCCGAGGCCAGGAAGGCGACCAAAAGCAGGGCCGCCGTCACGCCGCAGACGGTCCAGCCGACCATCCACGGGTCGACCGGTCGCGCGATCCCGGTGATCTTCATGACCTTGGTCGCGGTCACCGGATCATCGACATCGATCCAGACGAGGTCGGCCCTGCCAGGCTTGGGCGGGATGATCCGCTTGTTGGCCCCGAGCCGCAGCGCCTGCTTGTCCGCCTGATTGACCACCAGCATATCGAAGGCCGGATAGCCGCCGTCGGGCTGGAACCGGATCGAATCGAAATTGGCGGCCTTGGCGGGGACAAGCTTGCCGTCCGGGCCCGGCAGCGCCTTGAGGCCAACCCCGACGATCGCGCCCGAGAATTGACTGAACGTCAAATTGGCGGGTGACGCTGGCGGCGTGGCCGTATCCGAGACGGCCGGGGCGAAGGGCAGGGCGACGGGCGGGGCGACGGGCGGCGGGGCAGCCCGGGCGTGGGCGGCGCCGGCCAGAAAGGCGCCCAGGACGACGGCGGCCACAGCCACGCGCCAGGATGTCATGACCAGTCGCATCGCTCCCTCCCCAGAAAACCTTGCCGAGCTCCCCGCAATTTTACGCGCGAAGATTGCACTCTAGAATGGCCCAGTTTTCGTGACAAGCGGCTCGGCGGCGCGAGAGACAACCCCTGGGCGCGAAGGGCTTGGCGCCTGTCCGGCCGTGACAGAACGACGCGACCCGTCCATAACGGCCGTGTTCAGCCTCTATTCAGCCGCGAGGCTCTAAAACCGAGCCCATGAAGCCGATCAACATCCTTTTCGCCGCCCTGCTGGCCGCCTCCGCCCTGCCGGGCGTGGCGTCGGCGCAGCGCGGGCCGGACTCGCTGGGCGCTGACTGGCGCGCCCGGCAGGATCAGGCGCGGGGCGGCGTTCAGTCGGGCCAGCTGGTGCCACTGGGCCGGGTGATCGAGCAGATCGGTCGCCGCACGCCGGGCCGCGTGCTCGACGCCGGCCTCGAAGGCTCCAACTATCGCGTCCGCTGGGCCACCACCGACGGCCGCCGCATCGACTTCATCGTCGACGCGCGGACCGGCCAGATCCTCAGCGCCAACTAAGGTTTCCTGTTCCATGCGCATCCTGCTTGTCGAAGACGATCCCGACCTGTCGCGCCAGCTGAAGCTGGCCCTTGGGGACGCGGGCTACGCCGTCGATCAGGCGCCGGACGGTGAGGAAGCCCAGTTCCTGGGCGAAACCGAGCCCTATGACGCGGTGATCCTCGATCTCGGTTTGCCCAAGGTGGACGGCGTGTCGGTGCTGGAGCGCTGGCGGCGCGGCGGCGTGGCCACGCCGGTGCTGATCCTCACCGCGCGGGGTTCGTGGAACGAGAAGGTCGCGGGCTTCGACGCCGGCGCCGACGACTACCTGACCAAGCCGTTCCATACCGAAGAACTGCTGGCCCGCCTGCGCGCCCTGCTGCGCCGCTCGGCCGGCCACGCCTCGCCCAGCCTGTCGTGCGGCGGCCTGCGCCTGGACCCGCGCGCCGCCCGAGCCAGCGTCAATGGCGAACCCCTGCGCCTGACCTCGCTGGAATACCGCCTGCTGCACTACATGATCATGCACCAGGGCCGGGTGATCGGCCGCACCGAGCTGGTCGAGCACCTGTACGACCAGGACTTCGACCGCGACAGCAACACGATCGAAGTGTTCATTGGCCGGCTGCGCAAGAAGCTGGGCAGCGACCGGATCGAGACCGTGCGCGGCCTGGGCTATCGCCTGACGCCGCTGGAAGGCGAGACGACAGAGGGTTAGAGCCTTCGCCAATTCGTTTTGGCCCAGCCCAAATCTCCGCTCATCCCGACGAAAGTCGGGACTCACGCTGAGGCGGGGTGTTGGATCAGAGCGAAACCGCGAGGCTCGGCTTGGGTCCCGACTTTCGTCGGGATGAATGGAAAAAGGGGGGCGAGGTGAGCGAAACGGAAAAGTGTCCCGACCCCCTCATCGTCCCTTCAACGGGCTTGCGCTAGCCATGTGGGACCTCAGCAAGCACTCGCTCGTCCGTCGGCTGGTGCTGCTGGCCGGGGTATGGAACCTGGTCGTGCTGCTGGTGGCGGGCGTTTTCCTGACCGCCCAGTTCCGCGACTCGGCCATCCGCCGCTTCGATTCCGCTCTGACGGTGCTGACCGACGATCTCTATGCCAGCTCCAGCGTCGAGGACGGCGTGGTCAAGGCGCCGTTCCTGACCGACATTCGCGCCACCCGGGTCTATTCCGGCCGCTATTGGCAGATCCTGGAAATGCGGCCACAGGGCCTGCGAATAATCGACCAGTCGCGGTCGCTGTTCGACAGCTCGCTGACTATCCCCGGCGCCCAGGCCGAGCGGCTGGCCGCCGCGCCGGGCAAAACCCTGTTCTTCGACCTGATGGGACCGCAGAACGCGCGGCTGCGAGCCGCCGCCATCCTGACCCGCCTGCCGGGCTATCCTCGCCCCGTGGTGTTCATCGCCGCCGAGGATCGGGCCCCGATCGACCGTGACGCCGATATCTTCGCCCGCAACACAGCCATCGCGTTGATCCTGCTGGGCGCGGGCCTGGTGTCGGCAGTGGTGGTGCAGGTGCGCGTCGGTCTGTTGCCGCTGTTTCGCCTGCGCCGCGAGGTGGGCGCCGTGCGCCGTGGCAAGGCCGAGCGGCTGGAGGGCGTCTATCCTGAGGAACTGGCGCCGCTGGCCGGGGAGCTCAACGCCCTGCTGACCCATAACCAGGAAGTCGTCGAGCGCCAGCGCACCCATGTCGGCAACCTGGCCCACGCCCTGAAGACCCCGCTGTCGGTGATGCTGACCGAGGCCAGCCAGCAGCCTGGCAGCCTGGCCGAGGTGGTCGAGCGCCAAGCCGCCACCATGCGCGAGCAGGTCGATCATCACCTGCGCCGGGCCCGCGCCGCCGCGCGCTCCCAGACCTCGGGCGAACGCACGCCCGTCGAGCCGATCATGGACGAGCTGGCTGCCACTCTGGAGCGGATCTTCCAGGACAAGCCAGGGGGGCGGGGCGTCGAGATCGACTGGCGCTGCCCCGACGACCTGGCCTTCCAGGGCGAGCGTCAGGACTTCATGGAACTGGCCGGCAATGTCATGGAAAACGCCTGCAAGTGGTGCAAGGCCAAGGTGCGGGCCGAGGCCGTGGCCAGCTCGCCCGAGCAGTTGACCCTGACCGTCGATGACGACGGCCCCGGTCTGCCCCCCGACCGCTGGATTGACGCCCTCAAGCGCGGCCAACGCATGGACGAGCATACGCCAGGCTCGGGCCTGGGTCTGTCGATCGTCGACGAACTGGCGCGGGCCTATGGCGGCTCGGTGACCCTCTCGGCCTCGCCGCTGGGCGGGCTACGGGTGACCCTGGTGCTGCCGCGCTCGGAGGGGTGAACCTCTTTCCTCACCCGTGAAACGGGGGAGGTGGCGCGGCGCCGATAGGCGACGTGACGGGGGGGGGGGCGGTCCCAGATTCCATCGGCGACGCCCGTTGGATCAGCGAACACTTCGCTCGCGGCATAGCGCATCACCGACCGTCCCATTGCTGCCAAGTCAGCATCGCGCCACCTCCCCCGCCTTACGGGTGAGAAGAGATCAGGCGAGACCCACAACCTTACATCGCGCACCTCTCAACCCCACATCGCAAGACACCGGTTTCCGCCATCCAGCGACCTTTCGACGCTGTGGCTCGAACAGCAAAAACTTATGGTTTCGGAAAGTCTTAACCTCGTTGACGACATGGTTGACGCGGGCCCCAGTGGGCTGCTTTTGCGGGGAGTTATGGCCGGGGTCGTCGCCAACAAGTTGCTGATGGTTCGGAAGCTGGTGGAAACCGCCCCCGACGCCGCTCTGCGCAGCCTGGAGCTTGCCTTGTCCGGTCCGGCCGGAGGGCAAGGCGCCCTGGCTTCGGTGCGTCGGTTGGTCGAGGACGAGACCGCCGCCCGCTATATTCGCAACAGCGTCCTGGCCCCGATCGTGCCGCTGTGCGCCGCCCGCGACAGCGAACAGACCTCTTTCCCGCCCCGCGTGCTCTCCCTGTTGTGGGAGGCCTTGAAGATCGACTCGCCGCGCAAGATCGAGGAGGCCGCGGCGCGCTGCAATCCCTGGGACCTCGAACAGGGTCCGCCCGAGGTGTTCAACGAACTGTGCGAGATCGCCGCCCGGGGCGTGCGCGCCCAGACCGCGCCGGGCTTCGTGGCCCTGGGCCAGATCTGCGACATCGACGAGCTGGCCGCGTGCCTGGAGCTGTCGGCCATCGTTCGCGCCGCCCTGCCCAAGCTGTCGGAATGGATCAGCAAGATGAGCGAGGAGCGCGCCTCGTCCGCGCGCCTGGCCTATAACGACGCCTGCGAGATCCGCGACGACGCCGGACCGCTGTTGTTCGAAATCCTCGCCGCGCACCTGCCCGACGATTTCCGGATCCTGCGGGTGATCTCGGCGGTGATGGAGCGGCCCACCGACAAGTTCTGGGCCTCGTCCGAGGTCGGGGTGTTCGGCGAGCGGGTGCTGACCGACATCGAGAAGAACATCGACTTCATTCGGACCTTCGACGCCGACCGGGGCGAAGCCGAGGGCCGCAAGGCGGCGCTGGCCGCACAGAGGGTCGCGGCGCAGATCACCGAGTTCGAACAGTCTGTCGATCTGAACAAGGACGGTCCCTGGGGCAGGCGGATCGGTAAGTACAAGCAGGGCGTCGCCCAGACCGTCGAAAGCCGCATGAACGCCGCCGAGAAGGAACTGCTGGCGGCCCTGCCGCTGCGGCCGATCTCGATCCTCGGTGGCAAGAATGGCAAGGGCATTCCGGCGCTGACCGCCGAGCCCGACGAGCGCTTGGTCAGCCGCGTGACCGCAGTGCTGGCCTTCGTCGCCGACGTCCGGTCCTGCGCCGCCCAGAGCGGCTATGGCGCCAGCCGGGCCAAGGTGCTGGAAAAGCTCAACACGCGTCTCGACCAGTATATCGAGGACATCCTCTATGTGGTCCGAACCGGCGAGGGCGGTGATCGGGCCCTGGCCCAGCGCTATCTCGACCTGGCGGCCGGCCTCATCGCCTATAGCCGCGACGAGAAGACCGCCGAGATCGTCCGCCGCCGCGCCGCCGCCGCCGTGGCCCAGGCGGCCTGATCCTTACGCGATTTTTTCGCTAACGGCCGTCGCCATTCCCCTTTAACACGCGCGCATGATCGCTTTCTGGATCGCCACGGCGGGATTGTCGGCCGTCGTCGCCGCCTTGGTGCTGCGCGGCGCCGCGCAGGCCTCGCTGGGGGCGGGCGACGACGCCAGCCTGGCCGTGCATCGCCGACAGGTTTCCGAGATCGACGACCTGGCCGACCGCGGCCTGCTGGCCGACGGCGAGTTGAAGACGGCCCGCGCCGAGGCCGGCCGCCGGTTGATCGCCGCCGCCGACCAGCAACAGGCCTGGCCCGTCGCCGATCCCAAGACCCGGCCGCTGATCCTGGCCTTCGCCGCCCTGGCCCCGCTGATCGCGCTGGGCGTCTACGGCGCCGTCGCTGCGCCTGGCCTGGCCGACCAGCCCTACCTCAAGCGGGTGGCGCAGTGGCGCAACACCGAGCTCTCGCAACTGAGCCCCGACCAAATCGCGGCGGTGTTGCAGGAAACAGCCAAGGCCAAGCCCAATGATCCTGAACTGTTCAGGCTGCTGGCCCTCACCCGTCTGCAGGCCGGCGACCCGACTGGCGCGGCCCAGGCCCTGCGGCGCGCCGTCTCGCTGGCGCCCGACCGGGTCGATCTGTGGGTGGGTCTGGGCGAGATGTTCATCGCCGAAGCCAAGGGCGAGATCGGAACCGACGCCAAGCGGGCCTTCGCCGAGGCGCTGAAGCGTGACCCGGCCAATGTCATCGCCCGCTACAACCTCGCCAAGGCCCGCATCGCCGAAGGCGACCTGGCCGGCGGCCTGGCCGACTGGCGGGCGGTGCTCGCCGCCATGCCGTCCGACGACCCGCGTCGCGCGGGTTTCGCCGAGGAGATCGTCCAGACCCAGGCGCGCGGCGGCCTGCTGCCAGAACCGACGGCCCCTCAGGAGCAAGCCGCCGCGCCGGCCGGCGACGGCTCGGGCGTCGATGGCTTCATCCAAGGCATGGTCGCCAGCCTCGCGGCCAAGCTCCAGGCCAATCCCGACGACGCCGATGGCTGGGTCAAGCTGGTGAGGGCCTATGCCGTGCTGGGCGACACCACCAAGCGCGACGCCGCCCTGGCCAAGGCCCAGGCCCGCTTCGCCGGCCAGCCCAAGGTGTTGGCCGCGCTGCGTCAGGCCGCCCAGGCCCCCAAGGCGGACACGACATCATGAGTTTCCTGCCCAAATCCCGCAAGGCGCGCCGCCGCCTGACCGTCCTGGCGGTCGCCGCCCCGGTGGTCGCCCTGGCCGTCGGCCTGGCCCTGTGGGGCATGCGCGACGCCATCTCGCTGTTCTACACCCCCGCCCAGGCCGCCGCCGCCCATGTGCCGGCCGGCCGCAAGGTGCAGCTAGGCGGGCTGGTGGAGAAGGGCAGCGTGGTCAAGCACCCCGACGGCCTGGTGGAGTTCGTGGTCGCCGACCAGCGCGCCACCAATCTCGTGCGCTACCAGGGCGACCTGCCCGACCTGTTCCGCGAGGGCCAGGGGATCGTCGCTTCGGGCGCCTTCGACGAGACCGGTGTCTTCGTCGCCAAGCAGGTGCTGGCCAAGCACGACGAGCGCTACATGCCGCGTGAAGTGTCCAAGGCGCTGAAGGAACAGGGCGAGTGGCGAGGGGATGGCCAAACGCCGTCCTACTCAACAGGGAAGCCCGCCTCGTGAGCGTAACGCTTAAATTTCCTTCTTCCCTTGCAGGAGAAGGTAGCGGCCCCAGGCTTGATCCGGGGCCGACGGATGAGGGGTCGCGCCGACCTGTCCGCCGTGCGCGGCTGACCTCGCCTTCAACCCCTCATCCGTCGCTTCGCGACACCTTCTCCCGCCAGGGGAGAAGGGAAGGTTTGGCATGATTACCGAGTTCGGCGCCTACGCCCTGATCCTGGCCCTGGTGCTGTCGGCCCTGCAGATGGGGCTGTCGGCGGTGGGCGGGGCGCGGCGGATGTCGGTCCTGACCGGGGCGGGGCAGGGCGCGGCCCTGGGCGCCTTCCTGTGCACAGGCCTGACCTTCCTGGCCCTGGTCCATGCCTTCGTGGTGTCGGACTTCTCCGTGGCCAACGTCGCGGCCAACTCCCACACCGCCAAGCCCATGCTCTACAAGGTGGCTGGCGCCTGGGGCAGCCACGAGGGCTCGATGCTGCTGTGGTGCCTGGTGCTGACGGGCTTTGGCGCGGCCATGGCGGCCTTCGGCGCCGCCCTGCCGCCGCGCCTGCGGGCCTATGCGGTGGCGACGCAGGGCGCGCTGGGCGTGCTATTCCTGGCCTACACCGTCTTTGCTTCCAACCCGATGACCCGGCTGATCAACGTTCCGGTCGAGGGGGCGTCGCTCAATCCGCTGCTGCAGGACCCGGCGCTGGCCTTCCATCCGCCGTTTCTCTACTGCGGCTATGTCGGCTTCTCGGTGGTGTTTTCGTTCTCGATGGCCGCCCTGATCGAGGGCCGGGTCGATGCGGCCTGGGCCCGCTGGGTGCGGCCCTGGACCCTGGCGGCCTGGAGCTTCCTGACCGTCGGCATCACGCTCGGCGCCTTCTGGGCCTATTACGAACTGGGCTGGGGCGGCTGGTGGTTCTGGGATCCAGTCGAGAACGCCAGCTTCATGCCGTGGCTGATCGGCACGGCGCTGCTGCACTCGGCGGTGGTGCTGGAAAAGCGCGGCGCCCTGCCGGGCTGGACCGTGTTCCTGGGGCTGGCTGCCTTCACCTTCTCGATGCTTGGCGCCTTCCTGGTGCGCTCGGGCGTGCTGACCAGCGTCCACGCCTTCGCCGTCGATCCGGCGCGGGGCATCCTGCTATTGACCATCATGGGGATCGCGGCCGGGAGTGGCTTCCTGCTGTTCGCCCTGCGCGCCCCCAGCCTGAACAGCGGCGGGTTGTTCGCCCCGGTGAGCCGCGAGAGCGCGATCGTCGTCAACAACATCATCCTGTCGACCGCCACGGCGACGGTATTGCTTGGCACGCTCTATCCCCTGATCCGCGAGGCCATGGACGGCGAAGCGGTGTCGGTCGGCCCGCCTTGGTTCAACCTGACCTTTGTTCCCTTGATGGTGCTGGCCATGGCCATCCTGCCGGCCGGACCGCTGCTGGCCTGGAAGCGCGGCGACGCCCGGCTGGTGATGCGCCGCCTGTGGCTGGCCCTGGCCTGCGCCGCGATCCTGGGCCTGGTGGCCTTCGCCGTGATCGCGCCGCGCCATGCCCTGGCGAGCGCGGGCCTGGCCCTGGGGGTCTGGCTGGTGGCCGGCGCGGTGCTGGAGCTGGCCGAGCGGGTGCGGGCTTTCCGTGCGCCCTGGGCCGAGGTCCGGCGCCGGACCGTGGGCCTGCCGCGCGGCGCCTGGGGCATGACCCTGGCCCATGCCGGCCTTGGCCTGTTCGTGCTGGGCGCGTCGTTCGAGACCACCTGGCGCGTCGAGGCCGCTCAAGCCGTGAGCGTCGGCGGCCAGTTGAAGCTGGGCGCCTATGAGCTGGCCCTGACCGACGTCGGCGCGGTCGAGGGCGCCAACTACATCGCCGAGCGGGGGATCGTGAAGATCACCCGCGGCGGCGCTCCGATCTGCACGGCCCAGCCCGAGCGCCGCTTCTATCCGACCGGCCGCCAGACGACCTCCGAAGTGGCCATCTGTCCACGGGTGCTGGACGATCTTTATGTGGTGCTGGGCGAGCGCCGAGCGGGCGCGAACGGCCAGCCCGCCTGGCTGGTCCGCGCCTTCGTCAATCCGTGGGTTCGGCTGATCTTCCTGGGCCCGTTGATCATGGCCCTGGGCGGCCTGATCTCGCTGTCGGACCGCCGGCTGCGGTTCGGCGTGGCGCGCAAGTCGGAGACGGCGGCTTGAAGATCGCCTCCTCCTTCCTTCTCCCGTTGCGGGAGAAGGTGGCGGCCGAAGGCCGACGGATGAGGGGCCTGTCAAACCTGTCCACCTCGATCGTCTGCGGTGTCGACGCCGTGCGACCCCTCATCCGTCGGCTGCGCCGACACCTTCTCCCGCAAGGGGAGAAGGGAAGGGGTGTGCTCGTGGCGCTGATGGCTATCGCCTGCATGGCGGGCGCGGCCGCCGATCCCGCCGAGCGTCTGCCTGATCCCGTGCAGGAATCCAGGGCCCGCGACCTGTTTCGCGAGGTGCGCTGCCTGGTTTGTCAGAACGAGTCGATCGACGACTCCCAAGCCGACCTGGCTGGCGACCTGCGCGGCGTGATCCGCGACCAAGTGAAGCAGGGCCGCAGCGACCGGCAGATTCGCACGTTTCTGGTCGCGCGCTATGGCGAGTTCGTGTTGCTCAAGCCGCCGTTCTCGCCCAGCAACGCCGTGCTCTGGGCCACGCCTTGGGTCGCCCTGGTTTTGGGCGGCGGGTTGATGATCGTGCTTCTGAGGCGACGGGCCACACCCGGAGCGCCCGGCGAGGACGTTGAACAGCTTTCCGAAGGCGAAGAGGCTCGTGTTCAGGCGTTGTTGAAGGATGAATGACACGATTGCGCCGCGAAGACGCCGCAAGACCATCGTCAGCGTGGCGCAAAGATCAGTTGAAGACCATTGCGCCTTTCGCTAGCGCAACTAGGTTCTCAGGCCAAGGACCCGGCGCAGTGCGCCGTGGGTGAGGAAAGACGTAAGATGGCTGCTAGGAAGTCTGGTTTCTTTGTCGGCGCGGTGGCTGGCGCGGGCGTGGCCTGCGCGGCCCTGGTCGGTGTCGGCATGCGCATGGGTCCGGCGAGCGCCGACGCGGCGCCGCAGGTGATCCGCACCTCTGGCGCCGCCGTGGCCGCCGCGGGTGCTCCGCCCGCGATGTTCGCTCCGCCGCCCGGCGCGCCGCTGTCGTTTGCCGACATTTTCGAACAGGTCTCGCCCGCCGTAGTGCAGATCGACGTGACGTCCAAGGCCGCCGCCGCGCCGAAGCTGCGCATCCCAGGCCTGGAAGGCTTCGACATCGTGCCGCGCGGCCAGAAGCCCGAGGACGGCGAGGAAGCCGCCCCCGGTCCCAAGCAGCAGTCGTCGGGTTCGGGCTTCTTCATCTCGGCCGACGGTTATCTGGTCACCAACAACCACGTCGTCGCCGACGCCGATGATGACGGCATCAATGTTGTGCTCAAGGACGGCCGCGAGCTGAAGGCCACCATCGTCGGTCGCGACGAGGGCACCGATCTGGCGGTCCTCAAGGTGGTTGATCCCAAGGCCAAGGGCGCGGCCTTCCCCTTTGTGAATTTCGAGAACCAGGCCAAGCCGCGGGTCGGCGACTGGGTGATTACCATCGGCAACCCGTTCGGCCTGGGCGGCACCGCCACGGCCGGCATCATCTCGGCCTATAATCGCGACTTGGGCGACAGCTCGTCGACCTTCGTCGACTACATCCAGATCGACGCTCCCATCAACCGCGGCAACTCCGGCGGTCCGTCGTTTGACGTCTATGGTCGGGTGATCGGGGTCAACACTGCGATCTTCTCGCCAACCGGCGGCTCGGTGGGCATCGGCTTCGCCATCCCGGCCGACGTGGCCGAGAACACCGCCAAGCAGCTGATCGCTGGCGGCAAGGTCGTGCGCGGCTATATCGGCGCCCAGATCCAGCCCTTCACCACCGAAATGGCCGAGGCCCAGGGCCTGTCGGACGTCAAGGGCGCCATCGTCGCCGACCTGGTGGCGGGTGGCCCGGCCCAGAAGGGCGGGCTGATGCCCGAGGACGTGATTACCGCCGTCAACGGCGTGGCGATCAAGAGCGGCTCGGAATTGACTCGCGAAGTGGCCAAGGGCCGTCCGGGCGACACCCTGAAGCTGTCGGTCCTGCGCGGCGGCAAGCCCCGCACGGTCGAGATCAAGTCGGGCGTCCGGCCGACCGAGAAGGAACTGGCGGTCGATGGCGACAACACCGACCAGAACGGTGGCGAAACCCCGACCAAGCCGCAGACCCAGAAGTCCGAAGCCCTGGGCATGAGCCTGGCGCCGATCGATGACGCGGCCCGTCGCACCTACAGCATCGACCCCGCCGTCAAGGGCGTGCTGATCGATGGCGTCAAGGTCAACTCCGACGCTGGCGAGAAGGGCCTGCGCAAGGGCGACGTCCTGACCAGCGTCAATGGCGATCCTGTCGCCAGTGCGTCGCAGGTTTCGGCGGCGGTCGAGGCGGCCAAGAAGCTGCAGCGCCCCAGCGTCAATCTTCGCATCGTCCGCGCCGGTCGTCCGACGATCGTGCCGCTGAAGATCGCGCCGTAGGGCTCGGCGCGGAACACCGTCGCGCGGGGGCTTTCCCCCGCGCGCGGATCACGTCACCATCCATGCCGTGACGACGAACACGACGGGGGCGTCACCGATTCGGTGACGCCCCCTTTTCGTGTGCCAGGGCGTGCATCCAGGGGCCTGAAATGCGTATTCTGATCATCGAAGACGATCTCGAAGCGGCCGGCGCCATGAGCCACGGCCTGACCGAGGCCGGCCATCAATGCGTTCACGCCCCCGATGGCGAGGCCGGCCTGACCGAGGCCGGCAAGGGCGGCTTCGACGTGATGATCGTCGATCGCATGATGCCCAAGAAAGACGGGGTCGAGGTTGTCTCTACCCTGCGCCGCGAGGGTGACAACACCCCGGTGTTGTTCCTGTCGGCCTTGGGCGAGGTCGGCGACCGCGTGATCGGCCTGAAGGCCGGCGCCGACGACTATCTGGTCAAGCCCTACGCCTTCGCCGAACTGATCGCTCGCGTCGAGGCCCTGTCGCGCCGTCGCGAGACCGGCGCCGTGGCCACCACCCTGAAGGTGGGCGAGCTCGAGATGAACTTGATCAACCGGACGGTCCATCGCCAGGGCAAGGAGATCGACCTCCAGCCTCGCGAGTTCCAGCTGCTGGAATTCATGATGCGCCACGCCGGCCAGTCGGTGACCCGCACCATGCTGCTCGAGAAGGTCTGGGAATATCACTTCGACCCGCAGACCAATGTCATCGACGTGCACATCTCCCGGCTGCGCAGCAAGATCGACAAGGGCTTCGACCGGGCCATGCTGCAGACCGTCCGCGGCGCCGGCTACCGCCTCGATCCGTAGGCGGCGCGGTTTGGCTGTGGTAGGCTGAGGGCCATGAACAAGCTGACCCAGCCCGTTCCCGACGATGAAGACGACTTCGGACCTGAGCTTTCCGGGGCCGAGATGGACGCTTGGATCGCGCGCAATCGCGACGCGATCAACGAGTCGCTTGACCAGGCGCGCCGCGAGCACGTCGAAGGGCTTTCCGAGCCGTGGAATTTTGAAAAGATGCTCGCGGAGGCCAAACGAGAGTTCAGAAAAAGTCGCCAGGGCTGAATGGGCGAGCCGAAGGTCGTAAAGTCCCGCGAGGCTCAGGCGGACTTCAACCGCATCTATGCGTGGATCGCCCAAGATAGCGGCGAGGCGCGCGCTGAGGCAGTGATCATGCGACTGGACGCCGCCTTGCTGCGCTTGGCAAAACGCCCAGGTCTCGGGCGGCGTCGGCGGGATTTTCGGGGCGATCCGCATGGCTTGACCGTCGCACCATGGCTCGTCGTCTACGACCCCTTGCCCGATGACGCGGGTATTCTTGTCCTCCGCATCGTCGACACACGCCGCGATGTCGCGGCATTGCTCGGCAAGAAGAGCTAGCCCATGCGTCTGCCGCGCCTGATCCGATCGACGCCGTTCCGGCTGACCCTGCTGTTCCTGGCCCTGTTCGCGGCCGCCGCCAGCGCGTTCCTCGGCTATATCTACATCGCCACGGCCGGCGAGGTGAACCGCCGCGCCGACGCCGAAATCACTCGCGAGATGGAGAGCCTGGAGGCCGCCTACCGGGTGGGTGGGGTCAACGCACTGAACCAGACCATCGTCGAGCGCGCCACCGGCGAGCGGCCGTTCCTGTACCTGCTGCTCGACAAGGACGGCAAGCGAATCTCCGGCTCGATCGAGGAGTCGCCGATCGACGACTTCGAAGGCCAGGGTCCGACCTGGGAGGGCTTCAAGCTCACCGAGACCGACATCGACGGCGCCGAGGTCAGGCGCGCGGCGCGCGGGGTGCAGGAGCGGCTAAGCGGCGGCGAGGCGCTGTTCGTCGGGGCCGACGTCCAGGAGTCCGAAGGCTATGTGATGAAGATCGTCCGAGCCCTGTGGGGGGCCGGCGCGCTGGTCATCATCCTGGGCCTGGCGGGCGGGGTGATCATCAGCCGCAATGTCTCGCGCAGCATGCAGGGCCTGGTCGATGTGGTGAACGCCGTGCGGTCCGGCGACCTGCGCGCCCGGGCCGGGGTGCGCGGCACCCGCGACGAGTATGACGAGCTGGCCGTGGGCCTCAATGACATGCTCGACCGCATCGAGCGACTGATGGGCGGGCTGCGCCACGCCGGCGACGCCATCGCCCACGACCTGCGCTCCCCCCTGACCCGGCTGCGGGCCCGCATGGAAGTGGCCCTGATCGACGCCGAGAACGGGAAGGGGGATGCGATGGCCGCCCTCGAAACCGCCCTGCTCGACGCCGACGGCGTGCTCAAGACCTTCAACGCCGTGCTGGCCATCGCCCGCTTGCAGGCGGCCGGCGACGCCCCCGACCAGCAGACCTTCGACTCCAGCGAACTGGCCTCCGACATGGCCGAGCTGTATGAGGCCAGCTGCGAGGACAAGGGTTTGGACTTCAAGGCCGAGATCACCCCCGCCCTGAACATCCGTGGCAACCGCGAATTCATCGCCCAGGCCCTGGCCAACATCCTCGACAACGCCATCAAATATACGCCGGAAGGCGGCGCGGTGATGCTGCGGGCCCGTCGCCGCTCGTCTGGCGAGCTGGAGTTCTCGGTCACCGACACGGGGCCCGGCGTGCCCGAGGAAGACCGCGCCCGTGTCGTCCAGCGCTTTGTGCGCCTGGAGAACAGCCGCAGCGAGCCCGGCGCGGGGCTAGGTCTGTCGCTGGTCCAGGCCGTGGCCGTCTCGCATGGCGGACGGTTGGAACTGGCCGAGGGGCCAGGCGTCTATGACGGCTCCGGCCCCGGCCTGCGGGTGGCGTTGGTGTTGCCACGGGTGGAGTAGGATCCTGGAGCATTTCCCGACCTGAATGCGTCAGGCCGTGAGCTCTAATCTTCTGTTTTGACGCATTTTTCTTCACGCGAACCGGAACGACTTCGCTCGAAAAATGCTCTAGCCGCCCCACATCTGGATCTTCACGTCGTAACAGCGGTCGCGACCCTGGCGGGTGGCGCAGTAGCCCGTTTCGTCGGAGCCTTCGTGGATCATCGCGTAGCGGCGCTTGCGCCAGGCTCGGCGCCCCCGCGCCTCCGGCATCCGCAGAATGAAGGTCATGGCCCACCCGGAAGATTACGTCTGTAGTCTTATAAACTTACAGATGTAATTCCAAACGTCAACCGACGCGACGCCGGGAACGTCGGGGTGATTAGCGGCGCAACGCAGGCAGGTTGATGCCGTCGACCTGGTGCTCGATCACCTCGCCGGGCCAGATGAAGTGTGGCGGCATGGGTCCGCGCGGGGTGACGCTCCAGACGACCAGAGCCGTCAGTATGGCCAGGCCGACGATCGACACCGCGCCGGTCGCGTGGCGCTCTTCGCTGGGCTCGGGCTGAGCCAGCAGCTTGACCCGGAGCAGCAAGGGATGGGCCGCCCAGAAACAGGCCAGCGGCGAGCCGGTGCGGGCGGCGTGCGCCTTGACCAGGGCTTCGGCATAGACCTTCCGCAGGGTGGGCCGGAGGCTCAGCACCTGGGCGTCGCAGGCCAGTTCCTGATCCAGGCGGGCGCAGACCGCGCCGATGTGGATCAGCGGATTGCACCAGCCCAGCGCCAGGCCCACGGCGATCGCCAGATTGGCCAGCGGGTCGCCGCGCTGGATGTGGGCGCGTTCATGCAGGTCGACCATCCGCCGCGCCTCGGCGTCGAAGCGCTCCGCGAAGTCGCATGGCAAGACAATGCGTGGCCACAACACACCCATGACAGCGGGACCGGCCTGGCCGATACCGGCTTGGCGGCGGAAGGCGACCTCCTGCTGGACGATGATCCCGGCGGCGACCAGAGCGCCGACCATCCAGGCGGCCAAGACGGTGATGGCGTGGGTCTCGCCCATCGGGGCCGCGGGCGCGCCGGCCTCCAAGGCCTCGGACAGACTGGGGAACAGGCTGGCGAGGACGGCCGCCGGGACCAGGATCCATAGCCGGTAAGCCAGGCGGGCGCCGATCCAGCTGCGGGCGGGGCCGCGCAGCAACAGCACCAGCAGCACCGCCGCCATGGCGGCGACCTGGGCGCGCAGCAGCGTCAGGGCGAGGAGTTCAGCCACCATCTTCAAGACCCGCGATCAGCGTCTTCAATTGCTTGATCTCGTCGGCCGACAGCGCGCGATGCTGGGCGAAATGCGCCACCAGCGGCGTCAGCTGGCCGTCGAACAGCCGGTTCAGCAGGCCCTGGCTCTCGGCCTGCACATAGTCAGCGCGCTGGACGACGGGGGCGTAGCGGGCCCGGCCCTCGATGCGGTCGGAGCGGATCGCCTTGCGCTTCAGCAGGCGGTTGATCAGCGTCTTGACCGTCGCCTCGCCCCAACCCTGCGGCTCGGCGACCTCCGCCATGATCTCGTCCACCGTCAGCGGATGGCGGGACCACAGCGCGTCCATGATGCGGCTCTCGGCCTGGGTGATGTTCATGGCGCCTCGCATCTCAAGCGCCAACGATTACGCCTGTAACCTAGGCTGTCAAGCGGTGAACCTCGACCTGAGCGCCGCCTCACGCCACAGTGCGCGGCATGACTCGCCTGCTCGAACGCCTCACCCCCTGCGGCCCCATCCTCGATCCGAAGGCCGCCGAACGGGCGCATGAGGCGATTGGCAAGAAGGCCGGCGAGGCCATGCGCCTGGTCGAGGCCGCCTGGCCGGCCCTGGCGCCGGTGTTTTCCGCCTCGCCCTACCTGGCTGGCCTGGCGCGGCGGGACGGCCAGCGGCTGCTGTCGATCCTCGACAGCGATCCCGACGCGCGGCTCGCTCAGATTCTGGCCGCCGCCGAGACCGTGGCCGCCGAACCAGACTTCGAGACCGCCCGGCGGGTGTTGCGCGAACTGAAGGCCGACCTTCACCTGCTGACGGCTCTGTGCGACCTGGGCGGGGTCTGGGACCTGGATGCGGTGACCGCCGCCCTGACCCGCTTTGCCGACGCGTCCCTGCACGCGGCCCTGGCCCAGGCGGCCCGACTGGAGGTGGCGCGCGGCGCCCTGACCCATGTCGGTGAAGGCAAGGATGGCCCCATCCCCGGCCTGTTCTGCATCGCCATGGGCAAGCACGGGGCGTTCGAGCTCAACTATTCCAGCGATATCGACTTCTCGATCTTCTACGACCCCGACGCCCTGCCGGTCGCGCAGGGCGTCGAGCCGCAGGGCGTGGCGGTGCGCCTGACCCACCATTTGGGCCGGATGCTGGCCGAGCGCACCGCCGATGGCTACGTGTTCCGCATCGACCTGCGCCTGCGCCCCGACCCCTCCTCGACCCCGCCCGCCATGCCGATCGACGCGGCGCTGGAGTACTACGAGAGCGTCGGCCAGAACTGGGAGCGGGCGGCCCATATCAAGGCGCGGATCGCTGCCGGCGACATCGCCCGCGGCGAGGCGTTCCTGGCCGAACTTCAGCCGTTCATCTGGCGCAAGAACCTCGACTTCGCAGCCATCGCCGACATCCATTCGATCAAGCGTCAGATCCATGCCTACAAGGTCGACGACCGCCTGACCGCCAAGGGCGCGGACCTCAAGTTGGGGCGCGGCGGCATCCGCGAGATCGAGTTCTTCGTCCAGACCCAGCAGTTGATCCTCGGCGGTCGGCACGCGAACCTACGCAGCCCCCGGACCCTCGACGCGCTGGCCGCCCTGTCGGACGCAGGCCACGTGACGCGGCAGGACCGCGACTATCTCACCAAGGCCTATCGCGACCTGCGCGCCCTGGAGCACCGGGCGCAGATGCTGGCCGACGACCAGACCCACAAGCTTCCGGAGTCCGACACCGATCGCAAGCGGGTCGCGGCCCTATGGGGCCATGGCAATCTACGCAGCTTCGACGCCGTGGTCGGGCACCTGCTGAAGGGTGTCAACCGCCGCTACGGCGCGCTGTTCAAGGGCGAGGAAGAGCTGTCGTCGCGGTTCGGCAGCCTGGTATTCACTGGCGTCGAGGACGATCCCGAAACCCTGGCCACCCTCAAGCGCATGGGGTTCGCCCGTCCCGAGCGCGTGGCCGCCACCATTCGTGGATGGCATCACGGCCGCATCGCCGCCACCCGCACCGAACGGGGCCGCGAGCTGTTCACCCGCCTGGCGCCGCGCCTGCTGGACGCGGCCAACGCGACCGGCGCACCGGAAGACGCCTTCAACCGCTTCGCCGACTTTTTCGCGTCGCTGAGCTCCGGCGTGCAGATCCAGTCGCTGTTCCTGGCCCAGCCACGGCTGTTCGAGCTAATTGTCGAGGTCATGGCCTTTGCCCCCCGCCTGGCCTCGACGCTGGCGCGACGCCCGACGGCTCTCGACGCCCTGCTCGACCCAGCCTTCTTCGGTCCCATGGAAATGCCGCGCGACCCGCCGTGGGATCCCGCCGATTTCGAAGGCGCGATGAACGCCGCGCGGCGCTTTTTCCGCGACCAGACCTTCCGCATCGGGGTGCGGGTGATCAGCGGCACGGCGGGCGCCCGCGACGCCGGCGCGGCCTTCGCCGACCTCGCCGACCTGATCGTGGGCGGCTTGGCCCCGGCGGCCCTCTGCGAAGTCGAGCGGTTGGGCGGGGCCTTCCTAGGCCAGGTGGCGGTGGTGGCCTTGGGCAAGGCGGGGTCGCGCGAGATGACCGCCAAGTCGGATCTCGACCTGATGACGCTCTACGCGGCCGACGGTTCCGCCGAGATGTCGGCGATCAAGGGCTGGGGCGCGGAAAGCTTCTACGCCCGCTTCACCCAGCGGCTGGCCTCGGCCTTGTCGGCGCCGACCGGCGAGGGCACGCTCTACGAGGTGGATCTCAAGCTACGACCGTCAGGGACCAAGGGGCCTGTGGCGGTCAGCTTCGCGGCCTTCGAGGACTATTACGACCGCGAGGCCGAGACCTGGGAGCTGCTGGCCCTGACGCGGGCGCGGGTGGTCTGGGCCTCGTCGCCGGGCTTCCAGGCGCGGGCCGAGGGCGCGATCGCGGGGGCTCTGCGCCGCGCCCGCGATCGCAGGAACACCGCCGTCGACGTGCTGGAGATGCGCCAGTTGATGGAGGACGAGCGGCCCGGCAAGGGCGACTGGGACCTCAAGCTGACGCCCGGCGGCCTTGTCGATATCGAGTTCGCCGCCCAGTTCCTGCAACTCGTGCATGCGGCGGATGGAGGTCCGCTGGCGCAGAACACCGGCGAGGCGCTGGTGGCGCTGCAGGCGGCTGGACTTGGCGACAAGACCGCGATGGCGTCGCTGGAGGCGGCCTGGCGGCTGGAGCAGGACCTGTCGCAACTGCTGAAGGTGGCGTTGGAGGACGGGCACGATCCCGACACCGAACCCAAGGCGTTTCGGGCGCTTATGGCGCGGGCGGGCGGTGTTCGGGCGTTCGGGTCGCTGAAGGGCAAGCTGGCCAAGGCCAAGGCGGCGGCGCGGGCGGGGTTTGAAGCGGTGGTGAGATAGGTCCTCCCCCTCTGGGGGAGGTGTCGGCGAAGCCGACGGTGGGGGGAATGATCGGCCGACGGCCACGACCCGGACAGGGCGACCCAAAGCTCCCCCCACCGGCCTTCGGCCGCCTCCCCCACAGGGGGAGGAGCTTTTCGATGTAACCAAACCCCCTTCCGGCACGTATCTTCCTATGAAGACCCCGCCCGGAACCCCGCCATGCTGATCCGCAACGCCCCCGACCTGACCGACAACGACGTCACCGATCAGGGCCTCTACCTGCGCCGGCGGCAGTTCATCGCAGGCGCGGCGGGATTGGGTCTGGCGGGGGCGGGCGGCGCGGCGAACGCCCGGGGTCTGGCCTACAAGCCGGGCTTCTCGACCACCGAGGCGCGGACCCCCAAGAAAGACATCACCACCTACAACAACTTCTACGAATTTGGGGTCAACAAGGAGGACCCCGGCGAGAACGCCGGGTCCTTGAAGACCCGGCCGTGGACCGTGCGGGTCGACGGCGCCTGCGAGGCCCCGACGACCTTCGCCATCGACGACCTGATCAAGGGCCAGAAGCTCGAGGAGCGCATCTATCGCATGCGCTGCGTCGAGGGCTGGTCGATGGTCATCCCCTGGGTCGGCTTCCCGCTGAAGGACCTGATCGCGGCGGTCAAGCCGACCTCAAAGGCCAAGTTCGTGGCCTTCGAAACCCTGATGCGTCCCTCTGAAATGCCGGGCCAGAAATGGGACACCCTGCAGTGGCCCTATCGCGAGGGCCTGCGCATCGACGAGGCGACGCACCCGCTGGCCATCTTGGCCGTGGGCCTCTATGGCGACGTGTTGCCCAACCAGAACGGCGCGCCGCTGCGGCTGGTCGTCCCGTGGAAATATGGCTTCAAGGGCATCAAGTCGATCGTCAAGATCAGCCTGGTCGAGCGTATGCCGGCCACCGCCTGGAACGTGCTGGCCCCGCGCGAATACGGCTTCTATTCGAACGTCAATCCCGCTGTCGACCACCCTCGCTGGTCCCAGGCCACCGAGCGCCGGATCGGCGAGTTTCGCCGCCGCGAGACCTTGCCATTCAACGGTTATGGCCAGTACGTCGCCGACCTCTATCGCGGCATGGACCTGCGGAAGACCTTCTGATGGACGCGACGTTGAAGCGGGTCGCGGCCAAGAAGCGGCCCTCCAAGACCCGGGACAACCTCGTCTACGCCGCCGTCTGGCTGGCCTGTCTCGCGCCGCTGGTCTGGCTGGCCTGGCGGGGGTTCAGCGGCGACCTGGGGGCCAATCCGATCGAGACCCTGATCCGCCAGATCGGCGTCTGGGGCCTGCGCCTGTTGCTGGTCGGCCTGGCGGTAACCCCGGCCGCCCGGATACTGAAGAAGCCGCGCCTCGTACGCTTCCGGCGGACCATCGGCCTGTTCGCCTTCAGCTATATCTGCCTGCACCTGCTGACCTATATCGGCGTCGATCTCTATTTCGACTGGGGCCAGCTGTGGAAGGACATCCTCAAGCGGCCCTTCATCACCCTGGGCATGGGGGCTTTCACGCTGCTGATCCCGCTGGCGGTGACCTCGACCAACGGCATGATCCGCCGGCTGGGCCGGGCGACCTGGCAGAGGATCCACTGGCTGATCTACCTGATCGTGCCGCTGGGCGTGGCCCACTACTATCTGCTGGTGAAGGCCGACCATCGCCCGCCCCTGGCCTATGCGGCGATCCTGGCGGTGTTGATGGGGTGGCGGTTCTGGGATGCGTGGGGCAGGGGAAGACCTAGACTTGCCCCCACCTGACCGCTGCGCGGTCTGTCCGCCCCCATAGGGGGCGGAGCCTCGCGCTATTGGCGGCGGCTGAGCTCTTCCCCCTCTGGGGGAAGACGACCACGAAGCGGTCCGTAGGGGGCAAGTGTCCGCCCCTACTTCGCCGCCGTCTTGGCATAGTCCTGCGCCTGCTTCATCACGCGCAGCACGTTGCCGCCCCAGATCGCCGACAGGTCGGCGTCGGTATAGCCGGCCGCCTTCAGCCGGGCGGTGACCTTGGGCAGGTCAGCGACGTCCTCGAAGCCGACCACGCCGCCGCCGCCGTCCCAGTCGGCGCCGATGCCGACATACTCGGGACCGACCAGCTTGAGGGTGTGCAGCAGACTGCCCATGAAGTCCTCGAAGCTGGCGCGGATCGGCGGATACCTGGCGTCGATAACGGCCTTCTTCTTCAGAAACGCGACGATCTCGGCCTCGCTGGCCGTTTCGCTGTCGGGCGCCTTGCCGATCGCTTCGAACGCGGCCTTGCGCTCGGGGCTGGTGGGCGTGGCTTTCAGATAGACCGAGTTGATGCAGATCACCCCGCCGGCGTCAGCGATCTTCT
This sequence comes from Caulobacter sp. DWP3-1-3b2, assembly GCF_049896325.1. NCBI lineage: Bacteria > Pseudomonadati > Pseudomonadota > Alphaproteobacteria > Caulobacterales > Caulobacteraceae > Caulobacter > Caulobacter sp. DWP3-1-3b2. The sequence goes on from NZ_JAFCUB010000041.1 coordinate 35,612, forward strand.
TCAGGCGTACATCGTCCAGATTGCGCGGGTGGTCGAAGACCGCCTTGGCGCCCGAGTGCGAGGCGATGATCGGGACCTTTGACAGCAGCACCGCCTGATCGACCACGTCGTCCGAGGCGTGGCTGACGTCGATGACGATGCCCAGCCGGTTGGCCTCGGCCAGCCAGCGCAGGCCCAGCGGCGAGAAGCCATGCCAGATCGGCTTGTCGGTCGAGCTGTCGGCGAACTGGTTGTTCTTGAAGTGCACCGGCCCGGCCAGGCGCACGCCGGTGGCGTGGAAGGTTTGCATCAGGGTGAGGTCCTCACCCATCGGCCAGCTGTTCTCGATGCTCTGGAAGACGAATTTCTTGCCGGACTTGTTGATCCGCGCGGCGTCGTCGGCGGTGTAGGCCAGCTCGAACTTGTCGGCGTGGGCCGCGACCATCTCGCGGATCTCGGTGGCGCGGTTCAGGGCGAAGTCGCGAGCGCCGCGATAGCCCTCGGCGGTCAGGGCGCCTTGCGTGGTGTAGATCACGAAGAACCCGCCATCCAGGCCGCCCTCGTTCATGCGCGGCAGGTCCACCTCGGTGCCATCCATCGTCACCGCATGGCGATCGACCATGCTCCAGCCCTGGCGGGCGAAGTGCTCAGGGGTGTCGAGGTGGGTGTCGAGGATCAGGTAGCCCTCGTGGGCGGCGCGATCGGCCTTGGAAATGGGCGCGTCGGCGGCGTCGGCGGCGGGGGCGGCGGGGGCGAGAAGGGCGGCGGAGCCGAGCAGGGCGAGAAGCAGGCGGGACATTGGGGCTCCGAAACAGGTTGCTCGGCCACGCTCCGGGATTGGGGGGATGCGGTCAAGGTGTTCCTCCCCCTGTGGGCTAGCAGATTCACACATGTCTGAGGGCGGCCTGTAAGTTAGCCAGGGTCCAGCCGCATTTGCGGTCCTGGAGGCTGCGCCAACCGCGTAGCATGACGATGGGGCCGGGCTTGCCGT
>NZ_JAFCUB010000042.1:0-35723 GCF_049896325.1 Caulobacter sp. DWP3-1-3b2
TCCACAACCATCCGAACCGCTCGCTCGCGAACCTCAGGTGAAAACTTGTTCGTCGTCTTGCTTGTCATGGCCTCTTCCTCTCAGGAGTTGAGGCCTCCGGCAAACCCGGCGCGGTTCAGATCACCGTGTGGTCGATGGCTACTTCGAAGCGTTCGAGGCGGCGTTAGACGACGCTGAGAAGAAGGCCCTGGCCGACAAGATCTGCTTAGCGCTGAAAGTGCATATGCAGATCGAGGAAGAGCTCTTCTACCCGCCTGCGCGCGAAAAGACCGGAGATGGCAACCTGCTCGACGAGGCCCTTGTCGAGCACACTGGCGCCAAGACCTTGATTGCCCAGATCGAGGCGATGCTCCCGGGACAGCCGCTCTACGACGCCAAGGTCAAAGTGCTCGGCGAGCAGGTTCGCCATCACGTCGAGGAGGAAGAGACCGAGCTCTTCCCCGAGGTGCGCGAAACTAACATCGACCTTGAGGCGCTTGGGGCCAAGCTAGCGGCCCGGAAGGCCGACTTGATGACGCTCCTCGCTCCGATCCCCGTCGTCTAGCCAATCAGTCGCCCCCAGCCGGCGTAGCCCTATTGGGCGTCCGCGCCCATGAAAGACCTTCCATGCCCAAGACCCTGCCTCCGACCCCGTCGCAAGCCGCCCAAGCTGCCGACGCCGATACCGCTGCGGATATCGGAACTCTGGTCGCGCCGGGCGGCGAGCTTCACCAACAGGCAGCTGGCCCTGAAACCCAATTGACGACCAACCAGGGCGTTCCCATCGGCGACAACCAGAACTCGCTGAAGGCCGGCGCCAGAGGTCCTGTGCTCCTGCAGGATTTCATCCTGCGCGAGAAGATCACCCACTTCGACCATGAGCGGATCCCCGAGCGCGTGGTCCACGCCCGCGGCTCTGCAGCACACGGCTTCTTCGAGTGCCTGGAAGATTGCTCCGACATCACCGCCGCTGACTTCCTGCAGCGCCCGGGTGAAAAAATCCCGGTGTTCACCCGCTTCTCAACCGTCGCCGGCAACAAAGGCTCGGCCGACCTGCCCCGTGACGTGCGCGGCTTCGCGGTCAAGTTCTACACCCAGCAGGGCAACTTTGACCTCGTCGGCAACAACATTCCGGTGTTCTTCATCCAGGACGCCATCAAGTTTCCGGATCTGATCCATGCGGCCAAGCAGGACCCCGACCGGGAATTCCCCCAGGCGCAGACCGCGCACGATACGTTCTGGGACTACATCTCACTGACACCCGAGAGCATGCACATGATCATGTGGATCATGTCGGACCGGGCGATCCCGCGGTCCTTGCGGATGATGGAGGGCTTCGGCGTTCACACCTTCCGTCTGGTCAATGCCAAAGGCGCCTCCACCTTCGTCAAGTTCCACTGGCGCCCGAAGATCGGATCGCAGTCGGTCGTGTGGGACGAGGCGTTGAAGATCAATGGAGCCGACCCCGACTTCCACCGCCGCGACCTGTGGTACGCCATCGATAGTGGGGATCTCCCCGAGTGGGAGTTCTGCCTGCAGACCTTCAGCCAAGAACAGGCCGACGGCTTCGACTTCGACGTCCTGGACGCCACCAAGCTGATTCCGGAAGAGCTCGTTCCCCTGCGCGTCGTCGGCCGTATGGTGCTAGACCGCAACCCGGACAACTTCTTCGCCGAGACCGAACAGGTCGCCTATTGCACGGCCAACGTCGTGCCCGGCATCGACTTCACCAACGATCCCCTGCTCCAGGGCCGGTTGTTCTCCTATCAGGACACCCAGCTGAAGCGCCTCGGCGGGCCCAACTTCCATCAGATTCCGATCAACCAACCCAAGTGCCCGTTCCATAATTTGCAGCGGGACGGCCACATGCAGATGGCGGCGCCCAAGGGCCAAGTGAACTACGAGCCCTCCACCCTGGGCCCCGACATCGCCCGCGCGTCGCAGGACATTGGCTACAAGACCTTCCCAGCCGAGGAGGCTGGCGAGCAACTGCGGATCCGGCCCGAAAGCTTTGCCGATCACTACAGTCAGGCCCGCATGTTCTTCGCCAGCCAGACCGAGCCGGAGCAGAACCACATCGTGTCGGCGCTGGTGTTCGAGCTCAGCAAATGCCTGCTGCCGCGCGTGCGTGAGGCAGTGCTGGCGCGCCTGATCAACATCGATCAGACCCTCGCCCTGAAGGTTGCCGCCGGCCTGGGCTTACCTTCCGAAATCGTTCCGGCCCCTGTCACCGTCGAAGCGAAGGCCATGGCGCCTTCTCCAATGCTCAGCCTGCTGGCCAAGGCGAAGGCGACGTTCGAAGGCCGCAAGGTGGGCGTCCTGGTCAGCGATGGGTGCGATGGGGCCTTGGTCGTCGAGCTGAAGGCCGCTGTCGCCGCCGCGGGCGGCAAGGTGGAGATTATCGCTCCAACGATCTACGTATGACGTCCGCTACGGGGGAAATGATCCCCGCGGATCACAAGATCGACGGCGGTCCCTCGGTCCTCTTCGATGCCGTCGCGATCCTGCCGTCCGATGCCGGCGGAGCCAAGCTGGCCCTCGAGGCTGCTGCGGTAAACTTCCTGCGTGATGCCTTCGGCCACCTGAAGGTCATCGGCTACCTGCCGGCGGCGGCGCCGCTGTTCGTCAAGGGTGGAATCAATGACGCCGCACCGGACACCGACGCGGGGCTCCTCGCCTTCCCGGCTGCAAGCGTCAATGATTTCGTCGCCGCGGCTTCTGCGGGACGCATCTGGGCGCGCGAACCGATGGTGCGCCCCATGCCGACGGATATTATCCCCCCTACACCAGCCGCCTGATCGGGCATATGAGCAGCCCCTTCCTCATCAGACTTGGCGTGGGGACCGCTAGAGCTGGCCGCTCCGGGCTTCGACTGGTCAGCCTCGCTCTGGCGGGTGCGGTCCTGGTATTGAAGATGCGGCAGCCCCGCGCGCCGAAACCAGCCTGATGGCCCAGGTCGATTGCCTGATCATCGGTGCGGGGCCGGCCGGACTAACGGCGGCGATCTATGCCGCCAGATTTTGGTTGTCCGTCGTTGTGGTCGACGGGGGAGCGAGCCGGGCTGCACTGATCCCCTGCACGAGAAACCATTCGGGATTTCCGGACGGCATCTCAGGCGTCGATCTCTTGGGACGTATGCGGACCCAAGCCCTGAAGTTCGGCGCCGCGATCATTCCCGCGACCGTGGAGGCGCTTGAGCACGGCGAGGGTCAGGGGTTTAAAGCGACAGGAGACTTCCTACCCATCGAGGCGCGCGCGGTCATTCTCGCCACTGGAGTGACTAACCGCCGGCCCCCGATGGAGGCCGCCGTCCACGATGAGGCCCTCAAAGCCGGCCTGCTGCGCTACTGCGCGGTCTGCGACGCTTTCGAGGTGACGGATCGCAAAGTCGCCGTGATCGGAACCGGCGCACACGGTGTCAGGGAAGCCGCGTTCCTGCGAGCATACACCCAAAGAGTGACGCTAATCGCGCCCGAGGGGCCCCACGAACTGAGCGCTGCCGAACAGGGCCGACTAGCTAAGCTGGGCGTAGTACCCCATGCAGGGCCCGCTCGCGATTTCAGGCTGCAGGGCGATCAGATCACTCTTGAGCACAGTGAGGGGCGCGAAGCCTTCGACACCGTCTATCCGGCCCTCGGGTCAGACATCCACTCGGATCTGGCGCGGAGCCTGGGCGCCAGCCTGACCGATGAAGGGTGTATTCGGGTCGATGGCCAGCAGCGGACTTCAATCCGCGGGCTTTATGCCGCTGGCGACGTCGTTATAGGCCTCGACCAGATTAGCCATGCAATGGGTGAGGCGGGCGTCGCGGCGACCACCCTACGGAACGACTTGGCGCAAACAAACGACCCCTTGCGCTAACTTGGGGCATTGGAGGGGCGTAAATCTCCCCACGGTCATCCAAAGTTGTTCGGAACACCTTGTTCGCGCAACGGCGGACCATGGTATGGCTCGCTTGCGCCCTGGCGAACTTCGCCCTGTTCCACCTCGTGACGGTCTTTCCGCCCTCTTGGGTCACGCTGTTCGCCAATGAAGCGCCCGTGCGCTTCCTCATTATCGAGGCGCTCGGCGCCGTGGTGGGCCTGCTGGCCGTAATGGCGTCCGGGCTGACCGCGTCGGCCGCCGGCCCCTGGGCATCTCGGCCGTGCTGATCGGGGCCTACAGTGGATTGGCGCCTCAGCTACTCAATGCCGGCCGGATCGGTGAAAGCTTCTTCATGTTGGTCGGCTTTTGCCCTGTTGGGCCTAGCTGTACGCGGCGGAGCAAAAGTAGGCCACTGGACGACACCCTCGTCGCCCTTCCTGAAGGGCGGCCCGTCCCTGGGCGTCGGCACGACCCAGCTGCACAACAAGACCGTGGTCTATAACCACAAGCGCCATGGCAAGTTCGCCCTGGGCGGTCGCACCTATGATTTCCGCATGAAACCCGCGGTCCCCAAGAAGCTCAGCCGGGAGTTCCTGCTGGTCGATCTGGTCAACAATCTCGACCAGCTCGGCGAAGACCCCCGGGGAATCTGGAGCGGGTCAAGGATCGCCTGTCCTCGAGCGACACGGCGCGCCTGAAGAAGGCCGCCCAGATCTATGGCTCCGAACGGGCCAAGAAGATCTTCGCCCGCGCTCTGGCCGAGGTCAGCAATTCTGGGATGTCGGGATCGATCTCAGCCAACACCGGCCCCGGCGTTCGGAAGCTCGTAGCGGGAGATCTGGATCGACCCTTCGACGACCTCCACCTCGAGGGCCTCGTTGATCAATCCACCGGCCGCCACGTCGTCAAGCGCGGCGTCGAATAAAATCCGCTGCTGATCAGGTGGAACATTGGGGATCAGGATCATCAGACCGGCGTGGATGTCCTCCTGGGCGTAGAGGCGCCGAAAGTCCTTGGCGTTGTTGGTGACGAAGGTGAACTCGCCCTCGCGGATCGGCGCCATCAGGTTCCAGTCCTGCACGCCACTGAGGCCACGGTAGTTGACGTGCGTCGCCTCGTGGCCGCGCTCGACCGCGACCTCCACCAATGAGGTATGCAAGCACTCGTCGATGAGGAAATTCACCCGGCCGCCGAAGCGAACGGCTTGGTCCGGCCCGCCAATGGGTCAGACTTCAAGGGTAGGCGCTTGGTGCTCTTCAGCTTGAGACCATAGTCGCTCAGGGACTTCGGGCGGCCACGCCGGGGGTGAGCCGCCACCCAAATCCGGGCCAAGTCGAGCAGCCGTTCTGTGAGCTTGGGATAACCGGAGAGCAGCTCTTCCGCCGTGGCGCCGGCATCCAACATGGCGGCGATGCCGTAGACGGGTATGCGGGTGCCCTTGAACACCGGCTCACCCCCAAGGGTCGCCTTGTCCTTGGCGACAATGGCCTCCGCCGCCTCTAGATCGCGCACGCCGCGGTCGACTTGTTTGCGGGCCTCACCGACATCGACGATCAGTAGCTCGTCGGCCTTCACTGTCTTAGCCTTGGGCGTGGCGGCGATCGCCACAAACAGGCGATGGCGCCGTTCAGCGGACAGTGTATCGCCGACCCCCCGCCACACACGAAGACGCACGAGGTCCTCGCCGGTCAGGAAGCGCGGGCCGACTCGCTTGACGGGTTCCGAGGTCACGGCGCGCGCCTTCGCCACCGGCTCGACGATGTGCTTGTCGATGGCGTTGTGGACGGCTTTCAGCTTCAGTCCACTGACCGCGCCGGCTTCGGCGGGTGTGTAAAGGCGGGCGGTGTCGGGCATTTAATCGTTCTCCTAGTGGAGAACAATAAGCCTGCGCAGGCGATTTCGCAAACGGCGTTCCGGCGAGACGCCAAGTGGGCGCCCAAGCTCTAGGTCAGCCACGCCCCGACCGCCTGGCAATCGACACAGGCTTCCAGGACATAGGCGTCCCCCTCGCGCGCCATCACGCGGCTCACCTCCCTGACCCGCCGCCCCGCCGCCGTCCGCTCGATGTAGATGATGACGTTGATCGCCTGGGTGATCGCCCGGTAGGGAATCCGCTGGGTCACCTCCCCGATCAGGTCCTCCAGGCGCGTCAGTCCCTCCAGGGCGCTGTTGGCGTGGATCGTCGCCAACCCGCCAGGGTGACCCGTATTCCATGCCTTCAAGAGATCCAGCGCCGATCCGTCCCTCACCTCCCCGATGATGATCCGGTCTGGTCGCAGTCGTAGCGTGTCGCGGACCAGGTCGGTCATGGTGACCTCCGGCTCGGATCGTTTGGTCAGCATCTGAATCTGGTCCTCCGCCGAACATTGAAGCTCGGCGGTGTCCTCGATCAGGACCACCCGATCGTTCGCAAACGCCGGCTCGGCCAGAATGGCGTTCGCCAAGGTCGTCTTGCCCGATCCCGTACCGCCTACGATCAGCATGTTCTGCCGGTTGTCGGCCGCAGCGCGGATCGCATCGGCTTGGGCCTCGCTCATGATCCCGCCGGCGACGTATTCCTGCAGAGTGAACACCACCTCCGGCCGTTTGCGAATCGCGAACGCAGGGCTCGAGACCACGGGCATGAAGGCGCCCTGGAAACGCTCCCCGGTCTGCGGCAGGGTCGCGCTGACCCTTGGATGATCGCGGGTCACCACTTCGCCGGCGTGGTCGGCCAGCAGCCGCAGAATCCGATCGGCGTCCGCAGGCGCCAGGTGCTGACCGGTCCACGACCGCCCCTCGCCTATCCGGTCCACCCAGATCTTGCCGTCCGGGTTGACCATCACCTCCACCACCATGCGGTCGGCGAGCGCACCGGCGATGACCGGCCCCATGGCCTGCTTGAGAGCGGCGACCTTGCGGTCCTGGACGACGGGGTGGTGCTGCATGAGGGTTCGATCCGCGGGCGGGTTTGCGTCAAAGCTAGGTGGAGCCGTCGTCTTCATGATCGGCCTGATCCGCACCCCGGCGCACGATCGGCGTGGGCTTGGGTGGTTTCGACTTAGCGAGGACGGCGTCCGACTCTGCATCGGTATCGGAAACCGCGCCGCGTCCCTTGCCCCCTGCCCGCTTGACCTTGGGGACATAGGCTGGAGCCGGCTCTTCCGCCTCGCAGCCCAGCCAATCAATCCGGGCAGGCCCGGGAAGGTCCGCCGCGCCGGGCTTTTGGATGTATTTGGCGGGCTTGCGGCCGTAATAGTCGCCGGTGCGGATCCTGAAGAACGGCTCCTGATAGTAGCGGATCTTTTCGGCCCGGATCGGCTTGGCGTTGTTGACGAAAATGAACTGCTCGTTGTCGGGCAGCTCGCGAACGTCCTCCTCCGACAGAATGTAGCGCTGCTGTTCCGACTGCGACGTGGAGCGGTGCGAACGGCCGAAGAACGAGCGGGGATCGCTGTAGCTCTCGCGCATCTCCAGCGATTTGCCGGCGCGCCGGATGACCTTCTCGATGCTAGTCGGCTCTGACGTCGCGAAAGTGACCGTGATGTGCATGTTGTCGAACAGGGACGTCTTGTCCCCATACTTGGAGAACACGTCGTTGAAGCTCTGACAGACCAGGTGGGCGGTGATGCCGTAGCCGGCCATTTCGCCCATCGCGTTCTCCAGGAACGGCAGGCTGCCCAGTTTGGCAAATTCGTCCAACATCAGCAGCAGACGGTGGCGCTTCTCCCGCCCGCGGCTGTCGACATGCTCGCTCTCCATCAGGCTGTTGATGGTCTGGCGGGTGAACACCCGCACCAAGAAGGCCAGCCGGTCGGCGTGGGCCTGCGGCGTGATGATGTAGAAACTGACCGGCGCCGCGGAACAGACGAGGTCGCCGATGGAGAAATCCGACCAGCTGGTGGCGTACTCGACCAACGGGTCCGCCCAGAGCGAGAGCGACGCCCGGCAGGTGGCCAGCACGTTCGAGCGCACCCGGTCTTCCATGCTTTCGAGCGCCGCGGCGCCGAGCAGGACCTCCGGATGGGTCTCGATAATCGCCTTGCCGTCCTCGCCCCGGGCAAGCCCGCCGGGGGCGTGGTAGTCGGGCCGCTTTCGGTGTTTGGTGAATTTCATCGCATGCAGCGTCGGCTCGATGTTGATCAGCAACCGGCGGACCTGGGCGAGGTTCTTCTTGTCGTCGGGTTCGCTGTAGAGGACGTGCAGGATCACCGCCGTGAAGAAGTCCGTGGCGCTCTGGTCCCAGAAGTTCAGATCGCCGGCTTTGCGCCCGAGCGGATCGACTAAAATGCCGACGACGTTCTGGATGTCGGCGATCTCCATCACGCCCTTGCGGACCTCAAACAGCGGGTTCCAGCGCACCGTGTTCGGATCTGTCGGCGCGAAATAGAAGACGTGGCTGAACGTCTTCCGGTGATCGGCCGTGATGTGCCAGAGCTCGCCCTTGCGGTCATAGATGAAGGCGCTCTGTGGCCAAGCGACCAGCGTCGGAACGACGTGACCGGCGCCCTTGCCGCTGCGCGAGGCACCGACGATGATCGCGTGCTCAATGCCGCTGTAGACAAGATATTTTCCGCCGAACCGGCCCAACACCCGCCCGCTGACCGCCGAGCCCGGCTGGAAGAGTTTAGCCTTGGCGATGTCGGCCATCGTCGCCCAGGAATCGACCCCAAAGGCCCTCGGCTCGCGTGTCTGGCGCCGCGTCGCCGCCACCATCAATAGGATTGGCGCCATGGCCACCGCGAGGCCAATGAGCATCGCCCTATCGAACGGCCGCGGATACGATTGGTCGAATTTCATGAACCAGCCGACGAACGACCACGGCTTGTAGATTCGCACATGCCCGAGGTCGAACAGCCCGCCCCCAAATTCCCGCGGGTAGTGGAACACGTGCGCGATCTGCTGGGTCGAAATCGCCAACGCCGCCAGGAAGGCGAAGATGGCGACCGGGAGGATGGCCCGGGCGCGGCTTGCTGAAGTCATGGGTTCACCTCCACCTAAAAGTCCGGCATCAGGCCACGGACGATGGTGCGGCTCTTGCCGCGCCGCAGTCGCTCAAGAGCCTGCTGCTGTTCACGCGCCGGATACCCCTGGATGGCTGTCCGCGCGGCCTGTCCCAGGTCGCGAAACATGCGCGTCGGGTCGGGCGGATCGGCCTTGACGCGCAGCGTCGTGTGGCCGAGCTCCTGAGCGATCCGCAGGTCGTTGAAGGTGGTCAAGGCCGTGTCCAACCGCTTGTCCTGGCGCTTGATGTTGCGTTCCAGGGTCCGCATCTGCGTCTTCGTTTTCGCGGCCGCTTCGAGCGTCGGCTCGCGCCGGGCGGCGATCAGCGCCTGCCCCTTCGGCGAGCGCACCCAGTCCTGGCGGACACGCAGCTCCACATCGGCCTTGCGGTGATCCGCCCGGGCGCTGGCCAGCGCGTTGAGCTCGGCGTGTTTAGCCCAGATCATCCGCGCCGGATTGCGGACCCACTGGACCAGTCCCAGACGCCGTGACCGCGTCTCCTTCACCCGCGCCTCGGTCCGTTCGAGACGGGCCGCCGCACGCGCCCGGATCGCCGCCGCCGGCGCCGTGATCTCCCGCTCGATCTGCTTGGCGGACGGGATTTTGGGGATGATGAGTTGATCGTACTCGGCCTGGGATTTGTCGCGGTCGCGGACCATTTCATCGCGGACGGCCCGCGCCTCGCTGATCAGCGCCGAGACCTTGGAATCGATTTCCGGCGACGCATCATGGGCCTGGTTCGAGCGCTCCTGATAGTCGCGGCGCTTGGAGGCCTTTTCGCTGTTTTCGAGCCCCACGGCGCGGTTGATTACGCCGCGATCCGAACGGACATTCTTGCGCTCAAGCGCGCTCGCCTCCGGTCCCAAATGCACCGTCGGATCGCGGTCGATGCCGCGCGCGGCGAGGCTTTCATCGGACACCTGCGGCGCGCCTGGACCGAGATGCCGGCGCAGGTGCTCGTTCTGAACCTCAGCCCACGGCTCACGCAGACCGCGCACGAATTGAGCATGGTTCCATTCGCGGTCTTTCCTACCGAACCCGCTAGGCCCGACCCCGCGCGTCGTCACCAGGATGTGGGCGTGGTGGTTGCGATCATCACCGGTTTTGCCGGGCCGATGGATGTTGATATCGGCGATCATCCCTTTCGCGACGAGGTGCTCACGGACGAAGTCCCGTACCAACTCACGCCGCTGCAGGTCGGTCAGCTCGTGGGGAAGCGATAAGAGCACCTCCTGAGCCGGTACGGCGTCCTTACGGCGCTCTGATGCCTCCGCGGCGTTCCATAGCGCACTGCGCCCCTGAAGCGCCGCTGGCGCCCCCTCGGGGGCCATGATCTCGCTGTGGGCGATATCGTTCTTGCTTGAGAAGTCGAACTCCATGCCGAGACGCTCGTCGATCAGCAAGGAGCCCGAACGATAGGCCGCGGCCGCCACGACGGACCGGCCCGCGCTCCTCTGGATCGTTTTCACCTCAAGCCGGTACTGGGCCACTTGGCTTCCTTTGTCCGCCGCATGGCGGCGGGATCGCTAAGGGCCCCGGCCCTTGGCTCAGACCCCAGGCCGACGAAGGCCCAACGGGGTTTGAGGCTGTCGGGCGGAGCCTGACCGCGGCGTTGGGTGGGCGTAGCCCAACCAATGAGGAACTGCGCCATTGTCCGTAATTACTGTTCTGCCATGGATAGACCACGACGTTCGTTATTAATATGTTTAGGCCGCTCGGGGCTTTTGCGACAACTATGGTGTGTGCCATGACCACGGTCGATAAGCGTCGAAGAAACACTCGCCCGTCGAAATATCGCCCGCGAACCGAGGCGCAGAAGGAGCAGCGGCGCGAGCTGTGGATCGCCCGGTCGGAGGATCGCGAGCAGGGTCGGCGGGTCTCTGAAGAAGACGCGCTGAAGCTCCGATTGGACGAGCTGGAAAGCGCGCTTCGCGATGCCGGCCATGACGGCGTGCATCGCCGCCGCCACGCCACGCCGCTCGAAGATATCGAGGACGACGAGCAGCGTTTCCTGGTGCTCAAGGCCCGCGTTGAACGGCTCGAAGCCCTGTGGTCGATCAACCAGCGCAAGCGGGAAACCCGCGCCAAGATCATCATCGGCGGCGCGTTATTGGCCGAGGCCGGCGAGGATCTGCTGGCCGGTGACGCCGAGCTCCTCGCGCGCCTGGTCGACATCATCGACCGCCGTGTGGAGGGCATCCGCGACCGCCTCACCGTGCGCGAGCTGCTGGGCAATGTGCCGCTCTCGCTGCGCCCCGGAGGCGACGTTGAAGAAAGCCCCGAGAGCGCCCTCCCGGCCGAAGGTGAGGCCCTTCCAGACTTCGATCTGATGGCGCAGTCGGCGATGGCCGACGAGCCGGTCACGAGCTTCCTGCCCAGCGACGTCGATGCGGATTACGCCGACTTAGATGGCTCCTGGCAGGCAGCGTGATCACTGCCGCCACGCGGTCACTGTCCCGTCCTGGCGAACGAAGATCGCTCGGGCGCCGTCGGCCGGTTGAGGCAGGCGATCTCCGCCCTCGCCCGCCCAGTCCGGGGTCTCCGTAGGCGCCGTCACGGCGGCGGCGGCAGGAGCCACGAGGGCCCGGTTCTCGCCCGCGAAGATCGCGCCGCCGGCGGATTGCCAAGGGTCAGGCGCCGCGGGGCCACGAGGCGCTGCAGCCGACCGGCCAGCGCCAGGCGTCGAGCCCCCTCCCCTGCCCGATTCCACGTAGAAGCTATGCGCGCCGATCACCGCCGAAGGCGGGGCGCCCCCGAAGTTCACCAGCCCTGCCGAGACCTCGCCGCGGGCCGCCCGGCCGGCCACGATCTGCGGGTTCTGGAAGAACCTGGCGCCATTGGTCGGATCGGGTAGCCGGCCCTCCAGGGCCAGGTTGATGATGGTGTCGATCCGCGCCTGCCGGGCCTCCGAGACCGCCGGCAGGCTGCGCCAGCTTCCCCCTGCGCGCATCACCGGCTCGAACTGCCGCCGGGCGTTGACGACCGCCTCGACCGACCCGCCCCAGCGGCCATCGGCGAGGCGATTGATGATCGTGTAAACGACGCCCGCCAGGCCACTGTCGCCCTGGTTCGCGGCCTCGGCGTAGGCGACCCGCGCGATGGCCTCCCGCGCATCAGGCGAGGAGACCAGTGTGGCCAGGGACCGGACCGGCGGAGTGGCTCCCGCGAACGGCGTGGCGGGGGCATACACCCCTGGGCAGTTCACGCCGGTTGGAACGGGCTGAGCCGTCTCGCCCCGAGCCAGGAGGGCGCAAAGAGCAGCAAGGGCCGCAGGATCCATCATCGGTCTCCAGAGGAATGAATTGAGGGGCTCAGCGGCCGAAAGACGCCGAGGATCTCGCGCGTCGTCACCGGTCCGAAATAGCGGCTGTCGAAGCTGTTCGGGATGCGATCGGAGAACACGAAGAACTCGCCGCGCGCCATCGCGCGGCAACCGGTCCAGCGCGGCAGACCCACACCCCGGCTGTCATGGGTGAGCACCGGCGCGCGACGGATCCCGTTGATCGTCAGCGTCCCGCCATCAGTGCAGACGTGATCGCCCTCCCCTGCGGCAATCGCTTTCAGGATTGGAATTTGGCGCAGATAATCCATCTGCCCATTGGCGTAGGGAAAGGCCGGCGCGGGCGCCTGAAAAGCGATGATCGCGCCACGGGCGGGAGGGCCCAGGGTGCGGACATAAAGCCCCAAAGGCTCGCTTGGAGTGCGGTTCCAGAGGAGCGCCGGCTGCGGCAGGCTGGCGGCGAGGACCGCCGCAGCGGCGACAGGAAGAACCGCCCACGCCGCCAAGGCGGGGGTCAGCCCCCTCGCCGGGCGGACGGACGATTTTCTCATGCTGACTTGGCCTTGTCTTCGCGCGCGCAACCGAGCCACAGGCTCGTCAGCGCTTCAGGCCAAGATGTGGCTCATGCCCGGTGTTTGTGGGCTTCGGACGCCCTCTCGGGCGCACCGGCCGGCCACTGATACCCCGACGATTTGCAGAAGTTGCCAATTGGTAAGGTCGGCGAAAATGCAGGCGGCGTTTGCAAGCCGGCGCAGGTCGGCCGGGGTGCAAGAGCTACGGGCCGGGCTAGCCGCGATGAGCCCGCACGTTCTGACACTTCCAGGCCAGCATCGGCATGGCCGCAATGCGGACCTGGACTTCCGGGGCGACGTCGAGCCCGCCGGGGTCGATCTCGCCGCGATCGAGAATCCCGTCGAGGAACGCCGTCTCCGCCGCGTTGAGCTCAAAGAGCGGCGCGAGCCGCGCCCGACACTCAGCGACGGTTAGAACGATCCAGGCCTCTGGACCACCCGCGGCGACGAAGCGGTTCTGGGGCAGACAGATGGCGAGCTTCTGGCGTAGTTCGCGCGGATCGCCGCCGATGGCCTCCACGGACGCCAGCCGCCAGTCGCGCCGCCCGGCGGCGCCGTAGGCGAGCACCGCCGCTTTGATCTTCGCGCAGTCCAACCCGTCGATGTCGAGGATCCGGCGTGCGTCGAAGAGATCTCGCGCGGCGTTGCGGTCGATCAGGGCGACGAGTTTGCCGGCCACGACCTCGTGCAGGTCCAGAACCGCAACGCCGGAGGCGCGGACGCCGCCTAGATCGACGGAGTCCATTTTGACTGCGCCGAAGAGCGGCTGGCGGGATATGGAGTTGATGTCCACCTCGAGCGAGCCGCCGCCGCCCATGGCCGAGGCGAACCTGCCGATCCATTTGCCCCCGGCATGGTCGTCGGGCTGACGCCGGATGGTGTAGCCCTGGGCGGTCAAAAGCCGGTTCAGGGCAGCGTCGACCTCGGGCCGATCGGCTCCCATGTCGGCGCGGTCCAACGCTCCGACATAGTTAAGGTCGATATCGACCGACATCCGGTCCAGCGCCAGGTGGAGGACGTTCAGCGCCGTGCCGCCCTTGAGGACCATACGGTTCGCAAGGATGAGGTCTCGGGCGATCTCCTGCAGCACGTCGAGAAGCCGCAAGACCTTCTCCAACGTCCCGGCCTGCAGGCCGGTCTCGTTAGCCAGGCGCTGGAGGGTCTGGGCGGACGGCGCGCTCACGCCAAGCCTTCAAACCTGGCGTCGATGACCGCCTCGGGAAGTATCACCCGCCACCTGGACGCAAGGCGGCCGGCGCCAGGAGCGGCGCCCAGGGCGTAGCGGTTCTGCTTCGGCGCCAGGGCCTCCAGGCGATCCAGGGCGCCCGAAGGAGCCCCCAGCTCTTGGCGGCGTTCCAGCCACCAGCCGGCCGCGCCGGCCGCCGTGGCGTTCCCCAGCGCTGCGAGGCGGTCGATCAACCGATCTGGATCGAGCCCGCCGACTAGGTCGAGCGAGCAGATCAGTTCGTCGGTCCCGCCAGCGAGATCCGGGCGATCAAAGAGGTCCGCGATGGTGCATTCGAGGGTGGTTGCACGAACCGGTTGGCCGAGGCGGTCGACTGTCGTGAGGTCGGCGTCGCCGTAGGGCGCCGGCGCCTTGATGAACCGGCACGTGAACCCGTTGGCGGCCAGCACGCCGGGCTGCCCCGTCGCCACCACCTGAAGATCGAAGCTCTCCGAATAGGCATAGCCCTGGAGTTCAAGCGCGGAGTGGTAGGCGATCACGCCGCCGGGCCGCAGCCGCGAGCCGGCGAGGAAACGGTCGACCGACCAGGTTTCGGCGTTGGCATGCTTGGGGACAGAGGCGAACACGCCGCGTGCGACGCGGCGGATGTTGCCTGCCTTAAGGTGTTGGGCCAGCATGCTGCTCACCACCTTGTCGGCCGGCGCGCGGCCGATCGCGCGCGCGTATTCGGCGCGGTCAAAGACCGGGGCGTCGCTGAAGAAAGGTGCGGAGCGCTGCCGTGGCATTTGAGGCTTCTAGGTCGTCACGCATGAAGAAAGATATATATAACCTGTAACCTTCTTCCGCTAGGGAGAACTAGACGGTCTCAGCGCCGTCCTGCAGCCAGAACCGGGCCAAGAGGCCCCCGAAAGCGCGCTCGGCGTCGGCCCGGCTCCCGCCAGCTTGGAGCAGAAGGGTGACATTTACCTCCTTCTTGCCCTTGGCCTCGACCCGGAAAAGCGGCCGGCCACTTGGCGACGAGACAACCTCGGCCGGGGCCTTGCCTGACTTCTTGGGGGATCCTGACTTCTTGGGGGCGTCGGCCGCCGCCGCGAGGCGGCGAATGACGTCCTGCGGCTTCAGGGGAGTCCCCTCCCCTTTTTGGTTGGCGATGACGCCCGCTTCGGCCAGCACCCGGCGCGCGCGATCATCGGGCTTGAGCAGCGGCTTCAGCTGCGTGACGTGCTTGATCTTCAGCTCGTGCGGATCAGCGAACGCGGCCACGAGGTCGCCGGGCAACCGAGCCAGGTCGAGGTAGCGACTGAGCCAAGCCTCCGACACGTTGAGGCGCCCAGCCATGTCCTTCTGGCGGCCGCCGTAGTGGCGACCGAGGGCTTTCAGATAGTCGCGCGCACGCTCAATGTCGCTGAGGTCTTCGCGGGCCCGGTTCTCCAGGTCGGAGATCCGGAACGCCTCTTCGTCGTTGAGGTCGCGAACCTCCACCAGAAAGCGGAAATCGGTGTAGTTGTGAGCGCGCAGCCAGGTCACGGTCCAATGCCGGCGCGCGCCGCAGATCACCTCGAACTCGATGTCCGGCACGCCGCGGACCCGGCGCACGATCGCTGGGACCTCCTGGCGGCCCTGGGCCTTGAAGCTCTCGATCAGGTCCGCGCAACGGGTCTCATCCAGCGCGGCGTAGTCGCGATTGTGCTCGCTCCAGAGCCGGCAGCGGGCCGGATCGACTTGCTCGATCGCTCGTCCCACGACCGCGCCGGAAGCTAGCTCGGCCATTCGGTTTTCCCGGCTCGCCAGGATGCCGACTGGCATTCGGGTCGGGGCCTCCGGCTGGGGCGCGGCGGCGTCGAGCGAGCCCATCAATCCGGCAGTGAAGGAACGGTTCTTGGAGCTCATGAGCGCGCCCTTTCATCTCGAATTGCACCGGTGCAATTTCCATATCCGCGGGTCATGCGTGGCCCTCCTTGCGAAGGCGTTCCACATGGCTCGGCCAGGTCTGGCGCACGTCGAGGAGGATTTCCTCGTTGACCCCATTGAGGTAGGTAAGGCACCGGTCCCGCACCGACTTGCTGGTCATCGGGCTGTTCATCTCATAGACGGTCATGAGGCGCGCCGTGACGTTGTCGATCTCGGCCGAGTCCTTCATGGGCGTCCGGATCATGGCCAGGCCGAAGACCTGGCGCATCAGCGCGAGCAGCTCCTTCTGCATCGACTTGTTCTCGTCGACCTTGGAGGCGACGATCCGAACGAAATTCAGGTCGGGAGCGAGATCGCGCGACGCCAGCTGATTGAGTGTCTCGTCGAGCATGGTGAGAAACGCGGCCGTCGAGGAGAAGTCCATCACCGTCGGCGGGACCGGGATCACCAGAGCGTTCGCCGCCCGCAGCACGGACAGCGAAATGGCGCCCAGAGCCGGCGGCGGATCCAGGATGATCACATCGAACTGGTCGGCGATCGAGGCGATGCCCTGGGCCAGCCGGTCGAGCAACCGCCCGCCCCCGCGCGCCATCCGCGCGGCGAGTTCGTACTCGGATTGGAACAGGTGCAGGTTGGCGGGGATCAGCTTCAACCCATCGAAGTGGGTGTCGAGCAGTGCGTAGTCGAGGGACCGCTTGTCGTCTTCGCGCAGGAACGGATAGAGCGTCTGGTCCTCGCTCAGGTCGAGGTCAGGCACGTAACCGAACAGGGTAGTGCTGGAGGCCTGACTGTCGCAGTCGATCAGCGCTACCCTGTAGCCCCGGATGGCCATGTACTGCGCGAGGTGTACCGACAGCGTGGACTTGCCAACCCCGCCCTTGAAGTTCTGGACGGCGATGACCGCGCAGGGATCCTCAGGCTTGCGCCACGGCCGCGTGCCGAATACGCCGCGCATGTCGTTCACCTGCGCCAGCGTATAGCCCACCCGGCGATTGGTTTCGGTGCGCGGCGGCTCGGGAAGCCGGCCATCCTTCTCTGCATCGCGAATCGCCGCCGGCGTTCGGCCGACCAGCTCGGCCGCCTCGCTGATCGAAAAGAGCGGTTCGCGGCGCTCGCCTGACCGCGCCGTCCGCGCGGCGTCCCGCAGGTTCTCAACTACGGCCGAGGCCCGGCGTGCCAGCTGCGAGACCGGTCCGGCGAGGGAGGGGGCGGATGCTTCAACGACGTTCGACATGGGACCTCACAGCCTCCCGGCAGGTTTCGAAAAACTGGCCCCAACCGTCTGAAAAGCGAAAGCGGGACCGCCTGGACGCTATAAGCGCATTGTTAAGGGCGCGTTAACTCTACGAGAGCCCGTTCAATCCCGATTCCAGATTTTAGGCCAGACCTATCCTGACCGTTTGGGGGCATCCTGGCGGGTACTGGGCTCTATCGACTGTCAAATTGCACCGGTGCAATTGCTCGCGCCAGTAACCAGCCCACCCCACATGGCGCGAAGTGTCTGTGGAGCCCGAAGGCGTTCCTTGCGTGAGCGGTGGCGGCGCTATCCTGACCGCACGGGGGAAGCTCCCCGCCCAGGCCCCTCCGTGCCTGGCAGCGTGAGGGCAAATTGCACCCGTGCAATTCGGCCACGGGGCTCTGCTGGATGACGACCGCCGACCGAGCCGAGGTCTGGCCCGTCGTAGCGACGAAGGGCGCGTTTCCCGCAGAATTGCACGGGTGCAATTGTGGTCTCTACGGCCGGCCGCGGCGCGCTGCGAAGGCTTGGCAGAAACCCGTCCAGGACTTCACAAGCTTCTGCCCGGTAAGGCCGTCAAGGCGCGCGCCCATCTGTTCTCGATAGGCAGCCGCGATCAGGTCCCGGTCCCAGCCGCCACCATGCGCCCTGGAGATCTCACCAAACGGCCCCGACCCAAACTGCAAGCTCCCGCTGGGAAATCCGACACTCCCGTCCGACCGCCCGGCTTGAGCCGGCCGAGGCGCCGCACGGCGCGGGACCGGTCGAAGCGAGGCGGGGAGGGCAGGGGTCTCCGCCAAAATCTCTTCGACGGTGCCGTCCCGCCGCGCCTCGCGGCCTGCGGCGTGCCGTCCGATCTCGGCCACGGTGAGCAACTGCTCGGGCGCGGCTTTGGGATGGAAGTAGAATTCGATCTCCACGATCGCCCGGCCACGGCGGATCTCTCGCCATTCCACGGTGAAGTGGGCCAAGTGATCGATCTCAGCCTTGGCCTTGTCCAGGACCTTGCGCCGCAGCTGGGCGAAATCCTTGTAGAGTTCGGGCGCGATACCGAACGCTGCGCGGACCGCGGTCATATCGGCGCGCCAGGTGGATTGCCGACGGTGGAGTCGCAGGGCGCCCATCTCGTAGAGCCGCAAGGCGTAGCTCGAACGAAAGCCCAGAATGGCTTGCCGATTAAGCACCGCATAGGTTTCGGACTCCCGGATCAGCCGCCGCGCGTCGGGAGTGAACTCCCATTCAATCCAGCCGCTCTCACCGCCCTCTTCCTCGGCTTCCTCGCGCGAGGACTGGATCAAGGCGAAGCGTTTGGTGGCTTTGCGACCCCGCCAGGACAGGTCGTCGATCGCAAACAGCGTTCGGTGCAATTCCTCGAGCATGTCGGAGATGCGCTCGTTGCCCTTGTGGCCGCGGCGAATCTCCGACTTGCGCATTTTGTGGGCCATGGGCTGCCAGCCGTCGCCACCGGCGGTCAAGATCATCAGGGCCAAGAGGCGAGCGGCGGTCAGGCTCAGCGACTGGCCTCTGACGAACCTGACCTCGACCAAATTGCCCGGCTTGGCGAAGTCCTCGCCGTCGCGCGCCTTTAGGGCGTGCGCCACACGCATAGCGCGGCCGGGCGCCAAACCCTCGGCGGTTTCAGCGTCGGCAATGTCGGCGTCGTGTTGCAGGGCGAATCCTCGGAGACGATCAGTCCATCATTCCTGACCTCAAATCATTTCGCAAGACAGGATAGGTTCAGCTCGTGGCCCGCCCCCAATCGGTCAGGTTCCCCCCGACCGGTCAGGACAAGACCCCCAATCGGTCAGGTCAGACCCCCCGCGCGGTCAGGAAAACGCCCCCGTGCGGACAGGATGATCCGTGCAACCAACTGGTTTAACGCAAGATATGGCCCTCTGAATCTGAATCTAAGAATCTAGGAATCCCGCTGCGTGTCCGCAGCGGGCGTGTTTCGAGATTTAAGTCTCAAGAAAAGCGGAGAGCCCCGCCCGGTTAACCGGGCGGGGCCATGGCTCTACTCGCTTTCGGCGGGGTTCTGGTCGGGCCGGTCCAGCGACCGCAGTTCGTGCTGCGGCGTGGCCACCACGACCTTGGAGAAGAACCGCTCCACACCGTCCTTGTCGGTGTAGCGGTCGTGCCGGATCTCTCCCTCGACGAACACTTTCGAGCCCTTCGGCAACCCCTTGGACCCGAGCCAGCCCACCGTGCCTTGGTTCCAGATCTCGACCTGGTGCCAGGTCGTGTAGTCCTTCCGCTCGCCGCCCGCCTTCGTGTAGCGGTTGGTGGCGACCCGCAGGGTGGCGACCGTCTTGCCGCCTGAAGTGGTGCGAATTTCCGCTTCGGCTCCGGTGAAACCGATCAATTGGACCTTGTTCAGCATCGTCTTACTCCATCTGCCGCCAGGGAAATCCCGGCGGCTCGCGGTCCCTGCCGCGATCACGCGACCTGCAAGGGCGGGGATGAGGGACAGGCCAAAGCCCGGTCCGGTTGGAAACCGGCCTGCACGGAGCGCAGCGGAGGAAGGCCGGAGGATCCATCCGGTCCGCCACGCGCAGCGGGGTCGGCTTTGACCTGGACCGCCCCGACCTAGGTTGAAGTGATTGATCGCGCGGACCGCAGCCCGCCGGGCGTCACAACGGCTGGGAGATGATCAGAACAAGGACCACGAGGGCACGGGGCGAGGCGGATCGTTGAACACAAGGCAAGGATCGCCGCCCGCCGACGCCTCTGATTAACGACCGCGGGGCGGGCGCGGGGAGGGGACTGAACTCGGCCCACCTGGCCGCCCTGGAACCCGGTGCGGGGGCTGACTCGCCCAGGGGAGAAGGGATCGCTGCGTTCGTCCAGCCGGGGAGATGGCTGACAGAAGAACCGTCAGGCACGGTGTCGGCCTGTCCGGCCCGTGGCTTACAGCCGCATACGCACATCGCGGGCCTTCCAGGCCCGCACCGGCGTCGCGGAGATATGCTCGGCCCAGCCCGGCTCGCCGGGCGGGCTGTTGGCTTCAATCTCGCCGGAACACGCACCCGTTTGAGGCCTCCAAGGCGCGACGTCAGAACGAATCACCAACCCCAAGGCTGAGTGGCCGCCGGCCTGCCTGACACAAGGTCTTGGATTTCGTTCGACCCCTGTTCCGCCGGCTTCATCCAAGTTGGGGAAGGGGCAGGGGGAAAGGCGCCCGCCGAAGCGGGCGCCGAGGTAGGTCAGTGCCGCGTGCTGCCCGTCTGCGGATGGATCATCTGGTGGAAGTGGGCGATGGCGGCCGTGTCGAGCTCGAAGGGGATCGCGGTGATCTCCTCCTGACGGTCCAGCTCCTCGGCGATGGCCAGAAGGTCCCAGCATTCGGCGACCACATACCAGCTGCCGGTGTCATAGAAGTCGTTGGCGTGTTGATAAACCGCTTGAGCCATCCCCATGCTGACCATCTTTCGTCTCCCTCTTGCGCTGCTGGATCTGCGGGCTCGTTCCCGCGATCTCGCGACCGCCCAGGGCGGGTGAAAGGGAGGGGCCAAAGGACGAACTCCGGGGAAACCGGCCTGCAGCGCAGCGAAGGTCGGAGGGTCCGTGGGGTTCGCCTCGCTCAGGCGAGGTCGCCTTTGACCCTGACCGTCCCGTCCTAAGTTCGTGAGATTGATCGCGGACGAGCTCGCCCCGCAGCGCCCAACCCGGGAGATGACTGACGGCTTGGCGCCGGTGCCGACATGCGGATCACCACAGCCAGACCCCTGACGCCCTCAGCGCCTTGGTCGCCCGCTTGAACTCGCGGCCGATTGCCGCCTCTCAGTGTAGACAAGTGGTCAAAGTCTAGAAGACTAGTCCCATAAACCCGTCAGAACCCGTTGGTTGAATGTCTGTTTTCGGCCTGGAACCCAACGGTGAGAACCGACCCCAAGCGGACCAAACGCATTGCCGGACTTAACGCCAATCCGGGACGGAACCATTCTGATGGCAGCGCCTTGTCTGAAGGGGTCGGGCAACCCGCCAGGACCCGCGCCTAGACGGGTGTCACGGATGCAGAGGTTTGTGGCTTACGAGAACATCAGGCGTTTTGAGCACCTCCTCCTGGCCGAGGGTGAGCCAGGTAAGCGGGCGATCATCAACGCCCTCCTGGAGTCCGAGAGGGGAAAGTTTCTTGCGTTCAGCAGACATGGCCAGCCCGGTTTGTTGTAGGTCGCGAACAGGCTCCGAGCTGATCTGACAGCGCTGCCGCGCCTATCAAGGGAGCGCCGCCGACGACGGGGGCGTTGGATCGGGCCCCATGATCCTGCCGTCGCGCAGGGTAATACGGCGGCCGCAGCGGGCCGCCACATGGGCGTCGTGGGTGCAGATCAGAAAGGTCGCGCCGTCGTCCCGGTTCACTTCCTTCATCAGATCCAGCACCTGATCGGCGGAGGCGCGGTCAAGGGCGCCGGTGGGTTCGTCAGCGAGAATGAGCTGGGGACGGTTCATCAGGGCGCGAGCGATCGCCACCCGCTGCTTCTGGCCGCCCGACAGGCGGGTCGCCGGAAAATCCATGCGGTCTTCGAGCCCGACCCGGGTCAGCAGTTCACGCGCCCGACGACGCATGGCCGCCGACAGGCCGCCGGCCGGCGCGGCGGCAGGGAAGGCGACGTTCTCGGTGGCGGTGAAATCGGGCAGCAGATGGTGGAACTGGAAGACAAAGCCGAGCCGGCGGTTGCGGAACAGCGTCCGGCGGGCGTCTGACAGGCCCTCGACCCGCTCGCCGGCAATTTCAAGGGTTCCCGCGGTGGGACGAAGGAGAAGGCCTACGATCGACAACAGGGTCGACTTGCCGGAGCCGGAGGCGCCCAGCAGGGCTGTCAGCTCACCGGCGCCCAGCTGCAGGTCCACATCCTTTAGGACCGGCGTCAGATCGTCGCCGTTTCGGAAGGTCATGTTGATCCCCCGCGCCTGCAGCAGGGCGGTCATTGCTGGATCGCCTCCAGCGGATCGACGCGGGCCGCCGACCTGGCCGGCGCCACCGAAGCCAACACGGCGCCCAGGGTGGTGAGCAACATAGCGGCCAGGTAGCCGCCCTGCTCCGGCGCGATCGGCAGCGCGGGCGTCCCGTCGGCCTTGGTCAGTCCCGCCAATAGCCGGCAGAGCCCATACCCCACGCCGCAGCCGCTAATGCCGCCGATCAGGCCGATCATCAGGCCCTGAAGGATGAAGACGGCGGATACGAAGCCCCCGGAGACGCCGAAGGCCCGCATGATGCCGATCTCGCTTCGCCGCCGGTAGGTTGACAGAACGAGGGCGCTGGCGACGCCGATGATGATGGACACCAGGGAAAACGCCTGGATCAGGCGGCCGGTCTGGGCCTGCGCCACTAGCGCGTCATTTAGACTGAGGTTCTTGTCCTGCCAGGGAGTGGCCCGCAGGCCTGTGGCGCCGTGCAGAAAGGCTGCCAGCGGGCGCGCGCCTTGCGGGTCGGTGAGTTTGATTTCAATGTTGGTCACGCCCTCGGGCAACAGGAACAACGGCCGTGCCACCGACAGCGACAGATATGCCGCCCGCTCGTCAACGGCTTGGACCCCGGTCTTGAACAATCCCTGGACGGTCAGCAGGCGCTCGACCCCGCGGTCGGTGCGAAACAGCACGGGCTGGCCGGGCGAGAGGCCCAGGTCCGCCGCCAGCCGATACCCGATCAGGATACCGCCCCCTTCGAGATTGGCGTCGCCTCCGACCAACATGGTGGAGATGGGCGTGATGGCGTCCAGGCCATCGGGATCGATCCCCGTGACCGAAACGGGCGCCGCCGCCTCGCCCTTCAGCAGGAAGGCGTTGCCGGTGATCTGGGGACTGACCGCCGAGATGTTCCGCTGGCGGCGCACGAGGGCCACGGTCGAGGACCAGGTCCGGATCTGCTGGCGCTGAAAGGTCGAGACCATGGCCACGGATTCCGTCTTCACGCCCGGCGCGGCGAGGACCTGGGCGATCCGCGTCGCCGGCTCCAGAGTCACATGGGCGCTGTTAGCGGTGACGTTTGCGACCAGAAGGACCGCAAGCCCCTGGATGAGGGCGGTGATGAACACGAATATGGTCACGCCCAGGGCCACACCGGCGACAAGCAGCAGGGTCTGCAAGGGGTTGGAGAAGAGGTAGCGCCGCGCGACGGTGAAGGCGAACACCCGCTCACCCGCCGCTGGGGGCGAGGGCGGCGAGCGGCCGCACGCGCTTGCCGGGACGCACCTTGCCCGGGGCCAGAACAATGCGGTCGCCGGGGGAAAGCCCCCCTTCGACGATGGCGTCGAGGGAGGGCCAGCGTAGGATAGTGATGCGACGCAGCCGCACGATATCCGTGGCATCCACCACATAGATCTTGGGGTCTGTGGCTGCGTCGATCACGGCTGTCCGGGGAATCACCAGGCCGCTGGCGCGGCGGTCCACGACGATGGTGACGTCAATCGAACGCCCGGGCGCGAGGGCGGGGCCGCCCAGGGCGACCAGCTTGATCAACCGCCCCCCCGTCGCGCTGTCGACCTGGGGCGAAACCTCGGTGACGCGGGCGGCGAAGGCCGCGTCTGATCCGGTCTGGACGGCCCTGGCCGCAAGGCCGGGATGCAGGGCGTCGGCGTAGGCCTCATCGACTTGGGCCTGGACCTCGGTCCCTTCCAGCGAACCGAGCACGAACAGGGTCGTCGTCGGCAGGATGACCTGGCCGTTGTCGATCGGGCGAAGGAGAACCACACCCGCCATCGGAGCGCGCACCACATAGGCCTTGGCCAATTCAGCGGCCGCGGTTGTCGTCGCCGTCGCCGCGTCGAGGTTGGCCTGGGCCGATTGCAGGGTGGCGCGCGCTTCGTCGAAGGCCGCGCGCGTAGCGAACCCCTTGCCCAGCAGGATCTTCGTGCGATCGAACACAAGCTGCGCGCGCTGGCGCTCGGCCACGGCGGCCCGAACCTGGGCGGCGCTGGCCCGCGTCTGCGCCGCCTCCACTGTGGCCTTGATGATCGCCAGGGGCTCGCCCTGGGCGACGCGATCCCCGTCATCGTGCAGAAGTTGGGCGACCTGACCCGGATTGGGCGAGCGGACATCCAGCAGGTCCGCGGGCCGCGCCCGCCCGACGACCGCCAGGACACGCTCCACCGTCGAGGCCTTGACGATCTGGATCTCGACCGCAACTGGCCGGGTCAGGCGCCAGGCCAGCCCGATTGCCAAGGCCACGGCCAGGACCAGGGCCAGGACGGTCCAGACCGTGCGAGTCCGGCGCCGGGGCGAGGTCGGGACTGTTTTTCCGCGGCCGGAGCCCGACGTCGGACCGCCGACGTCTCCCTCGGCGTGATCAGCGGGCGGCTCAGGCAATTTCAGAACCTCGCCCCCGTCGCCGCCGGGAAATCTGTCGCGACCGAATTTCTGTATGAGCCAGAACCGTCACCAATATTAGGATTGCGAATGAAATTCAGAACAGGGGGACTGTATCGATGGCCCGGATAGACTGTAGTCTTCGGGCGCTTGCGGGGTGAACGCGCAGATGGCCGGTCTGTTTCAAAGTCATCAAGAATAATCGCGACCATGACGAATTCCAGAACGACTAAGTGACAGTAAGGATGCGCGGCGCATTCGAAACGCCAGCGAAGTTGTGCGATGTCCTGCAATCGATGTCAGGCGCATTTCACGGGGTCCAGACGCCCCCGCGCTAGCCATGTCTGTAGTCCACCCTTTTGCGACATTCTGAGAGTCTGCTTCTCGGGAAGGCAAACGAGCCCCCCCGGGCAGGCCCGAAGAGCGTCGTGGGTACCAAGTTCGGAGTGGGGCCTGAACACGCTCGGCAGCGCCTTCTGCGCCGCCGAGAAATCTAGCCGTTTCCCTGCCTTAGATCCGCGCTCGGATGACGACATGGCGTACGCCTTTGTCGCCGGCTTTCTGTCCGAGATTGAGAGCCGGTCCGAAGGGTTGCAGACCCGCACCACGCTCGGCGTTGAGCGTATTGGCCAGAGTCAGGACGCAGACCGGATCGAGTTCGAGCATCTCGTCGTTGGCCCGGAACGGGGCGGCCCGTCCGTGACGGTCAAAATCGGCCTTGGCCAGGACCAGAGTCACGTTCTTGGACTTCGCCCACTTGATCGCCAGCTTCTCGGCGCCCTTGGCGCCGGTTGTGGCCAGAGCCATTTCCGGCCACTGCTCGCGAGCCCAGTTGAGAGCATCGAAGATGCGGCCCGCGTCCTCTGCGGTGTCTGCGAGCGGTGATCCACGGAAGGCGATGATGATCGCCCCAGGGTCGGCGGCGGTGTGCTTTCGAGCCTTGGCTGAGCGGATGACATCCCGGGCCTCGATCTGTGCGGCGGTTGTCCTCGAAGCTCTGACGTTGCCCTTCCAGGGGCTCCAGACCTCACCGGTCGCCGTCGTATAACTGGCCGCCGCGGCGTCTCGGACGAATTCGAGGGCCATGGTGGCGACATCGGCGGCGCGGGCCTTGCGGGTGGCGGTCTGGAGTTCGGTATCTGCGATCTCCGAGCCGTCGAAATCCCGGGTCAGTCGGTTGAGGTCATCCCTTGCGCGGTC
Source organism: Caulobacter sp. DWP3-1-3b2 (assembly GCF_049896325.1). Taxonomy (NCBI): domain Bacteria; kingdom Pseudomonadati; phylum Pseudomonadota; class Alphaproteobacteria; order Caulobacterales; family Caulobacteraceae; genus Caulobacter; species Caulobacter sp. DWP3-1-3b2. Next base: position 25,518 of record NZ_JAFCUB010000042.1, read on the forward strand.
GGCTTCCCGTTCGATCCGTTGCGCCGCCGAATGGAAGGCCCCGATCAGGCTCTCCGAAGCGATTGCCTGGAAATCCTCCAGGGCCGTGTCGATGAAGACATCGAGCACCTCGTTCATCAGTGCGTGGCCGAGTTGGATAAGCGCCTCTTCGTGAGGATGGGGGCGGGGGTCGTCGAGGGTTAGGGCCTGGGCCTCGAAGTGGGTCATCTGGCCGGTCAGGGGAGCGTGTGCAGAAAACTGCATTGCGAGACATCCTTTCGGAGTGGGGTGTGGAGCCTGTCGGCTCGACGACCGTCTCGCGCCGACGGCCCGAGGCCCCCCACAAGGGCTTTGAGCGCAGCGTCCCTTGTGGGGGGCCTCGGACGGTGGCGAGGTCTCAAGAGCCAAAGGGCTGCAGACCGCCACGCAACTGTGTCTCGTGTGGATTTCGCGAACTTCGGACCGGCCAAGGTGTCCACGCAGGGCCAGAAATGGCCCGCGTCGAAAGACCCCGACCTCCAGGCGCCGGCGCGCCGCCCTCACCGACCCCTATGGGGCGGGGTGCATGGCCGCATTGATGCGGCCCTCAAGCTCCAGGCAATGGGCCATCAGCTGATCGAAGGGTTCGGCGTCATCGAACAGCAGGCCGTCAGCGACCATGGCCTCATAGTCTGCCCCGAGGACGGCGCGGGCTTCGCCGTCCGGCGCCAGATGGATCGCGCCATGCACGGCCGCCTGATAGTCGATGACCGCCTTGCCCGCGTCCTTTTCGACGAAGAACATGGACTTGTGATCGGCGACCGCCTGGGCCAACGCCTGGTCGGCGATGGCAGCTTCGGCAAAACCCGCATCATCGAGCCGCGCCAGGTCATGCCAATGCCGAGCGAAACGGTCACCCCGCAGCCGGCCTTGGGCGCAGAAGACGTGGATGGCCGTCGCCTTCTCCCAGAAGGTGCGCTCAGCCCGCATCACCATTGGCCGCGCGGTCGGAAAGACCACGCCTTCGACAAGTCCGGCGGCGTCGCAGACGACGTCGTGCAGCGCGCTGGGTTCACCCGTGGACCGGGCGCCAAACTCCAGCATCACCGCCGGCGCGACATAGCCCGAGCCGGTGGCCAGAGGTTCGTATTCGACAAAGACCTTCTCGCCTTCGAGCCGAAGCCGCGCGGGCGCGCCATCGACCACAAGTCTGGCCTGGAGGGTTGGCAGGACGTGATCCTCCACCCATTGCGGGAGCCGCTGGCCGACCGCCTTGGTCCAGCGCCGCTCTTCGCCGCGTGACGCCGGGAGGGCGTCGCCGGTCTCTCCCACCAGGTCCGGCGCGAGCGCGCGGATGTCATAGGTAAGATCGACGTCTTCGGAGAACCGCCGGATCACGCCGTAGGCCTTCGAGAGCGATGTTCCACCTTTGAAGACCAGATGCTCGCCAAGCGGCGAGGAGAACAGGGCGTCGAGCGCCCAGACGACCCAGATGTCTTTCTCTAATAGGTGCGCCGGCCGCCCAGACGCGGACGCGGCGACCGCCAAGGCTTCACGCCGCTCGTCGGCCGAAAGTGCGAGGAAGGCCTCAGACATGGGCGAACGACTGGCTCACCTGCTGCGCGAGCCAGGTCGGAAGCAGAGGCGCGGCCTTGGCCAGCGCCTGGAGGTCCGAGGCGGGGAGTGTTCGCCGCAGGGTAAGCAGCGCGCCCTCGGCCTTCGACGGGCCAAGCCACGCCAGGGCGCGCAGGATCTCACCTGCTGGCCGGCCGGCCAGCACGAGTTGCCAGGCCGGAGCGTGCCGCATTTCGACCGATTGGCGGCCCAGCCGCAACTTCCGGCTTGGACCCGAGGTCAGATAGACGCTGCGGACGGGCACTTGCGAGGTCAGACCCAGGGCGTTGGCCGCCGCGGCGCCGTGGGACGCGACGGTTTCGCCGCGCAGCTCGGCCAGGCCCGCCACGACCTTTTCCGTGGTGGGCGCGCGAGCCCCAAAGCGACTCTCGACGGGCCGGGCATAGAGGCCCCGGCCGGCGCGCAGCAGTTTACCCCGCCGCGCGAGCCGCGACAGAGCCTGGTCAACAGCCGCGCGCTGGCCCAGGTGCAACAACCCTTTGGCGGTCAGCAACGCGCCCTCCGGCAAGGTGCGGCTGTGTTCGAGAATCTCTTCCGTCAATCGTTGCATGGGTCACCTTACTGTCAGAATAAATAGGACCACTTCTGACAGTTAGCAACCCGCGGGTTAGGGAACGGTTTCCACGGCTGACCGACCTTACGCCGCCAGGGATGTGGCGGTCGCATCCACGCGGCTGAAGGCCTCCAGGTGGTCGACCGCGCGCTGCGCATGGCCTGAAGCCTCCAGCAACGCCGCCGGCCGCTCCTTCAAGATCGCCGCCCAGTGGGCGAGATAGGCCGCATGGCCATCCAAAAGCTGTGGGCGCAGGCCGATCCGCAAGCCCAGCGCCGCCGCCCCGATCTCGGCCACCAGCTCCTCGAAAGCGTAGGCCTCGTCACCGAACCTCGCCCCAAATTCCCGGTTCAGCCGGTGCGGCGCTCCACTCCAATGGACGGCCTCATGGGCGAAGGTCGCCTGGTAGTCGTCGACCGTGTCGAACGCCACGGGCGCCGGCAGGCAGATGACGTCGCGGGCGCGATTGTAACAGGCGACACCCCCGCCGAGTTCGATTTTGGCGGGGATCGCGTCCAGCAACGCGCTGCGCGCTGCGGCCCGAACGGCGGGATCGATCTTCGGAGCCCGAAGGTAGGGCTCCGGGCAATCTGTCAGCTGCTCGGCGTTAAAAACCGCGTAGAGCTTCAGGTAGCGCAGCACCCTCGGATCGTCCTCGGACGCCCCGGGCGACGCGGCCTCACCGCCGTCGAGAACGCGGGTTTTGTAGAGGATCGCGGGCGAGCTCTTGGCCCCCTTCATGACCGGCGCCCCGATGCCAAGCGCCTGACGGAAGGTAAACCAGTAGGGCGAGGCATAGCCGCCCATGGCGCCCGCGAACGACAACAGCCAGGCATTGCTGCCGGTGAAGGGCTGGCCGTCGGAGCGCAGCGGCAGGCTGGGATCGCCGCAGGCGACCCACGCCTGCCTCCAGGGCGGAACACCGCGTTCGATGCGCGCGATGAGATCGGCCATCATCGGCTCAAGGGGATTGGTCATGGGATCCTCGGAGGTTTTTGCGCCGGGCCTTTTCCCGGATCGCTCAACCCTTTCGGTCCCTGCCTTTGTCCTTTCCCGGCGCAGCCGGCCGGGGCCCTCGGCGCCAGGCGCTGAAGGGCCGTGAGCGCCAAAGCCCACGGGCCCCGTCACTCAGGCGGCGGCCGGGAGCAGCGTCTGCGGCGGCCACTTCGCCAACAGCGCCGACAACACCTCCGGCTTCTCCACCGGCACGAAGACGCGCGGCGTGTAGTTGATGATCTCGACGAAACAGCCGAGCAGCGTGAAGGCCGAGCGGTCTGCGGCGGCCCCAACCACCTCGATCCGATGACGATCCATCACCTTGGCGCGTCTCAGCCAAAACCCGCCGGTCAGCATGATCGAGGTGTTTTCAGTCAGGACGAGATGGGCGGCGTTCGAGCCTTCACCGACCACGCTGGCCACGTCGCTCAGGCCCAGCGCGATTTTCAGGCCCGGGACCTGCCCGGCGTCGAGCACCCGGCCCAGCCAGCGGCGACCGTCCGGGGCCTTGAGGCGCCGCACTGAGGCCTGCTTGGCGGGCAGGCTCTCCCAGACCGGCAGGAGGAGGCCGGTCACCAGGACCAGCTCGCGCGTAATCCAGGGATCGGCCGCGGCGATCTCGGCGTCCCAGGCGGCCTGCCAGATCGGTTCAGGCACGATCTCCCAGGCCGATTCCTCATAGACCTTGAGGGGCGAGACGCCGCGCTTCTCCGGCCGGATGATCCGCACCGCCGGCACCAGGCGGTCGTCGTCGTCCGTCGTAGTCAGGCCCTTCACCACCAGGCCGGCACGCCCCGAGCGGGCGTTGACCACATACTCCAGAGCCTCGGGGTTCAACCCGTGCAGCGCCTCGCCGGAGCCAGTCAGCACTCGCCGCGTGCGGACCTCAAAGGTCATGATCTTGGTCTGCGCGCCGGTCAGGGTGTCGGTGCGGATCACCTCCTCCGACTTGATGGCCAGGTCGTCGGCAACGATGTCCTCCATCCCCCTGTCGAGCGCGCCGGAGGCCAAAGCCCGTTCTAGGATGCTGGCCAGGATCTCGTCGAAGGCGGTGAAGAGACCGTTCTGGTCCTCGATCCGCAGGGCCAGCAGGCGATTGAGGAAGGTGTTCATCGCCGGCATGTCGTCGGTCTTCTTGAGATTGCCGTCGGTATCCAGCAGCTTCAGCCCGGTCCTGGTCTCGAACGTCTCGCGGCTCATGGCCTCGACCGACCCGAAGTGCAGGGCCACGAAGAAGGCCTGCAGAGCGCGGTGCGCCCACGGGCTTTCCAGGTTGTCCTCTGGCCGAAACAGCCCGTTGCCCGCTGAGCGACGCTCCCCGCGGGTCAGGGCGCCCAGACTGTCGAGCCGCCGCGCGATGGTGCTGAGGAACCGCTTCTCGCCGTGGATGTCGGTCGTCACCGGCCGGAAGAGCGGCGCATGGGCCTGATTGGTCCGGTGCGAGCGACCAAGGCCCTGGATGGCGCCGTCGGCGCGCCAACCGGGTTCGACCAGGTAGTGGGCTCGCCGCTGCTGGTTCGCCGCGCCCAGGTCGGCGTGGTAGCTGCGCCCGGTGCCGCCGGCGTCGGAGAACACCAGCACCCGCTTCTTGCCGGACATGAAGGCGTCGGTCTCGGCCTTGGCCGCCGAGGCGCCGCGACGCTCGACGACGCGCCGGCCGCCGCGCAGCACGACCCGGCGAGCCCGGCCGGTGATCTCCGCCACGGCGTCGGTCCCCAGCGTGTCGAGGACCGCATCCAGCACCCCGCAAACGGCCGGAAGGCAGGCGAGGTGAGTGACGAGTTCTTCGCGCAGCCGCAGCGCCTCCTGGCTGGAGACCGGCACGCCATCGACCATGACCGGGATCATGGTAACATTGCCCGCCTCGTCCTCGATCGCCTGCATGGCGGTGACGGGGAAGGCGCCCATCAGATAGTCGAGAACCTGGTCCTTCGGCGTCAGGTCGATGGTCAGGTTGTTCCACTCCTCCGGCGGAATCTCAGCCAGCCGCCGCTCCATCACCGCCTCGTTGGTCGAGACGATCTGCACCACGCAAGAGCGGCCCTGCGCCAGATCGGTCCTGATCGCCGCAATCAGGGTCGGGGCCTTCAAGCCCGCGAGCAGGTGCCCGAAGAACCGCAGCTTCGCGCCCTCGAAGGCCGAGAGCACCGCTGAAGCCGCCTGGCCATTGGTCGCCTTGCCATCGTCGGTGAGGCCAACCGCCTCCAGGGCCGCCCGCAGATTCTGATGGATCAGTTGATAGGCATCGGCCCAGGCGTTCCAGATCTCGATGTCCTGCGCGGCGAGCGGGTGGCGCAGCGCCTGGTACTCGACGCCATCGAAGGACAGGGAGCGGGCGATGTAGAGCCCGAGCGCCTTCAGCTCACGCGCGATCAGCTCCATCACCGCCACGCCGCCCTTGTCGACGGCCTCCATGAAGGCGTCGCGGGTGTTGAACGGCGCCTCCGGCCCGCCCCAGAGGCCAAGCCGCGCGGCATAGGCGAGGTTCTCCGGCGTCGTCGCGCCGGTCGCCGAAACGTAAAGGATCCGGGCGCCGGGCAGGCGGTTCTGCAGCGCCAGGCCGGCCATGCCCTGCTGCGAGGCCTTCTTCGGCCCGCGCGCGCCCTTGCCGCCGCCGGCGGCATTGGCCATCGCGTGCGCCTCGTCGAAGACGATCACGCCGTCAAAATCAGCGCCCAGCCAGCTGACGATCTGATCAAGCCGGGACGGGCGATCTCCCCGGGCCGGCTGCCGCAAGGTCGCGTAGGTGGTGAAGAGGATGCCGCGATCCAGGCGGATGGCGTCGGCCTGCTTCCAGGCGCTCTGCGGGGTGATGTCGGAGCCAGCGCCGCCGATGGCGTTCCAATCGCGCCGGGCGTCCTCAAGCAGGGCGTCGTTCCGCGAGAACCAAACGGCCCGAACCCGGCCCTGGGCCAGGTTGTCGGCGATGACCCCGGCGATCTGACGGCCCTTGCCGCAGCCGGTGCCGTCCCCGAGGAAGAAGCCGCGCCGAAACTGCACCGCGCCCTGCGTGCCCTCCGCCACCAGGTGGACCATGTGCGCCGCCTCGCCGAGCACCCAGGCGCCCGGCAGGTTGCTGGCATGAGCCTCGCCGGCATAGATGATGGTCTCCATCTGGGCGTCGGAGACCAAGCCCTGCTCGACGATCCCGGCCGGCAATACCGGGCGATAGCTTGGAGCGGGCGGAGAGACCGAGGCCATCGGCCCGGATTCCACGAGCGGGGAGGGGTGCGGCCGCGCCTGCGCCAGGTCGATCCGTCCAAGCGCGTAGGCCTGGTAAAGGCCGACATCGCGGCCTTCCCCGGACCAGTCCTTCACCGCGTAGGCGACCGGCGCCGTCGTCGCCAGGAACCCCAGCCGTGATGAGGGCGTCGCCAGCGCCCGGGCCTGCGGCGTCAGGAAGGCGACGTTGGAGACGGCTCGGAACTGGCGAGGCTGAGCTGTCGGACGAGGCGCGACGCCCGCCGCCAGACGGGCGGCGTCGGCTAGGGTCTCGCAAACCTGAACCGGGCAGGAGGAGGGGACGCTCCCCTCGGCGCGGTCGATCACCAGAAGGCCGGTCTCGACCGAGGTTCCGTGCTTGGCGTAGGCCCTTTGCGGGAACACCAGCATCGCGATCAGGCGGCCCCGGCGGCCCAGGGCCTGCATGGCGCCGGCGTCCTCAAAGAGCCGGGTCGGCACGATCGCCGACAGCCTGCCGCCTTCGGCCAGGCAATCGAGTGCGGCGTGCAGATGGCCCTCCAACTGCTGAAACGGCGGGTTGGCGATGACGGCGTGAAAGCTGCCGGAACCCGGCAGGATGTCCTTCAGTAGGACCGCGTCGTGGCGCGTGCGCGAGGCTCCCGGAAACAGCCCATCCAGAATCTCAGCCCGACCGGGGGCCAGTTCGTTGAGGTCGAGCACCGCGCCGCACGCCTCGGCGACGATGGCGAGGAGCCCTGTACCGGCCGAAGGCTCAAGCACCCGGTCGCCGGGACGGATCTGGGCGGCGGCGACGGCCAGGGCGCTAAGCTCCGGCGGCGTGGAGAATTGATCGAGCGCCACCTGCTCTTCGCTGCGCCGTGTGTGGGTCAGGGTCAGCTCGGTGACGCTGGCCAGCAGCGCGACGATCTCGGCGGACGCGTCCTCGAGCCGGCTGATCTGAGGCGCCAGCCGGCGCAGCTGCAACACCACGGCGGCTTCCATGGCGTCGTAGGCATCGCGCCAGCACCAGGCGCCGTCGGCGTCCGAGCCGCCGAAGGCCATGGTCATCACCCCCGCCACCAGCTTTCGGTCGAGCGCCCGCGAGCGGTTGAGATGGGGAACCATGGCCCGGGCGGCGGCCAGGATATTGGCGGCCTTGTCAGCGGCGGAATTAGAAACCTGCGCCTGGGCAAAGAGCGGAAGGAAGGCGTTCATGGGGAAGCGTCCAGATCACCTGCGGCGGAGGGCTCCTCCCTCCCGTCCCGTCAGGCTCACCTGACGCCTCCCTCCCTCCATCCTTTCCGGGCCCAGACAGCGAAAAGCCCCGCCGGCTGGCGCCGACGGGGCTCTCTGTTCAGGGCCGATGGTCAGCCGATCAGGCCGCCAGTTGTCCCTCCGAGGGCTGGGCCGTTTGCGGCGCCTCGGAGGGCTCTTCGTCAGCCGCCGGCTCCTCAACCTCGTCCTCCAGGGAAGCGTGGCTCTCCCAGGACAGGGCCGAGGGCGCCCATTGCCGTTCCGCGGCGGCCTGGGCCACGAAGCAGACCAGCTCGTCCTTCTTCAGGGTCCGCGCCCGATCGTCCGAGGCGTCCATCTCCTCAAGCAACGCCATCAGCTGCTTCTTGGAGTGAACCGCCAGGTAGCCGGCGTCCGGCGTCCAGTGGCTGGCGATGTCGGACCCGCAAAGTTCGGCGATCTCGGCCGCCTCCGCACGGGCGGCGTGACGGATCGAGCTGGTGCGCGCTTCGCGGACATCGAGCGAGATGGCCACCAGCTCGGCCAGCAGCGCCATCTTCTCCCCGTGCGCCAGGCCCTCGATCCAGGCAATCGGCCGAAGGCCGGAGGTCTTGTAGGCCTCGCGGCGCGCCTCAAGCCTGGCCCGCACCTCACCGTCGAGCGCCGGAATGGCCGGGGTTTGGCCACGGCGATAGCCGCTCGCCGAGACCGTCACCGCCGACGCCTCGGCCGAGGCCCCGCCGTGCAGCGCCAGATGCTTGAAGAGCTGGGCCAGCAGGGCGGTCAGCGCGACGCTGGGGTTGTCGGCCAGATCGCGGATCAGGCCGCGCGTGGCGACATCGGTGCGAGTCTCGTGAAAGACGTGACTGGCGCCTTCCACATCGACGTCAGCCTTGGGAAACTCAACGTCCGGCTGGCTGCGTCCATAGCGCCCGTCGAGCCCCCCGCCTTCGCCGGTCTCCGCCTCCTCGTCGACGTCGTCCTGGGCGATCACCGGATTGGAGAAGAAGCTGGCGACGACACCGACCTCGGCATCCGGAGACAGGATCACGGCCCCGATGGTGCCGCCTTCGAGCGAAGCGGCGGCGAGCTGCCGTTCGGCCTGCAGCAAAGCCAACAGGCCCGGGATCTCGTCGGCGGCCAGATCGGCGCCGGCCAAGGCCTCGTGCGCCTCCCTGACAACCTGCTGGGCCTCCTTGTAGGCCGCGCGGGCGGTCTCGCTCATCCCCGCGACGTGGACGTAGGGCAGGTTGAAGAAGCCGTCGGGCGCGCGGTAGCCGCGGCTCTGGCCGATGAACACAAACAGCCCTTCGGCCTGCAGCGCGGTCACCAGCGGCTCCGTGCGCTGGCGCCACAGCTCGGTCAGCGTGTCGGGGTCCAACAGAACGTCGGGAAGCTCGCCGAACAGGTCGGATTCAACCCGCCCGCCGATCGCCGCGTAGCGCTGCGGGCCCACCAGGGCGAAACGCGGGTCGTTGACGTCGGTGCGGCCCCGCTCAACGCGGGCGGCAAGCTGATAGTCCTGCAGATAGCCATCGAGGGCGGTCTGGGCGATATCGGCCTGCTCGTCCGCATCGGTGATCCGGGCCAGCTGACGGGCCTGTTTCAGGGTGATTTTGCCCAGACGCAGGGCCTTCAACGCCTTGGCGTGCAGCCCGGCCAGGGCCGACAGACGCTTGATCTCCAGTTCGTCATAGCCGAGCGCGCCGGCGATGGCGGCGGTGTCCATCTTCGACTTGCGCAGCTTGCCGATGGCGACGATCACGTCGGCGATGTGAACGGGCGTGCGCTCAGCGGCCGTGAGGATGGTCGCCGCGGCCTGACTTTCGCGGGTGGAGAACACCTCGCACTTCACCGGCCAGTCCTGCGCAATCCGGCCGGCGTCCAGGAGCTTGCGGAGCGCCAGCAGCCGGCGGCGGCCGTCCAGCACCATGAAGGGCCGCTCCTTCCTGGCCCCAGGTCGCACGCACAGGGGCACGACAACGTCAGCCTTGAAGATGGTTTTGGCCAACCGATCGATCTCGTCGTCGGCCGGCTCCCTGGCGCGAAGGTTCTCCGGCGCGATCTCAAGATCGCAGAGGGGCACGAACTGTGTGTTGGGAACGCCAGCGGGGGTTTCAGCTGCGGGGGTCATGGGGATCATCTCCGGCGTCAAAGGCGAGGGTCATCCTGCCCCTTGGCGCACCCCCTCAAGCCCTCCCTCTGTCCTTTCAGCGGACGCTTCCCCAGCCACCCGGGCCGGCGAACGCTGTCCCCGGCGGTGCCGGCGGCTAATCTAGCAGGCTGTTGAAATAGGATTTTTGACCCCCTTGGAAGGGTACAGCCCGCTTCTTGCTCGCTCAAAACTTCCAATATTTTCAACAAGGCTGATTTCGCGATGAGCCGCGCCAAGGCCAATTTCGCTGGAATTCGACCCCCTGCGTCCGACTTTTTCAACAGCCTGCTAGATCGTAAACTCCACCGACGGACCCTGGAGGACCACTTTGAGTGGGGGGAGCGGCATCGGACCGGGATTATTCGCGTCCGACATGCGCCACGAGCAGACATTGGGATCGCTCCATGAACCGGACCTAGACACACTGCGAAGGTCCGGATGCGGCCCTCGCGCCTCCTTCCGCTTCCGACCCCGGTCGGACGACCAGCAGGTC
>NZ_JAFCUB010000043.1:0-34905 GCF_049896325.1 Caulobacter sp. DWP3-1-3b2
TCCACCGCGATCTTCCGCATGTCCTCGCGGCACTTGTTCAGAATGATCTTCCATGCGGATTGAACAGGGGCGCCGCCGGCGGTCATCGCGACCGGGCCGTCCACCTTGATCTTCTCCATGGCTTCGACGCGCTCGACCTCAAGCCTGCAGTATTCCGCGAGCTGGTCGCGGTCGGCGGCCGTCAGCACCAGGCGCCAGAGCCGGGCCATCTCTCGCCACTTCGCCAAGGCCAGGCCGTCGAGATCGTCAGGCGGATTGCCGATCGGGCCAGCGTTCGGCTCCGCGTCGTTCAGCGCCCGCTTGCCGGGGTTGCCCTCAATCAGCTTCAGCGCGGTCGGTTTCGGTTTACGGCCTCGGGTCATGCTCTCGCCCGCGCGCGCGAGCCTCCCCAGAAACGCGGGATTTCGTTTTGTACTTGGGCGCCGGTCTTCTCATCGAAGATCTGTGGACTTTTAGACCCCCTACCCCTCAGGACACCGCTACTTCGGTTGCGAGTTGGACCATGTAAGCAGAGCTGGTCTCGCCGTAGGTGGGGTGACGTCCTTCGTTCTCATCGGTCATGAATTGGTTGACGCATTCGAACTCGCGAGCGAACCGCGCGGGCTCGTCAATGAAGCGACGCATCCACTCGTTGAAGCATGCGGCCATCTGGGCGTTGGTCATGGTTATCTCCGATTGCTTGGATGACGCGGATCTAGTGGCCACCCGTCTAGCCCAGCCTCTGCCGTGAACCCCGCGCTCTCGCCCTTTTGCTCCCCTGCATCATGGCAGGGTGCGCATAGGCTGGAGAACGGGCCGGCGAAGAAGCCCTCAATGGTGGCCTTGCTGCCCTTGTCGAGGTGGTTGCAGACGGTGGCCGAGGTCACCTTGCCCAGGGCACCGCAGGCTCGGCATAGGGGCTCGGCCTGGAGCTGGGAGGTTCTGATCTGGCGCCAGCGTGGGGTGTTGTAGAGACGGCGCCAAGCCTGGGCTTCTGGGCTGCGGTCGCCTTTGCGGGTCACTTGGCTTGGATAACGCCCATTCGCGCCATCACGGCCTCTGCATCCCAGTAGTGGACGCGGATGCCGAGCGTCTGCTCAAGGGTGGCGCGCAGGGTCTCGATGGGGTCGGGCATGGTGGCCTCGCTGTGGTGGTGGGGTTGCCGCCTTGTCTGCTCCGTTGCTCAATGCCAGCCGTTGCCGTAGCGCGGAACATGGATTGGACTTTGGAGCTTTCCGTAAGCGGCAGCACCCGCACTCAGGCGGGTGTGATCTCGCATCAAGTGGGTTCCGGTTTACACCGTAGGTCCACTGACGACGAACCGATCTGAACGCGATCGGCGAACACCACGGAATGTGTCGTAGTTCGCCGGTCTGCGCAACAGGCTGCGTCAAGCTGCCGCCTCTACGTTGTCGACCTTCATCTCGGCGCGGCCCTGGGGCATCGCCAGGACAACCCGGCGCTCGTCGGGGCTCATGGCGATCACCTCCGCGATGTAGCCGGTGAACAGGCCCTTGGTGACGCGGACCCGCTCGCCCTTGCCTGGGCGGTAGCGCCGTGCGTTGGCGGTCTCGTCGAACTCGCCGGCCAGTTCACGGTCTTGCAGCTTGGTGATCTCGCCGGCCGGAATGGGCATGGGGATCATTCGTCCCGCGTTGCTGCGATAGCTGACTACGGCGTGAATCGCTTCGATCTCGACGGCCAAGCAGACCTCGGCGTGAGTGCCCTGGATGAACACATAGCCTTCTAGGGCGGGGCGCTGGACCTTCTCGCGGTCGGCCTCGTCCCCAGACGGTGGCCCCTTGAAGCGGGTCATCATGGGCAGGTACGCCTCAATACCCGCCTCCAGCAGACCGGCCATGGCCCTGGCCTCCTGACGGGTGGCGGTGCGCAGGACGAACCAGGGGGCGGATGCTTTGATCGTCATGCTGGGTTCTCGCTGCTCGGGTTACGCAAATAGGTCGGGTCGTAATCGCATCGGACGGAGTGCTCGTTACGGCCAAGCATGTTGGCGACGTGCTGCCAGGCTACGCGTCCTCCCCTGCTGCAGCGGTCGATGACACTGGAGGCGAGAGGGTCGAAGCGGCTGAGCGGGGTTGCGGCGATCTGGTCTCGATCGGGCATGATCTTGGGGCCGGTCATGCTGCACGGTCCCTGGGGATAGCGGTGGCGGGTCCGCCCGGTTCGCGAGCGGTCGGGACACCACGGCGCTTGGCGAGCCGCTCCGCCGACCGAGCGGCCTCTTCGGCCTCCCGAGACGCGGCGCGCTCGTTAAGCTTGGCTTCGACCTCACGGATCAATCGGCCGGCGTCCTCAGCCCGGCCTGCTCGCAATGCCTGCTCGGCCTTCTTGAGCGTGGGCATCTGGCCACAGCCAAGATCGTTGTCGGCGCGGAACGCTATCGCATCGAGCAGGTCGCCAAGTTGTCGGCGGGCGAGCGATACGGCCATGGGGCTGGTGGACTTGAGGCGGGCGGTCATCGCGTGTCCTGGCGGCAGGAGCCGGTGTTCCGCTTATCGAAGCGGCAGGACTTATTTTACCCTAAACGGATGAGGTAGCCGGCTCCCCAACAGTGGGGGACGATGTAGGAGCCGGCGGTGCCCAGACCCCGTCAGGACGCCCTCACGACAGGTTCGTGAGAACTACCGAGAATTGAACCGACATCGTAAACCGCTCAGCCACGGCGTCAGGGGGGCGGGGGCCACATGAGGGCCATCTCCTACCTCAGCATCGCAGTCTCGGCAGACACCCTCAACTGGGCGAGCTTCACATACCAACGGTTGATGACGTCCACTCAACCAATGGGATTGGGAACAAACGTGGAATCAGCCCATCGTGGTGGAGCTTGGCGGGTTGCAGCCCTCCAAGCTCCTCACGTAACCGCCGGATGGGGCGACCACGCAGTTCACACCTTCGAGGATTTCGAAGACTCAGTTGCCGGTCAAGCCATTTCGGAAAACTCATAAGGAAATCCTTATATGGCTCCGAAGAAGATCGTAGACGCTGTCAACGACAGCAAGGGCAACATCAAAGCTGTCAAGTTCGAAGGGAATAAGACCTTCACGCCGCTGCCGACCGCAATCCGCATGACTGACCGTGGAGAGGTGGCGGGCGCGCATGTCGTCCGCCCCAAGGACGCCGCGACCCACCTGCGGACCAATCCCGACCGCAGCACCGGCAACAATCTCGACACGATGGCGGAGGAGTAGCTCGTGGAATTTCAATACGCTGAGAGCTCAACTCTCTTTCCGTTCGGCAGCCTCGCACCAAGCAGCGTGTTCCTTCTGCCGAAAGAAAGCGGATTTCTTGTTTGCCTTGCGGCCGAGATTTCGAATGGTGAGGAGGACGAGGTCACCAAGATCTCAGTCATGCTTGGGGCAATCGATACGTCCCATGTTGGGGCAATCCCTAACTATTTCGATCGTGGCGGCCAGAATGCTCCGTTTGTGATCAGATTGGATGGCGCCCGGATCTCTCCCACGTCGCAAGGCCATCCAAAGTGGCCCAGACGTTCCGAAGGCGCGGTAAACGGGGCGCTTATAATCGACCGCCACCTAACTCCCTGGCTGGTGGTTCGACAGGAGACCAGCCCACTGTTCATCTCGGTTTCCACCGGCTCGGCGACTTACCAGGGGCCACAACCGGCCATGGTTTTTGACCAATGGTCGATATCAATCCCTGAGGGAGGGGGTCGGCGAGTAGTGGCGGCCAGGCCGACGTACAGTCTCGAAAATCTCTGACGACTGGTCACCCGATCAACCACAGCAGCGGCGGATTAGCCCGAAGGTGTGCAGGCGCCGCTGTCTCCGGGTCGTCAGGCGGCGGGCCGATCCAGGCGGGCCAGTGGCCCGTCGATCGCCATCGGCCGAGAGGCCAGTCGCCCGTCTGATTGATCGGCCCATTCAAGTTCCAGCGATCGGCCGGCGTCCAGCAGCGAAGCGGCCGCGTCACGGAAACAGGATGCCGCAACCGATCGCTTCGGCAGCGCCTCCGCCTGAGCGATCAGGCCATCAACCAGGGCGTGGATGATCCTAGGCTCCATCAGGTCACCCAATCGACGCAGCGAGACTGTCGCGGCCGATCTCCTCGAACCGTCGCGTGTCCCGGCTGAAGTGCATGAAGACCTGGCCGGGCACGCCGAGGATCTCGTGATACCGAGATTTCTCGACGACCACCTGGGTCTCGTCGGGGTTGGGGCGGTGCACGATCATCCCGAGGTCGGCCTTGTTGTACCAGGCCGAGGAGTCGCTGATGTCGTACATCGTGGGGCAGCGATAGGCGCCGCTCTCGCCCTTGACCGCCTTCGTGGGGTGGGCAACGATCATCAGGTGGATCTTGAATGCCCGGGCGAACCGGCGGCACGTCTTGATACTCCGATTGACGTACTCAGTGAGCGATAGGTGACGCTCGCGGTCGTGGTCCATCTCGTTCCAGGGATCAATGACCAGCACGTCGCACCCGTCCTGCACCGCCGCGGCCTCCGCCTTCTCCAGCAGCCATTCCAGCGTGACGTCATCATCCTCGTTCGGGACGATGAAGCGGTGGAACTGGTCGATCCAGGCGTCGGCGCTGGCGATCTCGCGCTCGGTCAGCTGCCACTCGGGCCGGCCGCAAAACCAGGAGCGCAGGTTGCGCCGGTGATCGCGTTGCGGCTCCTGCTCGAACGATGCCCAGGCAATCTTCAGGCCATGGGCCTTGGCCGCGCGGCACCATAGATCGTTGACCAGCGTGCTCTTGCCGTAGCTGGGGATGCCGGTGACGACGCTCAGATCGCCGCGGCGAACCTTGAAGTTCTGGCCGAGAAGATCGAACCCGATGTCGAAGACGTCTGAGGGAGGGAGCGGCGGCAGCTCGCTCATCTTGAACACGCCATCGACCTTCAGGAACCGGGCCTTGCCGATCGTGGCCTGGACGCCCTTGACGCCATAGTCCTCCAAGACCTCGTTAAGATCCTTCAGGTGGGTCCGCCCCCGCGCCTCTGGATCCTTGGCCTTCGGATAGGTCAGGTACTTGCATCGCACCCGGCCGAGTTGGAGGGACAGGTCCTGCAGCAGGGCTCCGCCGGCCGCATCGCCATCTGCGGCGATGATCACCACCGGCGCCCGATCCTTCCCGAGGAGGGGCCGTATCACGCGAAGCCAGTCGTACTTGGCCGCGCCCTTCAGATCCTCGATATCGCGGTCGCCAGGGGTCGGCGCGCCGTCGGGCACCGAAACCGTCCGCTGAAATCCGGCCTGGATCGCGGCAATGGCGTCGAACTCGCCCTCGGTGATGATCACCGGCTCACCGATCAAGCTGTCGTCGCGTAGCACGTCCTCGTTCCAAGCGCATTTTCCGGCGCCCTTGTCCTGCCACATCTTCTCTTTCGGCAAGACGCGGTACTTGTGGTTCACCACCTGGCCGTTCTGGACGAACGGGAAGATCAGGACGTCACCACCACCAGCGGCAGTCTCGCTGCGCAGCCCGAGGCGAACCACCAACTCCGGGTCCAGACCTCGGCCTGCAAGGTAGGCCAGGGCGCTGCTGCTGATTTGGTCCGTCATCGAAGGCAGCTCCCTTGAAGTCGCAGTGGAAACACGACCAGAGGATCGCGTCGGATTTGATGGTCACGTGGAGGCAGGGCTCGCGCTTTTTTCGGCGCCGTGGCGAGCAGGACGGGCAGGGGGTGCGGTAGTCCGACTGGTTGGATCGAACGTCGATCCCGGCGTCGCGAGCCTTCAACTCCTTGGTCGCCATCACCAAACCGCCTGCTTGAGCCGGGCCTTCGGCGGCGGGTGGCGATCCAGGTCATCGAGGATCCAATTGCGCCAGGTGGCCGCCCAATCGCGCTTTCGGGCGCTGGCCCCGGTCTTGGCCCGCCAGAAGTTCGTGAAGCGCTCGGCGGCTCGGGTGATCCGATCTGGGCCCATGCCCTTGCCGGCTGCGTACTCCCAATCGATCGGCGACGGTGCCCAATCGGCCGGGATCGTCGTCCCTCGAACCGGTTTGGGCTGCGGACCGTCATCGACGGGCTGCAACACCTTCCTTGGTTCCTTTGATGGTTCAGCTGGTGGTTCAAACGTAGTGAGCCCGGAAGCTGCTTCCGCACCCCCCGGAAGCTGCTTCCGCACCCCCCCGGAAACTGTTTCCGTACCCCCGGAAGCTGTTTCCGTACCCCCGGAAGGAGCTTCCGGTTGGATTTTAAGGGTGATCGTGTCGCTCGCTCGGGAGCCATCTGGCCGTTGGCGATGATCGCGTGAGAGCAATCCTCGCGTCTCAAGCGCGGCAAGCAAGCTGCGGATTGTACGGTCAGACAGGCATGTGTCGGAGGCGAGTCGGCGCTGAGACGGGAAGCACCTCATGTCCTCGTCGGCGTAGTTCGCCAGGGCGAGCAGCAGGAGCTTTTCGGTGTGCGACACCGCCTGCAAGGCAAAGGCGTCCGTAAGGGCTCGCACGCTCATCGAGAGAGCCTGACCCGAGACCGGGCCTCATGCTCGCTGCAGTACGAGGACGGCAGTGCGCGCTCGGCGGCGCAGAAGGTCTGCTCGCCGACGAACGCCAGGGGCCACCGACAATCGTGCGGGGTTAGCTGGGTCAGGGATAGGCCGCGCATGCTGCCCTCAACCGCCTTGGCCTTGGCCGCCTCGGCGCGGCGCTCTTCAGCCTTTGCGGCGGAGGCGGAGCGATCTGGCTTCAGCGCCACGATCGTAGCCGTCCGGCACCAGCGCTTGGGATCGGCGTCCATCAGGCGATCGAGCTTGGCGGAGATGGCGCCTCTAGACAGCCCGAGGGCCTGGCCCATGAGTTCGTGCGACCAGCCGGCCTCGAACAGGTCGCCGAGGGCGGTAACGCGCTCCCCGCTCCAATGCGTGCGCACGCGGCACGGCGCCGCGTCGGAGAGCGGGGCGTCGATGTCGGATTTGAGCAACGCCGCCGACATCATGGTCAGTCCAGCGTCTGGCGGAGATCGGCAGCGAAGCGCTCAGCCCAACCCGCGATCTCTTCAGGCGGGACGCGCTTGGCGGCGCACTGCAGGGCGACGCGGGCGAGGAAGGTGTAGCCCGACGCTGGCTCATTGCCGAGGACGAGGGCGGGCCCTGCCTCCGCGACGATGCGATGCGCCTCGATCAGTCGTTCGCCGGTGTTCATCGTCCTAGCTCCTTCATGCGCCGCTCGGCGCTCAGCCGAAGTGTTCGGCCGTAGTCGGCCACGGGGTCGGCCAGACGGCTAAGGATGCCGCCGACCATGGCCTGGGCGCTCAGCCCGACGAGGCGAAAGGCCCTGCTCCAGCTCCATGAATTCACGCTCCCGATCCTTTGCTCTGACCTGTTCCCGGCGGGCTTCGTCAGCTTGTTGTGTGATGTGGTCGCGAAGGCTCGTGCCGGTGACGGCGGCCCCCACGTCGATCAGAAACCCCAGCCCATAGGCCATGGTCAGGCGCGTGATCGATCGCGCGCTTAGGTGTCCGGCTAGGATGTTCTCGGCCGTCTTCGGCGCACAGTTCAGCGCCCGCGCGACCCACTTGGCCGTGTGGACCGGGTGCAGGGCGACGAGCCGCGCCGCGACCTGGCGCCCGAAACAGCTTGCCTCCAACTCGTGGGGTAGAGCTCCCATGAAATCCTCCGTCGTCAGTGACATTGATGTCTCCGACGCGGGGGATGGCCTCTCGTCACCGGCGACCAGAGGACGACAGCAACATGATGGATCCCGGTGAACTGGATAGGATGGAACGTGTTCTTGAGCGGCGGGGCTGGCAGGCCCGGCCGCTTGCACGGGGCGAGATTGCCCCGGAATTGATGATGGCGCTGGAGGCCGCGTTGGCGGCCGGCGCCTGCCGCCGCGCGGCCGCGCTGAACCCCGAAAGCAAGTTGACCTGGATCGCCGTCGCCGAGGCCAAGCGCCGCGACGCCCTGGGGCATCTGCGTATGTGGGCGGTGAGCGTGTCCGAGCCCGTGGGGCGGTCGCGTGCGTGAACCGAACCCCGGCACGGTCAAAGAGCGCCTTGCGCTGATCGAAGAGGTCATGGGGCCGGTCTTGGTTGAGCTAATGGCGGTCAAGCTGCTCTTCCGCCTGCTGTTCGAGGTGGAGGCCGACTTTGCTGACGAGGAGGACCGAACACCGCTGAGCGTGGTTCTGGCGACGGCGCTGGACGAACTCATCGACGAGATCGACGACGCCACCGAGGAGCCGAACGAGTTGGTGCGGCTGCAGTCCCGGTTAGCTGCGCGGGCGATGCTCAATGTCGAAAGCGGGATGGTTGACGTCGAATGCGAGGACGAGGAGTCGCCTACGAACGACAACGGGCCGGGGTAGACGTAAGTCGGCCGAAATTGCAATGCGCCCGTCCGCGTGCCTAGATCTCGACACAGAAGGAGCAAATCCCCAATGCCGCAACTGCCAAACCAGCAAGACGAAACACGCGCCGTGGCGCAGGCCGCTCTTAGACTAGTGACCACGCTGCTAGTGGACCTCGACCGTCTGGCGGAAAAGCAAGGCGTCGAGACGCCCTCAGAGCGCATCGCCGGTGAAGCGGGACTGGCGGACCCGCTCTTCAATGCGCCGTCTGGCGATGTTCTCGTGATCCGCGAGCGGGCCACTGACATTATCAATGGCGCCCTCGACTTAGCAGCGATTGCTCGGCAACTGCGCGCTGGCGCATAGGGCTCGGCGACCTGGGCCGGCGCGTTCATCACGCTGCTTCCGTCCCGGCGGACGCCTTGGATCGAGCGGCATTGTTTAGCCTCCGCGCTTCCGCCCTAGACGCCAGAAGTTCATGCGTTACGTCATTCAAACCGCGAACCACTGAAGCTCGAACAACAGCTGCAAACCAGGCTGCAGGAATGGAGTCGGTCCTGACCCATTCGCGCGCCGTCCGTTCCGGACAGCCGACCTCTGACGCGAAACTAACAACTGTCGGCCAGCGGCGAATTAGGGGAGAGAAGTATGCGTCCATTGAAGAACGCTAGCTTTTCTGTCGTTTGATTGCAACAGGTCTTCTGTCGTAAGGGTAAGTATGTCGAGCGACGTCGAAACCCCAGGTGACCGACTACGATTCTTCCGGCGGAAGGCTGGGCTGAGCGCGTCGGAACTCGGCGTCTTAGCTGCGGTCAAGGCCGGTCGGCCGCGACCGATATCGCCGAGCGCCATTAGAAACCAAGAAAATGGGACAAACGGAATTCCCTATCCATTAGCTGAGGCCTATGGCGCAATCCTCGACGTCCCGGCTCAGTTTATTCTTTTCGGCGACAGCGGTTCAGCCGATCTGGCTCAGTTCCGTGCTTCGGAAGAGGACTACGAGGCAAGAAGGACGGCGGACTATTTCATTCCCCGAATGGGCCGTATTTCCGCAAAATGGGCCGAGCAGTACGAATATGACGCGGACGAAGTTGGTTTGGAGATCCGAATCCCGGGCTACTCAGCTGGAGATTTGAGGGCGTATGAAGCTGACGGCTCTTTGTCTCCTATTTACCCCAAGGGGTCTTTGATACTGACCGCTCACCACACGATAGCGTCGATACACGATCGGTCGCATGTGGTTGCAACAATGACCTCAGACGAGCTTTACCTAGAGAGCCTCAGGGAGATCCGCGTAGGCCCGCAGGGAGTGGACCTGATTGGAATAGGCGAAAAATCCCCGGCGGCGATCGCCCTCAAATTCGAACTTGGTGCTCCGCGAATCCGAATCGACCAGGTCGTAGTCGCTAGCGTGAACGTGTTGCCCCGCCCGAACTCGCCTCCGCTGCGACTGAACAAGTTTTACTCTGTCCCGGAGAATGGAGATATCGACTAGCTCGACAGAAAACCTGTTGACTGCTTCGACAGAAAAGCTAGCGTTCTCCCGTCACCAACGGAGGACGCGTCATGCACGCCCAATCGACCACCACCCCCGCTCAAGCCGAAGCCACCCCGGCCCGCGCCGAGGCCGCCATGCTTCTGGCCACGGGCAACAAGTCTCAGCGCCGCAAGGTCGATTACCAGTTCCCGCAGGCCTGCACGCCCGAGGTTCACCAGGCCTGGAAGGCCGTGGCCAAGGATGTGAAGAAGCTGCACGACGCAGTTTCGAACGGGCGCACGAAGGTCGGCGACGATCCGGGCGTGGTCGGCGAGGCCTACCGCAAGGCCTGTCGGGCGGGCCATCGCGACAGCGGCGTCAGCGCTCAGATGGCCGCCCACGTGTCCATCGAGACGATCGCGAAGAGCTTCGTCACCGACGGCACCTACGCCAAGATGGCGATCAACCCCACGGGCATCAGCTATGTCGCCGGTCTGGTTGGCGAACTTCAAAACCGGTCGCGCAACCTCAACCTGGAGGTCGGCCTCGGCGGCCTGGCCATCGACGCGGTCTTTTTCCGCAAGAACGATGTCGTTTCCTCGTCGCCGACGTCGACTTGCGACGGGGAGTTCGATGCTCGGGTCCTGGCGTGGGAAGCACTCACGGTTCGCTACGAAGAAGCCAGGGCTGCGGAAGGCATGGCCACAAGCCAGCGCGACCGCGACAAATGGGAACGCGCGACGAGCAAGCTGCTGGACGAGTTGGCCGACCAAGTGCGCCAGATCGTCAACTTGCGAACCACCGATCCTCGGATGATGCTTCGCAAGTACGAGATCATTCAGAAGGAGCTGTACAACACGTCGCCGGACGCTGTGGCCAGCGATCTGGCTTCACGCGTGATCGACCCTGAGCATGACCATTGGGATGGAGAATGCTTGGTCGACGGCATCATGGCCGACATCTACGCACTGGCAAACAAGCCTCCGGGGTCGTTTCAGGATCGGACCGCCTGGGACGCCGCCGTCGCTCACCGTGACCAGATCCGCGCCGACATGGCGGCCTACTCCGAGCGCGAAGGCCGCGACCCGCCCCAGGAACAGCAAGACGCGTTGAGCGACGCCGAGTTCGCTGTCTACACCACGCCGGCGCCAGACCTTGCGGCTGTGCTGTGGAAGCTGGCCGATAACATGAAGGACGACTGGGGCAGCGGCGACTTGAGCGCGATCTTGGCAGGGTGCGACAGCAGCGGAGACTTGGGCGAAGTGGCCCAGGCCTCGGTCTATCGCGACATCCAGCGGTTGGCGGGCCCGGTGCCACAGGCCCATCTGCTCGCCGATGACCCGTCTGTCGACTTCGATCTCCTGTCGGCTGTCGGTGACCAGATGCAGCTGCGCCAACGACAGGAGTCGGCGATAAAGGCCGACAGGGTCGAGGAAGCCGAGCAGCATACCGAGGCCATGCAGCCGGCCCTCGACAGGGCCACCTTGTTGCGCGCCAAGACGTTGGCAGGCTTGATGGGTCGTGTCTGGCTGGTTGAGGACTGGGCGCCCACGCCCGACAGTGTTTGTGGCGAAGACCTCGAATGGAAGATGGTGCGGTCGCTGCTGGACGACATCAAGGCTCTCTTTGCTGAACAGCAGCCGAAGGCACTCGTCGGCAGCAGGGCCGTGACCGCCGGCTGGATCGCGGGAGCAGCAGCCCAGCAGTGCGGCGTCTTTCCCGGCAACGCCGACCCCGTCGCCATCGCCGCTGAGTAGCACGCGCCGGCGTCGCCGGCTCCTGCTGGCGCGCTTTTGACGAGTTAACACTCCGCCCATAGCCCTCGAATCTCCCGAGGAGATAACCGTGACCAAGCTCGATCCCAGCCGAACACCCTGCGAGGAGGCTTTTACCCTCGCGATCAGTCACGCCGCGTGGGCCGGAGCCTGTCGAATTGTTAGCCGGCACCCTGAGACCGACCCGGCATCGACCCGTACGCTGAACCGAACTGCTGACGATCATAGCGGCAAAGCGCGCTGGTTCTTGTCCTGCCTGGCCGAGATCAAGCCGCGTCGCGCTGGCGAAGACCCGGCGGAGGCCGTGTGATGGACCTAAGGATCAAGCATCCCTGCCCGTTCTGCGGCGAGCGCGAGCATCTCACCATTCAAGAGGGCGGCGCCATCCAGCCGCTGATCATCAATGGGGCCACGACGACCGATGAGAGCGGGTGCGAAGTGGTGGAGGAGGTTGACGGCGTCTGGTGCGAGGCGTGCTGGGCGGCCGCGCCTCTAACCGTCTGGCTGCGCGAAATCCCGCCAGAGCGCCTCGCCGTGCTGCGCGACTTTGACCCGCCGGCTAACGCAACGGTGCTCGCATGAAAAACCCTTACTTTCCGAGCACGCCAGCCGAGGGAGCCATCCAGTCGGCCACCATGGCGGTCGAATTTCGTGAGCAAGGAAAAGCACTGCCGCGTCTGGCTGGAAGCTGCGAAATCATGGCGAGAGACTGTTCCAAGGAGTCCAGAAAGCACCTCTCGAACATGCTGAGGGGTATCACTCGTTACTCGGGGGCTGCGAAATGAAATGCGCTGACTGCAAATTCTGGAAGGCCGAGAGCGAGGCCTACCGGGGTGATGAGCAATTCGGCGACTGCCGCCGCTATGCCCCCCGCGCGACGTTCGATCTGCCACTGATCGTCTCCCGTATTCAGGTGGAACGAGGCGACCTGGCGGACCTGAGCGAAGACAGGCCCGAGGAGATTTCGAGCATCTGCCAGCGTTACACCGCTTGGCCTGCGACCTGGGGCTCCGACTTCTGCGGCGATTTCGTCGCTAAGGTCGAACAGCGGGCGGGGTTCGTCTGATGGGCCGCCATGAACCTCCCTGCGCGATGTTCGCGGCGCCGCTCTCGGTCGAACAGCGCATCGAGCGGGAAATCGAGTTCATCGCCGGCGTGTCGGTCGATGTCCGCGATCTGCCGCGCCAGCGCCTCGCCGAACTGGCGGACGAAAATGAAGGGGTGGCTAGCGGCTATCTCTCCGCCGCCCAGCTGGTCGATGGCAGCCAGCGGTTGACATTCCTTTGGATGGGCGGCCATCACGCAATGCGGGCCCAGGTCTATGCGGAAGCTGCGAGGGCCACCTGATGGACGCTCGCATCAAGCGAGACTGCCCGTTCTGCGGCGAGCGCGAGCACGTCGAGGTCAGCGAGAGCAGCTGTCCGTTCGCGACCGTCGTCGATGGCGATACCCTGAAGGACGAGAACGGGTTTGACGTCGAGGACTACGTCGATGGGGCGTGTTGCCGGGTCTGCAACGCGCTCGTTCCGCTCCACGTCTGGAACAGCGAGGTCCCTCAGGAGGTGTTCGCCGTCCTTCGCGACTTCGATCCGCCGGGGCCGCCAGCCGGATCTTGCCATGACACGTGATGCCCTTGCGCGCGTCGCCAGGCGTCCAGACGCTGTCGACTGGCCGGACAATGCCCCCATGACACTCCGCGAGGTCATTGCGGTCTTCTATCCGCACGGCCCGCTCACCATCGCCTCCCTGCGCTGCGAGATCGCGAACGGCCGATTGACCCCGGCCATCGTGGCGGGAAAGCATTTCATCACCCCCGCGCAGGTCCGCGCCCTATTCGAGCCGAAGCCATGTCAAGAACGAGGGGCCCGAGGCTCTACCTCCGCAAGGGGCGGCCGGAAAAACGAACCCAAGACGTCTGGGTCATCCGGGACGGATCGTCTGAGATCAGCACAGGCTGCGGCCCAAGCCGCCTTGGGGATGCTGAGCGGGCCCTCGCCGAGTACATCGCCGAAAAGTGGCGACCCGAAAAAGGGCAGGGCGCCGAGCGCTCAGGTGATCCGGCCAGCGTTTACGTCGCCGAGGTAGTTGCGCTCTACAGCCTGGAGAAGGCGCCTAAGGTTCAGGATCCGGGATCGGCGAAGGCGCGACTTGAGGCGATAATGGCGTGGTGGGGCGACAAGACCCTGGCCGACGTGCGCCGGTCCACCTGCGAGGCCTATGTGGCCTATCGCATGACGCAGCCAATCAAGTCGTTCACCAAGAGCGCGCCCAGAATGGTCACAGCGCAGGGGGCGCGGCGCGAGCTCGAAGATCTGTCCGCGGCCATCGGCTACTGGGACGGCGAGCATCGGCTGACCAGGCTCCCCAAGGTGTCGCTGCCGGAGAAGCCTGAGAGCCCCCGTGACGCGCTGACCCGACATCAGGTCGCGCGACTGTTGAAAGCAGCCCTGGGGTGGCGGCTTAAGACCGACGGGACATGGGTGCGGCTACCGGGTTCGGCCGCCGCCAACCGGCGCCACCTCCGCCGGTTCATCCTGATAGCCGTCTATACCGGTACGCGGCCAGGCGTGATCCCCAAGCTGCTCTGGCATGAGAGCCCAGCGCAGGCCTGGGTCGATCTGGATGACGGCGTCATCTATCGCCGCGGCAAGGATGAGAAGGACCACAAGACCAAGCGCCGGCCCATGGTTCGGATGCCGCCGCGCCTGCTGGCGCACATGAGGCGCTGGAAGGCCGAGGACGAAAAGACAAAGCGGTTACAGGATGACGGCGAGCACGCCGCCACCAAGCGCCGCGCGAAACCAGCCCAGCGCGCCGCCACGGTCCTGCACCATGGCGGCCGACCGCTGGCTGGGCGGATACGCAAAGGTTTCGCGAACATCGTCCATGACGCGGGTCTGGACGGGGAGATCACCCCGCACTGGATGCGCCACACCTGCGCGACTTGGCTGATGGAACGCGGCGTGAAAGTCTGGGACGCGGCCGCCTACACCGGCATGAGCACGGCGACCCTTGAGAAACACTACGGCCACCACCGGCCGGATCACCAGGCGAAGGCGAGGGAGGCGCTGGGCGGAGCGAGATGACCGTGGACTACCTGGCTAGACCCCATTGTTTTCAGCGTATTTGAGAATGCGGCCACGCGTCTCCTCAGAAGCAAACAATCCGTCGGCAATTCGTTTGAAAACCGCTGGGCCAAAATCGTCGCGCGGGACATATATTTTTTGGCCGATGCGGTTTCGGATCTGCGCTGCGTGCACTGTCTCCGCCATGCGGTAAAGCATGTGGCTCGGGTGCGTTATGAACGGATGATCTCCGTTGTCGAGTGTGCACGATGGGTCGTGCCTCCGCCCGGGGTATGTGGTTGTCACCATGACGACTAGACACAGCTTTTCAGGGCAGGGATCGTTCATGATGGCGAACAGGTGCAACTTTGGTTGGAAGGGCATTAGCAGCCCACCAGCTCGATAGGGCAACTCGGCCACTAGGCAGCAAAGCTCGCCACTAGCACCCGTTCCGCCTGAAGTTGCTCGGCCAATTCAATTGGCTCCGCCTTGTCTAGCCGCTTGAACACGGTAGCAAAATCGATCGGGACGGACGAACCGGCAGGGTCCCGCCACTCGGGGCAGAACCTGTGTGTCCATTCAGCAAGCTCGTATTTCTCGATGTCCTTGAAGGCGTTCCAGGTAGCTTCGAGAATGCGAATGTCGGAGCGACTAAGTTCGTCCAGATCGTCGATGGTGATGGGACGAGCAAGCGGCACTCGGTAGTTGGCGCGCGGGCCGATGAATTCCGCCCAAATATGCGTCTGTGGCGGTTCCGCCTCGCCGTTCATCAAACTGTACGTGTAGGTGTTCACTGGACCAAACGGCATCGCGACGAAATTATCGCCCGTCACCGGGTACTCCCGCTCCGCCATGCTCGCTCTATCGCTCAGATAGATCAGTTTCGTGGCGCGGAGCACATTAATGCTGCCACCCTCTTTGTCAGCAAAGAAGGCGGTGACCTGTGCGGCTCGACGCGCAGAAAACCATTTCGGTATGCGGGCTATAAAGGGCATCTGTTTCCGGCCCTGCTGGCGGTGGGCGTTCGAATCATATCACTAAACAATGAGTCTCTGCGAAAAAGGTTTAGCTCTCGCTTGACCATCCGGGCCAATGGTGCATCTGGCGAATCCGCACACCAATTGATGGCCGTTCGACGTGGCAGCCGCACCGCGCTCTAGGCCATTAAGCGCGACCACCTCTTGCCCCCCGAATGCCCCCCAGGTTGGCCCCGAATTGGCGTGAACAAAACGGGGTGAAGCGTGACGCCAAACCCCTACGCAATAAGGGTTTCGACAGGATTGCCGTTCGTTGACATCGAGGGGGTCACAGGTTCAATCCCTGTCGCGTCCACCATCTCCTCCCAAGATTGCGTTGTTGTCGGGCCTTGCGTGCACGGACGAATCTGCTCGGCCGCGAATGGTTCCGCAGCAGGCGCACTTTAAATCTCTGACCGTTGGCGTAACCATTTCCGGTCTGGTGCTTTAGCATTCTGCCGTCTGCAGCGCTTCTTTTGCGCGAAACTCAGGGAATTTGGCGTTTTCACGTGTTGAAGCGGCGTCAAAATCTAGAGTTCACGGCGCGGGGATCAAGAATTCAGTCTCTGATTTCGCCGGTTCGGTTCAAGGTCGGCGGGAGTTGCAGGCTGCAAAGTCGCAATCTCGACGAAATAGAGGCCGTTGTGGCGGATCGGCCACACCTATTTCCTGACTTGGCGCGTTTGTCGTCTTGAAGCTGCTTCTGTCGGCTTCAAGACATTCATCTAGAGGGTTCACATCATGAAAATCCGGTTGCTGGCAGGTGTCGCGACGCTTGCGCTCTGCGCCGCGTCAGGCGCCTCCGCCCAAAGTGCATTGAGCGGATGGTACGTCGCCGGCGACGTCGGGTACCACATGACCGACGGCGTCAAGGCGACTTCGTCGGTCAACGCCACAGACGGCCAACCTTACAAATGGACGTTCTCGGCCGACGACGACTGGGCGGGCTTTGGCCGCATCGGTTATCGCTTTACCCCCAACTGGCGGGTCGAAGGCGAATACGGCTATCGCAGCGGCGACATCTCCGGCGTCAAGGGTTCGGCCGGTCGTCCTCAGCCGATCGGTCTGTGCACCGCCGGCCCGATCCGCACCGCGGCCAACCCGACCTGCGGCGAACCGAACGGCGAGCTGAAGGCCACCACCCTGATGGCCAACGTCATCTATGACTTCATGCCCGACTCCAGCTTCCACCCCTTCATCGGGGCGGGCGTCGGTACGGCCTGGGTTCATAACAAGGTCTACGGCCAGCAAGCTGGCCGGGCCGTCACGCCCGTCACCACCGCGCAAATCCAGAACACCAGCTTCGACGACGTCGACCAGGCCCTGGCCTATCAAGGCCTGCTGGGCGTCGCCTGGGACTTCGCTCCGAACTGGTCCCTGGACCTGACGGGTCGCTACCTGGAGACCGACGACCTGCAATGGGGTTCGGTGACCTCGAACGTCAGCCCCGTGGCTGGTGGTTCGGTGACCGATGTCGGCACCTTCAGCGGCAAGTACAAGGACACCTCGATCACCCTGGGCGTCCGTTACACCTTCGGCTCGCCGCCGCCGCCCCCGCCGCCCCCGCCGCCCCCGCCCCCCCCGCCCCCGCCTGAAATGCCGGCTCCCCCGCCGCCCCCGCCTCCGGCTGCTGCGTACGAAGCCAGGGAGTTCGTGGTCTACTTCCCGTTCGATCAGTACGTGCTGACGCCGGAAGCCCAGGCCGTGATCAGCCAGGCGGCCGACTATGCCAAGGGCGGCAACGCCACGAAGATCACCGTGGTCGGCCATACCGACACCTCGGGTTCGCCGAAGTACAACGCCAAGCTTTCCGAACGCCGGGCCAAGGCCGTGGCTGACGGTCTGGTCGGCGCAGGCGTCGCGGCCACCACCCTGGCCGTCGACTGGAAGGGCGAAAGCGCTCCCGCCGTCGCCACCGGCGATGGTGTGAAGGAACCGCTGAACCGCCGTTCCACGATCTCGATCAACTTCTAAAGATCGCGATCAGCACTGAAGTCGAGGGCCCGGCGGCGACGCCGGGCCCTTTTCTTTGGTCGATCGTCAGGGGCTTTGGCGTTCGCCAACGCCCTGTCGCGATGAAAATCGGGCCGGCTCGATGAGCGCCGACAGGGGGCGAGGCAGGGGCGAGGGCACGTCGAGAATCCGGGCGACCAGATGTTCGGCCAACAAAGGCGCCAGGCAGAAGCCGCGCCCACCCAGGCCGCCCATGACCCAAAGCCCCGTCGGCGCGTCCGGAACCGCGCCAGCCAGGGGCAGATGGTCGGCGGTGGTGGCCCGGACGGCCGCGCGCCCCTCGAACGTCGCTGGATCCAGCCTGGCCGCCAGCTTCGGCAAGCCCTTGAAAAGGGCCTCCAGGTTTCGGGCGTGATCGACGGCGCGAATCTCGGTTCCAAGGTCGTCACGATCATGGGTGGCGCCAAACAGCACGCCTTCGCGGGTCGGCGTCGCGTAGCCTCCAAAGGCTACGGGGTCTGGGGCGGTGGCTGGGGCTGGGGCCGGGCCGGTTGTCCAACTGGTCTGACCGCGAATGGGCCGCAGCGGCGCGTCGGGCCATAGCCGGGCCTGCCCGGCGCCTCCGGCCAGGACCACCGCGTCCACTTGCGCCAGGCAACGGTCGTCGACGTCGAACAACCGCCAGGTCGCGTTGTCATGGTCGATGCGAGCGACCAAGGTTGCGGTCAGCGCGCCACGCCAGGCGTCCAGCACGCGGGCCGGCTCCACCACCAGGGCGCTGGTCATCAGCAAGCCGCCCGGCGCGGGCTCGCCCAGGCGCGCGGTGACGGCGTCGGCGTCCAACAAGGCCATGGCGCCAGGCTCGAACAGGTCCTGCTCGGACACGACGGCGTGGCGAGCCTCATCGCGCGGGGCGGCGGGCAGTTTCAGCACCCCGCGGGCGATCACGGCCTCGGGCAGGGTTTCGTATAGCGCCACGGCGCGGGCAAAGGCCTGGGCCGGCAGGGCGGCGCGTAGGCCGCCGCCGGCGTCTACGGCGGGGGTGACCAAGGCGGCGGGATTGCCCGAGGCCGGCGCATGGCCGTCGTCAAACAGGCAGACCTCCAGGCCCTCGGCGCGGCCCGCGCGGGCCAAGGCCGCTCCGGCGATCCCGCCGCCGATCACCGCCAGGCGGCGAGGGCGGGGCGCCGCGACCGGTCCGCCCGGCAGGCGGGCCTCCAGTCGCTCTTTCTTGCGTCCGAAGCCCGGGCGTTTATCGACTTGGAACCCAGCGGCGGCCAGGCCGCGCCGCACCGCGCCGGCCACGGTGAAGGTGGCGGCCCGCGCGCCGGACGCCGATCGTGCGGCGACAGCCGCCATGATCTCCTCGCGCCACATGGCGGGGTTGAGGGCGGGCGAAAAGCCGTCGAGGAACCAGGCGTCGGCCGCGCCGTCCCAGGTCGCCAGCGCCTGTTCGACATCCATGATCGCCAGGTCGAAAGTGGCGTCGAAGCCGGGCAGGTCGACGCGGTGGAAACCTCGCGCCACGCCGGGCCAATGGTCGAGCAGCACCTGGGCCGCTTCGCCCAGCTCCGGCCAGACCGCCAGGGCCCGGGCCGCCTCGTCGCGGGTGATCGGGTGGGCCTCGACCGAGAAGATGTGGAGGCGCTGGCCCGCCACTTTTTTTCGCCGCCACAGGTCCAGCAGGGCGGCGATGTTCAGCCCGGTGCCAAAGCCCAGCTCGCCGACCGTGAAGTGACCGCGTCCCACCCAGGCGGCTGGCAAGCCGCATCCCTCGAGGAACACCGCCCGGGTCTCGGCCAGCCCGTCGGCGCTGGAGAAGTAGACGTCGCCGTACAGCGCTGACAGCGGCATGCCGTCGTCGCGCCAGACGAGCGGAGAGTCGGGGGAGGGCGCGGGCTCGCTCATGCCTGCCTTATAGCGAGAGCGGCCCATAGAAGAAGGGCCGCCCTCGCGGACGGCCCTTCCGAAAGCCTTGAAAGGCTTAGGCTTAGTGAGCGGCCGGCGCTTCGGTCTTCTTCTCGACAGTGGTCGTGGTGGTGGTCGTGCCGGCGGCCGGCGCTTCGGCGGCGGTGGTGGCGTCGACGGCCCCAGCCGGAGCGGCGGCGGCGTCGGCGGCGGCCTTGTTGGCGTCGGCGGCGGCGCCGGAGGCGGTCGCGGCGGCGTCGGTGGCGGTGCTGGCCGAGGCGGCGGCGCTTTGAGCCGCGGCGGTCGAGGCGTCGGCGGCCTCTTCCTTCTTGCCGCAGGCGGCGAGCGACAGGGCCGAGACGGCCATGCCGGCGATCAGGATGGTGCGGAGAACCTTGGTGGTCATGGGGCTTCCCTTGCGACTGCTGTGTTCGCTGACGCGGCCTTGGGGCCGCGTCCTGTGATCACAGAACATCAGTTCGAACGCAGGGGCAAGCAGAGAATTCACGGATCCGTGATCGCTGCGTGATCGTCATGTGCGCCCGTTATCAGGCCTCGGCGGGAATGGCCTGCAGCGCGGTCTCCAACTCCAGGAAGCTCGGCTGCGAGGGGGTCGGAACATTACCACGGCCGATCTCGACGCTGATCTGGGCGGCGTTGCCGTGCAGATGGGCCACCAGGACGGCCTGGATGATCTTGTAGAACGAGCCTTCCTCATCGACCACAGCCGTCAGGCGCGTGGCGAACGGGCCGACCATGCCATAGGCCAGGAAGACGCCGAGGAAGGTGCCGACCAGAGCGCCGCCGATCATCGCGCCCAGCACGGCGGGCGGTTCGGTGATCGAGCCCATGGTCTTGATGACGCCCAGCACGGCGGCGACGATGCCCAGGGCGGGCAAGGCGTCGGCCAGGCTTTGCAGGGCGTGGGCCGGGGCCAGGCCCTCGTGGTGATGCTTTTCGAGTTGCTTCTCCATCGCGTCCTCGACCTGGTGGGGATCTTCCAGGTTCATGGTCATCATCCGCAGGGTGTCGCAGATGAAATCGACGGCGAAGTGGTCCTTGGTGATCTTCGGATAGCGCTGGAAGATCGTGCTGTCGCCCGGCTTTTCGATGTGGCTTTCCAAGGCGATGACGCCCTTGGACTTCATGGTCTTGGTCAGCAGGAACAGCAGGCTCAGCAGGTCGCTATAGTCGCTGGTCTTCCACTTGGGGCCTTTGAAGATCTTGCCGAAGCCGCCGCCGGTGGCCTTGATCACCGTCATCGAGTTCGAGATCAGGAACGAGGCGATGCCCGCGCCGAGAATACACATCAGCTCGTGGGGGGCGGCCTCGATGATAACGTCCATCTTGCCGCCAGACATGATGAAGCTGCCGAACACGAGGCCAAACAGCAGGACGATGCCGATGATCTGGAACATGACGAAGAGAGCCCTGGGTAACTTGCGCCCGGATCATCGCCGTCAATGCTTAATCCAAGGTGAGCGTGAGGCGCGCTCCCAGAAGGGCATGTTGCGCCTTTCGCCACACCCGCCTAACAAGTGTTTGACGGCCGATGGAGCCAAAGCCGGTTCAACGGCGTCCTCCCGCGTCGCTTGGGAGGGAGAGCATGACGCAGTCCGGTCCGGACCCGCAGGCGAACGCCAGCCTGGATGAGCGGGCCAAGGGCAGGGCCTTCGCCATCCTGTTCGCCGTGCTGCTGTCCAGCGCCGCCGGCAACACCGCCCTGCAGACCGTGCTGCCGGCCATTGGCCGCGAGGTGGGCATTCCGGACGTGCTGATCAGCTCGATCTTCTCGCTGTCGGCCCTGCTGTGGGGCGTGATGTCGCCGGTCTGGGCGCGAATGTCCGACAAGCGGGGGCGCAAGCCGATGGTCGTGCTGGGCATGGCCGGTTTCGCGATCTCGATGCTGGGCTTTGGCTTCTTCATCTTCATGGGCCTGAAGGGCCTGATGGTCCCGCTGGCGGTGTTCGCGGGCGCGGCCCTGTCGCGGGCGATCTTCGGCCTGGTCGGCTCGGCCTCGAACCCTGCGGCCCAGGCCTATGTCGCCGACCGCACCGCGCCGGCCGACCGCACCAACGCCCTGGCCACCATGGCCTCGGCCAGCGGGCTGGGGACGATCCTCGGCCCGGCCGTGGCGCCGTTCCTGGTCTTTCCGCTGGTGACGCTGGCCGGGCCGATGTTCTCGTTCGCCCTGATCGCGGTGATCGTGCTGGTGCTGGTCGTGCGCGGCCTGCCAGAGAAGCCGGAGGAGATCCCCGACCGGGAAGGCGCCGCCGACCACAAGCCCCGCGCCCGGGTGCGCTGGAACGACCGGCGGATCATGCCCTTCATCATCTTCGGCTTTCTCCTGGCCAGCGCCCAGACCGTGAACCAACAGACCCTGGGCTTCATGGTCATCGACAAGCTGCAGATCTCGCCGGCCAAGGCCGCCGCCTTCGCGGGCGTGGCGATGATGGCCGGCGCGGTGGCCAGCCTGCTCGCCCAATGGGGCCTGATCCGCATGCTGCGGCTGAAGCCTCGCCAACTGCTGTGGGTGGGCGCCGGCTGCGCGGCCGTGGGCAATCTGATCGTCGCCTTCTCGCCCGACTACCATACCCTCGTGGTGGCTTTCGCGCTGTGCAGCCTGGGCTATGGCTTCGCGCGGCCGGGCTTCACCGCCGGCGCCTCGCTGTCGGTGGGGCACGAGGAGCAGGGGGCGGTGGCCGGGGCCATCAGCGCCATCAACGGGGCTTCGGTGATCATCGCCCCGGTGCTGGGCGTGGCGCTCTACAAGTGGGCCCATCCGTCGCCCTACCTGCTGAACCTGGCGATCCTGTCGGGCCTGGTCGCCTACGCCCTGATCGACCCGATCATGCGCAAGGTCGGCGACGCCGAGCAGGCCCAGGAGCGCCGCGACGAAAGTCAGGTCATCGACGCCAGCTCGATCGACGCGACGGGGCCGCACTAAGGCCTACGCCGCGCTCGCTTCGAGCGTGAAGTCAACGTGAACCGCGTCATAGGGAAAGATCACGCCGCCGCCGGCAGCGCTCTCTATGACGCCCACTGCGATCAAGGCCCGCACGTCGCCATGTACCGCCTTGACGTCGCGCCCGACGCGGCGAGCGACCTCGCGGATCGATAGAGCGCCCTGAGCCCTCATGGCTCGCAGGATCTCCCAGCGTTTTCGGGTCAAGGTGCTCCAAAGAAGGTCGGTTGAGGCGAACGAAATTCGCGCGCCTTGGGGCTTGCCCTCGAACGCCCCCAGGGCGCGTCGGTTGACGTCTTCGCGCAAGCCGATGGAAAGGGTCACGGTGTTCATTGGGGCCTCCACGCATCGACCGCGTTCCAGAAGTCAGCCAGAAGGTGCTCTGAAGACCTGAAGGCGTAGACCTGTTCACGCTCTCTTTCGTGCTTGTGATCGCCCTTGCCGGCCTCGTTGTCATAGCGAAGCGCGCAGACGCCACTGACCACGTAGACCAGCGCGTGTTGGAAATCGTGCATCGACCCAAGCACCGGTCGGCTTACACGTTAAATCCGCATCTCCACAAAAGCGGCGCCAGCAAGCAGGTGACGTTCGCGAAGGAGCAACTCCGCCTTCATGTTGGACTTTATGCCAACAGTTCGGCCTGTTGTCGATTACTCCAACGGATGCTTAGCCAATCCCCGCCTGGGCCTTCAGCCGCGCCACCATGTCGGACGACAGATAGCCGTCGGCCGGCAGGCGGCGGTCCTGTTGCCAGGCGCGCAGGGCCTTGCGGGTGCCGGCCCCGATCACGCCATCGGCTGGGCCGGGGTCGAAGCCCAGGCGGGAGAGGGCGATCTGGGCGGCCATCCGGTCGGCCAGCGAGAGCGGCGTCTCGACCGGCCAGGATGCAACCAGCGGCCCGCCGCCGGCGAAGCGGTCGGCCAGCAGGCCGATCCCCAGGGCGTAGGACGTCGAGTTGTTGTAGGTGCGGATCGCGAAATGGTTGGGCAGGGCCAGGAAGGCCGGACCCGCTGCCCCGGCCGGCAGGATCAGGCCGGCGGGCGAGGCGGCGTCGGCGGCCGTCCAGGGCAGGCCATCGGCACCCCGCACGCCCAGCGCTTCCCACCAGGACGGGATCTCGCGCGGCCCCTCGGCCAAGCCGTAATCGAAGCCGGCCGGCAGGACCACTTCCTTGGCCCAGCCGACGCCGGGCTTCCAGCCGCCCTTCTTCAGCAGGTTGGCGGCCGAGGCCAGGCTGTCGCTGTCGCTGCCCCAGATGTCGCGATGACCGTCACCGTCGTTGTCGACGGCGGTGGTCAGGTAGTTGGACGGCAGGAACTGGGTCTGGCCCATGGCCCCGGCCCACGAGCCGCGCAGCTGGGCGCGGGTGGCCTCGCCTGAATCGATGATCTTCAGGGCGGCGATCAACTCGCCCTCGGCCCAGGTCCGGCGGCGGCCGTCGGCGGCCAGGCTGGCCATCGAGCGCACGACGTCGAAACTGCCCTGCAGCTTGCCAAACGCCGATTCCATGGCCCAGACGGCCAGCAGGATGTCGCGCGGCACGCCGTAGCGGCTCTCCACGCCCGGCAGGAAGGTCAGGGTTTCGCGCTTGCCCTGGCCCACGGCCACGCGGTCGTCGCTGATCACGCCCTTGATATAGTCGCCGACCGGCTTGGAGAATTCCGGCTGCCTGCCATCCAGCGACACCACCTTGGGATCGGGCGTCACGCCGTTCAGTTCGCGGTCGAGCAGGGCCTGGCTCAGGCCGGCGGCCAGGGCCCTCTGCTTGAAGGCGGCCAGCCAGGCGTCGAAATTGATGTCGCCGCCCGCCGTCACCGGCTTCGGCGCGGGCGGCATGGGGGCGGGGCCAAGCGGCGTCGGTGCGGCGGTCGAAGGCGACAACGGAGCGTTGGTCGAGGTGTCGGCGCAACCCGCCAACAGCAGAACGAGAAAAACGCGTCTATCCATGACGGCAGGCTAACGGGGTTTGCACCAAGGCCGCAATCACAAGGGCGACAGAGCGGTGAAGGTTGCGGCCTGCCGCGTTCGATCTGCGGCGTTTTCGGCCTGGAACGCCAGGATCGTCCAGGTGACGCCTGCCAGTCGGTTGGCCGGCTGGATGGAGTCCTGCGTCTCGTGGACCAGGATCCGAAGGTCTGCGGCCTGGGCCAAGGCGATGGTCTCGGTGGCCGCAACCGCGAACATCCGGCGACCGGGAGGGACGGGGCCATGGCGCAACGAGAGGATCAGCACGCCGCGCTCCGCCAAGAGGGCCGAGAGGTTCGGCATGGCCCGCCGCCTCTCGTCTTCGTCCAGATGCATCCAGACCGCCGATAGCAGGACGAGGTCGAACGTCTCGCCGCGCGCCAGCACGGCCGACAGATCCGGAAGGCTGTCGTCCAGCCATGTGATGGCGGGATGATCGTGGTGGGCGATCGCGCCGGCCAGCAAGGCCGGCGTCGGTTCCACGGCCAGCACGGTGTGTCCCAGGTTCGCGAAGTCGGCGGCGTCGCGACCGCTTCCAGCCCCGATGTCGAGGATCCTGGCGGGCGGGGCGGGGTGGACGCTGAGCACAGCGGCGTGCTTGTCGGCGAAGGCGACGTTTTCCGACCGTTCGAAGAACGCCGCGACGTCCTGGTCGTAGCCCTGGGTTCCGGCGACCCTGGTCATGTCATCGCGCTTCCTTGAGTGACCTGATACCTATGGCGCGCATTGACTCCGCTGCCTGCGCTGCTTATACGCCTGCCCTCCGAAACACCCCGGATGTTCCTTTCGCCAGCATGGCGGTCGCGAACCTCTCCGCTGAGTATAGAGACGGTCATGAAGGTTCGTAGCTCGCTGAAGTCGCTGAAGTCGCGTCACCGCGATTGCAAGTTGGTCCGCCGCAAGGGCGTGGTCTACATCATCAACAAGACCGATCCGCGCTTCAAAGCCAAGCAGGGCTGATGACGCCCGCACGGCCTCCCAGGGCGCTGCTCTGGGACGTCGGCAACGTCATCGTGCGCTGGGATCCGCGCACGCTCTACGCGAAAATCTTCAAGGAACCGGTTCATCTGGATCGGTTCCTTTCGCATGTCGGGACTATGGACTGGCACGCGGCCACTGATCGCGGCGTCACTTTCGCCGACAACATCGCCGCGCTGAGCGCCGAGCATCCCCACCATGCCGAGCACATCGCCGCCTGGTGGGCCCGTTGGCCCGAAATGTTCTCAGGACCCTTGGCCGAGACCGAGTCGGTGATCGAGGCCCTCGCGGCCCGCGACGTGCCGCAGTTCGCCCTGACCAACATGTCGTCCGAGAGCTGGCCCGGCGTGCAGGCCATGAGCCCGGTCTTCCGCCATTTCCGCGACGCCGTGGTTTCCGCCGAAGAGCGGGTGATCAAGCCCGAGCCGCGGATCTACGAGATCGTGCTGGAGCGCACGGGCCTGGAAGCCGCCGACCTGCTGTTCGTCGATGACAGCGCCGCCAATATCGCGGCGGCGTCGGCGATGGGCTTCCACACCCACCACTTTACCGACCCGGCGGCCCTGCGCCCGGCGATCGAGAAGCACGGCTTGCTCTGAAATCCCTTCTCCCCTTGCGGGAGAAGGTGGCGCGAAGCGCCGGATGAGGGGTTGAAGAACGCGCCCGCCGCGACCAGTTGATCGATTTGGCCGGACGTCGGACGTTTGAGAGACCCTTCATCCGTCGGCCTTCGGCCGCCACCTTCTCCTGCAATGGGAGAAGGAAGACAGGAGCTTCCCATGGACATCGGTTTCATCGGCCTGGGGGCCATGGGTAGGGCCATGGTGGAGAACCTGCTGGAGAAGGGCCACGCCGTAACGGTGTGGAACCGCTCGCCCGGCCCGGCGACGCACTTGGCCGCCTCGGGCGCCAAGGTCGCCGAAACGATCGAGGAGGCGCTGCAGGGCGACATGGTCCTGTCGATGCTGGCTCATGACCAGGCGATCCGTGAGGTGCTGCTGGACGCCCTGCCGCGCGCCAGGCCTGGTTTGACGCACGTCAACCTGGCCACCATCTCCACGGCCTTCGCACGCGAACTGGCCGACCGGCACGCCGCGCTGGGCCTGGGCTACGTGGCCGCCCCGGTGTTTGGCCGCCCGCCGGTGGCGCGGGCCGGCGGGCTGAACGTGCTGGCGGCCGGCGCGCCCGACGCCGTGGCCCACGCCCTGCCGGTGCTGGGAGCCCTGGCGGCCAAGGTCTGGCCGATGGGCGAGGATCCGGTTCGCGCCAACGCCGTCAAGATCGCCGGCAACCTGATGATCGTCGCCGCCGTCGAAGCCATGGGCGAGGCCACCGCCCTGGGCGCGGCGCACGGCGTGCCGGCCGCCGATCTGCTGGAGGTCCTGACCAGCACCCTCTTTGCCGCCCCGATCTACAAGATCTATGGCGGCATGATCGCCGAGGGGCGCTACCACCCACCAGGCTTCGCCGCCGATCTGGCGCTGAAGGACGTGCGCCTGGCCCAGGCCGCGGGCGCGGACAAGGGTCTGTCCCTGCCGCTGGCCGACCTGGTCGAGGGCGGGCTGGAGGCCTTGCTGGCGGGTGGGGGCGAAACCCCCGACCTGGCCGCCTTGGCGGAAGTCTCGCGCGGACGTGTCGAGGGCCGCTGAATCCGCCTTCCACTCGCGGCCCGTTGCCACTAGGTTCCCGGCCTTTCCGCCCTCCGACACATGCGAGACGACCATGGCCGACGACGCCGCCCATTCAGACGTCCTGAACTCCACCGCCCAAGGCCAGCTGAAAAGCATCATCGATCGGATCGAGCGCCTCGAGACCGAGAAGGGCGAGATCGCCGAGCAGATCAAGGAGGTCTATGCCGAGGCCAAGGGCAACGGCTTCGACGTCAAGATCCTGCGCAAGGTGGTCCGCATCCTCAAGCAGGACCGCGCCAAGCGCCAGGAAGAGGATGCGATCCTGGACCTGTACCTGTCAGCCGTCGGCGCGATCTAACGAGCGATCGGGGACCTCGCAATGCGAGCGTCCCCGATCGTAGCCAACCAAGTTGGCCATTTTTCTCCGTGCGTCCGGCCGCCGACGCCCGCTAGTCTGTCGCCATGCGCGCCAGCAAGCCGCCCGATCCCCGAGCCCAGGCCCGCAAGGCGGCGTTGAACGCCCTGAAGCGTGCGCGGCGTGCGGCCGACAAGATGGGAATCGAGCTGTCCGAATGGGAGGGCGAGTTCCTGGGCTCGGTCGCTCAGCGCATCGAGACCTACGGCCGGGCGTTCGGCGATCCCGAGAAGGGCGGCGCCGGCCAGGCCATGTCGGTCAACCAGACCCTCAAGCTCAAGGAAATCGCCGCCAAGGCGAAAGGCGAGCGCAAGCCGATGAAACGCGGCAAGGGTTTTGGCCGCCGACACCAGATCAATGCTTCGAGCAAGGACTAAAGGCGCTCGTCTCAAACGTGAAACGCCTAAGCAAAACCTCAAAATGAGCAAAAGTGGTAATCTTGGTCAACAACCAATGCGGTATCGAAAGTCGTGGTGTCAATCCCCTATAAGCATTGATTTTATTACTTAATAACAATGATCGGCGAACGACGTTAAGTTTCTGGAAAGGAACAGGGCCGAAAATTCGTGGATACTTGAAGGTATATTTCTTAATCATTTTTTACGGCGCAGCTTGTCCGCAAAACGCGGGCAGGCGACGCCCCGCGATAGCGTGACCGCGGGGGAAGTTTCACGCACGACGGACATTTTCCTATGGCGAGCACCTACGAATATCTTTTGAGACGCAAGGCGGATTTGGAGATCCGCATGATCGAGGCGCAGAAGCGGGCTCAAGCCCCTTTCCAGGGCGAGCTGAAGGCCTTGAGCCTGGCGCTCGGGGCGATCGAACAGGCCGGACTGGTGGAAGGGGTGGTAGCCGCCGAAACCGCCAGCTTCGCCGCCGACGCGCCCGTCCGACGCGGCCGCAAGAGCCGCTCGGTTCGCGAGATGGTCCTGTTGGTCCTAGGCAAGGGCCACACGGTGACTCCAGCCGCCGAGATCACCCGGCAGCTGACGCAACGGTGGGGGCGCGTCGTGCCGCTGGCGACGGTGACGGCCGAACTTAAAGGTCTGGAGCTGGAAGGCGCCGCCCGTCGCGCGGGCGACGGCTGGCTAAGGCTGGAGGCGCCTCGCGACGGGACGCCCTCCTTCAATTCCGCGCTGAAAATGGCCTGACGATCAGGCCTTGGACCGCCATCCACCGTGGATCTGACCGCCGCTGGTCACGACGCTTCCCGCATGTCGACGTCGATGCCCTGTTCGCGCACCTTGCGATAGAGGGTCGAGCGACCGATGCCGAGACGGCGGGCCACTTCGCTCATATGGCCGGCATAGACCTCGATGGCGTGCTGGATCAGGTCGCGCTCGATCTCTTCCAGCGTCCGCAGGTGACCGCGGTCGTCGAGGATGCGAACCGGCGAGTCCGGTGTGGGCGTGCGCGCCATGGCGGCGTGGGCGGCCTGCAGCACGGCGGGCAGGTCGGGGGTCGAAGGCGTGGAGGCGACGGCCTCCGGCAGGGGGGGCACGACGCCCGAAATGGCTGGGAAATCATAGGGCTGCAGATAGGGCGCGTCGGCCAGGATGATGGCGCGATAGACCGCGTTCTCTAGCTGGCGGACATTGCCGGGCCAGTCGAAGGCGTTGAGGAAGCCCAGGGTCTCCGGCGCGGCGCCGACCACCCGCTTGCCCTCTTCGATGTTGAAGCGGCGGATGAAGGCCTCGACCAGGGCCGGGATGTCGTCGCGACGTTCGCGCAGGGACGGGGCCTCGATCGGGAAGACGTTCAGGCGGTAATAGAGGTCCTCGCGGAACCGGCCTTGCTGGACGGCGTGGGCCACGTCGCGGTTGGTGGCCGAGACGATGCGCACGTCCACCTTCTGCGAGCGCTTGGAGCCGATCGGGTCGATCTCACCCTCCTGCAGGGCGCGCAGCAGCTTGACCTGCATGTCCAGCGGCAGTTCGCCGACCTCGTCCAGGAACAGGGTGCCGCCGTCGGCCTCCTTGAACTTGCCCAGGTGCTTGTCGGTGGCGCCGGTGAAGCTGCCCTTTTCGTGGCCGAACAGGATCGACTCGACCAGGTTCTCCGGAATGGCGCCGCAGTTGACCGCCACGAACGGCTTGCCGGCCCGCTCGGAGGCGCCGTGCACGGCTCGGGCGATCAGCTCCTTGCCGACCCCGCTCTCGCCGGTGATCAGGATGGGGATCGAGCTCTTGGCGGCCCGCTCGCCCATGCGCTTGACCAGGGTCATGGCCGGCGAGGTTCCGATCAGGTCGGCGAAGGTGGTGCGGTTGCCGGCCCGCTTGGTCAGCCGCTCGACCTCGCCCTTCAGCGAGGTCATCGACAGGGCGTTGCGGATCGAGACGGTGATCCGCTCGGGGCTGGCCGGCTTGATGAAGAAGTCGGTGGCGCCGGCCTGCATGGCCTTGACCACGGTGTCGACGCCGCCGCTCGCCGTCAGCACGATCACCGGCTGGGCAAAGCCGCGCGCCCGCATTTCCTGCAGGGTCTCGTGGCCCGTCATGCCGGGCATGACCAGGTCCAGCAGCACCACATCCACCGGCGCGCCGCTGGCCAGGTGAGCCATGGCCGCGTCGCCGTTCTCGGCGTGCGAGACCGCGAAGCCGTCGCGCTCGAGCACGGCCTGGATCAGCCGACGTTGAGTCGGATCGTCGTCGACGACGAGAACCGTCTTGGTCATTTGAAGACACCCACTGAACCGGCCGCGTCCGACATGGGACAGGGCTCTTGTTGGTTCAGAGTGATACAGGACGGGTGTAAAGACCGGGTTTCGGAGACGTGAGTCAGGGATTAACGGTCGCCCTTAACGCGGGGTAACGAACGGCCGCTTAGACGATGTCAGCCGGCCTTGCCGGGGTTGATCCGGCGGATCTCGCCGCCGCTCTGGCTGACCCGCCGCGCGTCGATGCGGGTCTCGCCCTCGGGGCCGACATGGCAGACGCCGGCGAAGTGGGTTTTGCGGGCGGTCTTCTTCTCGGTGGTGATCGCCTCGAACCGCACGTCCATCGCCCCGTCGGCGCGCTTGGCGTCTGTGTCCATATTGGTGACCTCAAGGCCCGTGAGCGGGCCAATATTGAACTTCTCCTTCAACCGCTCGGTGCAGCTGTGGAAGATGAACACGCTGCGCACCGAGGTCGCGAACCAACCCATGGGTTTGTCCGTCGCCATGGCCGACGGCGCGGCGGCAAGACTCAGCACAATGGCGATAGCGGCGGCGACGCGGAGCATCGAAGGTCCCTCAACGATGGAACAAGGATATTCGGGAGCGGGCTCCGGCGCATTTTAATTCGCGGTAATGGTGGGGGCTAGAGCATTTTTCGAGCGAAGTCGTTCCGGTTCGCGTGAAGAAAAATGCGTCAAAACAGAAGATTAGAGCTCACGGCCTGACGCAGTCAGGTCGGGAAGTGCTCTAGAGGCCCAGTAACGCCGAGAGCTTGCCGCGCACGGCTTCCAAGGTGGCAGGCGCGCAAAAACCGGCAGGCTTGGCGAAGCGCGCGCGCCAATCGACGCAACGCGCCTGATCGACCAGGACCGCGCCCTCGACGGGATCATTGGCCGCCAGCGCGACCTCCAGCGGCCAGCCGCGAGCCCTGCTGGTAATCGGCGCGACCATGGCTCGACCCGTCGCGGCGTTGTAGCCGCTATCCGAAAGGGTCAGGGCCGGTCGGCGTCCTGACTGTTCCGTGGCTTGGGTCGGGGCGAAATCGAGCCAGACGATCTCGCCAGGAACGGGCGACCAGTCGCTCACCAGACTTCACTGCCGCGCGCCGTGTTCTCGAATTCGAGAGGCGGTGGGTCACCTTCGATCTGGGCGACCAAGGCCTTGATGTCCCACTGGCGCGGGCGCAGCGTCAGGGCGCCGTCCTGGATCGTCAGGTCGAGGGGGGAACCGTCGCGCAGGCCGATCGCTTCCACCGCGTCCTTCGGAAGGCGGACGGCGAGACTGTTACCCCACTTGGCAACGGATGCGCGCATGGCTTAATCCCCGGTCTAAGTATCTACAATGTAGAGCAATCGTGTTGAAATTCAATCCATTACGATTGCGTCCGGCCCCTCACGCGCCATATCGGTAGACCATGAACGCCCCCTTCAAGAACGACGCCCTGCCCGAGTGGACTCTCGCCGACCTCTATGCCGGTCGCGATGATCCGCAGATCGAAACCGACCTGGCCGCCGCCAAGGCCGCCAATGACGAACTGACCTCGCTGGAGGGCTTGTTCCTGCAGGCCCGCGGCGAGCCAGAGCGCCTGGGCGTTCTGCTGGATCGCGGGATTAAGCTGTACGAGCAGGCGACCAACGGCCTGTGGAGCGTGGGGGCCTATGCCAGCCTGGCGGCCTCGGTCGCCCGCGACGACCCGGCCTGGGCCAAGTTTGAGGGCGACCTGCGGGCTCGCGCCTCGCAGATCGCCGCCGAGAGCCTGTTCTTCTCGCTGGAGCTGAACCAGCTTGAGGACGGTGAGCTGGAAGCGGCCTTGCAGGCCCATCCCGCCGCCAAGCGGTGGACACCGTGGCTACGCCGCCTGCGCCTGTCGCGGCCCCACGAGCTGTCGCCTGACCTGGAGCGCTACATCGTCGATCGCAGCCCGGCGGTGTCCAACTGGGTGCGGCTCTATGACGAGACCCTGGCCAAGCTGACCGCCAAGGTGGGCGACGAGACCCTCACCCTGCCCGAGGCCCTGAACCGGTTGTCGGACGCCGACAGCCAACGCAGGAAGGCCGCCGCCGACGCCCTGGCTCAGGCGCTGGAAGAGCGTGTCTCGACCCAGGCGCTGGTCATGAACACCCTGGCGTTCGAAAAGCAGGTCGAGGATCGCTGGCGGCATTTCGACAGTCCCGCCCAGTCGCGCCACCTGGCCAACGAGGTCGACGGCGACGCCGTCGACGCCCTGGAAGCCGCCGTGGTCGAGGCTTATCCGCGCTTGTCACACCGCTATTACGCGCTGAAGGCCAAGATCATGGGCCGCGAGACCCTGGACTATTGGGACCGCAACGCGCCCCTGACCGCCGCCACCCCCCGCGCCTATGGCTGGGATGAAGCGCGCGAGATCGTGCTCGACAGCTACCAGGCCCTGGCCCCCAAATTCGCCGACACCGCCCGGACCTTCTTCGCCGAGCCGTGGATCGACGCCCGCCCCCGCGTCGGCAAGCAGTCGGGGGCCTATTCGCACCCGGTCACCGCCGACCGTCACCCCTACGTCTTCATGAACTTCATGGGCGAGCGGCGCGACGTGCTGACCCTGGCCCACGAACTGGGCCACGCCGTGCACCAGACCCTGTGCGCGCCGCTGGGCACCTTGCTGGCTGACACCCCCCTGACCCTGGCCGAGACCGCCTCGATCTTCGGCGAGGGCCTGGTGTTCGACCGGCTGCTGGCCGAGGCCACCCCGGCTGACCGCAAGGGGCTGCTGGCGGGCAAGATCGAGGACGGGCTCAACACCGTGGTCCGCCAGATCGCCTTCCACCGCTTCGAGCGGCGTTTTCACGAAGCCCGCGAAGCGGGCGAGTTGGCTCCAGACCAGATCGGCCAGTTGTGGGTCGAGGTGATGGCCGAGAGCCTGGGCCCGGCCGTGACCCTCAATGCGGGCTATGAGCACTACTGGGCCTATGTCAGCCACTTCGTGCACGCGCCGTTCTATGTCTATGCCTATGCGTTCGGCGACCTGCTGGTGCGCGGCCTGATGGAAAAGCGCCGCGAGAACCCGGCGGCGTTCGCGCCGCTCTACGAGGACCTGCTGGCGGCCGGCGGCACCCGCACCTATGTCCAGGCGCTGGAGCCGTTCGGGCTGAACCCGCGCGACAAGGCCTTCTGGGCGGCGGGCTGCGCGCAGCTGGAGCGGCTGGTGGACGAGTTCGAGGCCTTGGTGTGAGGCGCGGCCCTGCACTCTTAAGTCCTCCCCTTTTGGGGGAGGTGGCGCGAAGCGCCGGAGGGGGGAATAATCCCACGCCGGCCGACTCCCCCCTCCGTCGGCTTCACCGACACCTCCCCCACAGAGGGACGACCTAGAGCATGGCCGATAATCCCAGAGACCCCGAACGTGACCGCCTCGCCGGTCGCCTGACCCGCTTCGCCAAGGTCGGGGCCGGCCTGTCGGGCGCGGCCGTGTCCTACGGCGCCAACAGCCTCTTCGGCGGCGACAGCGCCGACGCCCGCAACGCCAAGGCCCTGAAGGCGGCCTTGGGCGGTCTCAAGGGTCCGCTGATGAAGGCGGCCCAGATGTTCGCCACCGTGCCCGACCTGCTGCCGCCGGAATTCGCCGCCGAGCTGGCCGAGCTGCAGACCAACGCCCCCGCCATGGGCTGGCCGTTCGTCCGCCGCCGGATGGCCGCCGAGCTGGGGCCGGAGTGGGAGGGTCGTTTCCACAGCTTCGAGCACGAGGCCGCCGCCGCCGCGTCCCTGGGCCAGGTGCACCGCGCCGTCGGGCCCGACGGTCGCGCCCTGGCGGTG
The DNA here is from genome assembly GCF_049896325.1 of Caulobacter sp. DWP3-1-3b2. Taxonomy (NCBI): domain Bacteria; kingdom Pseudomonadati; phylum Pseudomonadota; class Alphaproteobacteria; order Caulobacterales; family Caulobacteraceae; genus Caulobacter; species Caulobacter sp. DWP3-1-3b2. Next base: position 33,844 of record NZ_JAFCUB010000043.1, read on the forward strand.
AAGCTGCAATATCCGGACATGCAGAGCGCGGTCGAGAGCGATCTGGGTCAGCTGCGCGGCCTGTTTGGACTGTTCAAGCGCATGGACGGCTCGATCGACCCGACCGAGATGATCGTCGAGATCGGCGACCGCCTGCGCGAGGAGCTGGACTACGAGCGCGAGGCCAAGCTGATGGCGCTCTATGGCGACTTCTTCTCCGGCCGCGCCGAGATCCTGGTGCCCCAGCCCGTCCTATCGCTGTCGACCAAGCGACTGCTGAGCATGACCTGGATGCAGGGGCAGGGGTTGCTGGCCTTCAAGGACGCGCCTCAGGAGACCCGCGACCGCATCGCCGCCCTGCTGTTCGAGGCCTGGTGGACCCCGATGACCAAGCTGGGGATCATTCATGGCGACCCGCATCTGGGCAACTACACCTTTGGCGGGCCCGAGGGCGGCGATGGCGCGGCGCATCTGAACCTGCTGGACTTTGGCTGTATCCGCATCTTTCCGCCGCGTTTTGTCGCCGGGGTGGTGCGGCTCTATCGCGGCCTGCTGAACGACGACCGCGCCGAGCAGAGGGAGGCCTATCGCAGCTGGGGCTTCGCCAATCTCAATGACGACCTGGTCGATGTGCTGAACGTCTGGGCGCGGTTCATCTACGGCCCCTTGCTGGACGACCGGGTGCGCACCGTCGCCGACGATGTGCCGCCCGGCGAATATGGCCGCCGCGAGGCCTTCAAGGTGCGCCAGGCCCTGAAGGAAAAGGGGCCGATCACCATCCCCCGCGAGTTCGTGTTCATGGACCGCGCCGCCATCGGCCTGGGCGCGGCGTTCTTGCACCTTGGGGCGCGGCATAATTGGAAGGCGCTGTTCGAGGCCTCGTTGGAGGGCTTCTCGGAAGAGGGCCTGGCCCAGCGCCAGGCGGCGGTGTTGAGCGCGGCGGGGGTCACCTAGTCCGCTCATACCGGCGAATGCCGGGATGTGGATTCACACTTGAAGTGCAACAGGGCGTAGACCTCGGCGGGTGTCTGGAAGCCCAGGCACTTTCGAGGCGTGTGGTTGTGGAGCCTGTTGAGCCACAGG
>NZ_JAFCUB010000044.1:0-34474 GCF_049896325.1 Caulobacter sp. DWP3-1-3b2
GGCCCCGGCCGAAGGACCGGGCATGCTCGGCGACCACTTCGCCGGCGCAGCGGACGACGATCTTGTCGGCATAGGCGCGCACCTGCACCGTGCGCTTGGCGGCCCTGGCCATCACCGAGTAGCGGTTGCGATCGAAGGTGATCAGGCAGGTTCCGGTCACCGCGTGCTCGACCTCGTGGAAGCCGTCGAACGGCCCCAGGATCGCCTGTAGCGCCGGCCGCTCGGCCTCCAGGGCCTGGGCCAAGGTGATCTCGCGCTGCTCAGGGTGGGGGTGCAGGCGCGCCCAGCGGCGGCACTCGGCTTCAAGCCAGCCGTTCAGCTCTTCCAGGGTGGCGAACCGCAGGCGCGGCTTGAAGAACCGCTCCCGGCTGATCCGCACCTGGTTCTCGACCTGGCCCTTCTCCCAACCCGAGGCCGGGGTGCAGGCGGTCGGTTCGAACATGTAGTGGTCGGCCATCAGCAGGAAGCGCCGGTTGAAGGTGCGCACCTTGCCGGCGAACACCGCGTCCACCGCCGTCTTCATGTTGTCGTAGATGCCCCGCGTGGGGACCCCGCCGAAGAAGGCGAACGCCCGGGCATGGGCGTCGAACACCATCTCCTGGGTCTCGCGCGGATAAACCCGGACGTAGACCGCACGCGACGCGCAAAGCCGAACATGGGCCGCCTTCACCCGCATCGGCTGGCCGGCGACCTCCACGTCCTCATGACTGAAGTCGAACTGGAACGCCTCGCCCGGCGCGAACATCAGCGGCACGAACGCCGTCCCGCCGTCACCGGGCGCCGCCTTGGTCTCCTCGCGCCAGCGGGCCGCGTAACGCCGCACCGAGTCATAGGAGCCATCGTAGCCTTCCTGGACCAACAGGTCCCAGACCCGCGTCAGTCGTAATCGCTCCCGCCGGGGCCGCGCCTCGTTCTCGGTCAGCAACTGATCCAGTCGCTCACGCACCGGCCCGATCTTCGGGAACGGCTGCGTCGTCCGCTGATAGCTGAACGCGCCTTCCTCCGCCCGGATCGCCTTGCGCACGACCTTCCTCGACAGCCTCAGATCCCGATAAATCGCCTTGATCGGTTTGCCCGCCGCATACTCACGGCGAATCCGCACCACTGTCTCCACGATCAACATCCCGATCTCGACCGCCCGGTTAAACCAAGCCGCCGTGCCTAAACCATCGGAATGAGGGGTCCCTTTTAGGCGCCTATCACCCCCGCTAAGGGGGTCCTTTTTCCACGCCGCTGCACAGGTTGAGAAATTTTGAAGTTCTGGATTCAATAGATTATTTTGCGTGACCACTCGCGTCGACCACCTTGTGGCACTTCCCTCTCCTTTACGGGGAGGGTGGCGACGAAGCCGACGGGTGGGGCTACGCCGGCTGCCTCATCAAACCCCACCCGACCTCTTGGGGCCACCTTCCCCAAAGCGGGTGGGGGACGGAGCGTTTGTTTATGGCGCCCAGTCCCTTTCACAGTCCGCCCGCAACGGCGAGGCGGATGCGGGCGTTCGCCGAGAAGCAGACGTTTCGAAGGCCAGCGAAGGGTGAGTTGCCGCCGGAGTTTCCTTCTCCCCTTGCGGCAGAAGGTGGCCTGCGAAGCGGGTCGGATGAGGGGTCGGAAGCCTTGTCCGGAAAGGTCCGAGACACCCCTCACCCGTCGGCCTTCGGCCCTGCCCTAAGCCGCCGCCATCTGCTGCTTCACCCGCTCGGCCAGGGTCTTGATGTCGATCGGCTTGGGCAGGAAGGTGACGCCCGTTTCGCCTTCCAGCAAATCGCTGAACTCGGCCTCGGCATAGCCGCTGATGAACATCACCGGGGCGTTGCCGATGAAGATCCGGGCCTTCTTCAGCAGGGTGGGGCCGTCGATACCGGGCATGATCACGTCGCTGATCAGCAGGTCGATGGTTCCGGCGTGCTGTTCGGCGATGATCAGGGCCTCCTCGCCGTCGCAGGCTTCCAGCACCTCGTAGCCGCGGGCGCGCAGCAGGCGGGCGGCGACGCCGCGCACGGCGTCCTCGTCCTCGACGAACAGGATGCGGCCGGCGCCCGACAGGTCGCGGGGCGGGCGCGGCTTGGCCGGTTCGGCCATGGCCAGGGCGGCCGCAGCGGCGGCCTGCTGGGCGGGGGTGGCCACATAGACCGGCAGGAAGATGCGGAAGGCCGCGCCCTCGCCTGGCCGGCTGTGCACATGAATCCAGCCGTCGGACTGCTTGACGATGCCATAGACCGTAGCCAGGCCCAGACCCGTGCCCTCGCCCACCGGCTTGGTGGTGAAGAACGGGTCGAAGATCTTGCCCATCACCTCGGGCGGAATGCCGGGGCCGTCGTCGCTGACCTCGATGAAGGCCTGGTCGCCTTCGGCCCCGGGGAAGCCCAGGGACTGTGCCTCGTCCTGGGTGAGGCGGGCGGTGCGGATGCGCACCACGCCGCCGCCCTTGGCCGCCCGCACCGCGTCGCGGGCGTTGACGGCCAGGTTCATCACGGCGGTCTCGAGCTGGCTCTTGTCGGCCCGCACCTGCGGCAGGTCGCGGCCATAGTCGGTGATCAGCTTGACGTCTTCGCGCAGCAGACGGCGCAGCAGGACCTCGAACTCGGAGATCAGCTCGCCCAGCTCCAGCACCTCGCGCTGCACGGTCTGCTTGCGGCTGAAGGCCAGCAGCTTGCGCACCAGGTCGGCGGCGCGGACGCCGGTCTGGCGGATCTCGTTGAGGCCTTCATACGAAGGATCGCCGACCGGATGGCGGTGCAGCAGCTCGTCGAGACGCAGCTGGATGGCGGTCAGCAGGTTGTTGAAGTCATGGGCCACGCCGCCGGCCAGCTGGCCGATGGCCTGCATCTTCTGGGCCTGGGCCAGCTGCAGTTCCATCTGCTTCTGCTCGGACACGTCGATCAGATAGGCCACCAGCCGACCTTCGGCGCGGTAGAGATAGAGGTGGGCGATGCGGGTCGGGTCGCGGGCCAGGCGCACCTCGAAGGGTCCGGCCTTGCCCTCGGCCAGGCGAGTGTCTGCCTCGGCGCGCGACGGCGGGTCGATCAGGGCGCCGAACACCGTACCGGTGGGCACAGGGCCCGCCATGGCGGTGAGGGCCGGATTGGCTTCCAGGATGCGGGCGTTGAAGGGGTCCAGCCCCTCCAGCAGGGCCGCGCCGAACGGCGAGGCGCCGGAAAAGGCGTCCAGGGTGCGCGGGGCCGGGGCGGTCTCGGCCAGGGTCGGGGCCGGAGCGGCGGCCAAGGCGACGACAGGGGCTTCGATGAGGATGGGCAGGCGAACCAGCAGGCGGCCGCCGCGCAGGCGCGAGACCTGGGCCGGACGCTCGCGGCCGTCGACGACCAGGGTCCCCTCGGCGCGCTCACCGCCCTGGGCCTTGACCAGGGCGGTGAACAGCCCGGCCCCCGCCGCGCCCTTGGGCAGGCGACGCGCGTCGCCGATCAGGTCGGTCCAGGCGGGGTTGGCGGCCAGCACACGGCCGTCGGCGGCGGTCAGGGCGGCGGGTTCGGGCAGGGCGTCGATGAAGGTCTCGGCGCCTTCCAGGCTCTCGTCCTGGAGATTGGTCGAGGCGCGGATGGCCACCAGGCCCAGGATCGCCACGCCGGCGATCCCGCCCAAGAGCAGCAGCCCCGCCAGGGTGGCCGGACCCGCCTTGAGGGCCGGCGCGGCGGCGAACACGGCGGCCAGCACGAGGAAGATCGCCGCTCCCCAGATCAGGAAGTCGGGGCGACGCTTGCCGGGCCCTGCGATGTCTTTGGTGGACGCCTCGGTCATGGGTGACCGAAATCCTTCTTCAGCCTTTACGGGACCTTGCCCGCCGATTCGTTGGACAGGATACCCTTAACGCACCCTTGGAGCGCGATCCGTCATCGATTCGTGATTCCGTGACGGAAATGAGTCGGGGCGACGCCTTACTCCGCCCAGCTGCGCGTCTTGGCTTGCTTGTTGTTCAGCACGAAGCCGATGACCTTGGCGACGGCCTCGAAATGCTCGGCCGGGATCTGGTCGTCGACCTCCATGGTGGCGTAGAGGGCGCGGGCCAGGGGCGGGTCTTCCAGGATGTAGACGCCGGCGTCCTGCGCCACCGCGCGGATCCGCAGGGCCAGGTCGTCGACGCCCTTGGCCACGCAAACCGGAGCGGCGTTCTCGCCCTGCTCGTATTTCAGCGCCACGGCGTAGTGGGTGGGGTTCATGACCACCACGGTCGCCTTGGGCACCGCCTGCATCATCCGCTGGCGCGAGCGCTGCATGCGCAGCTGCTTCTGCTTGCCCTTGATGTGCGGGTCGCCCTCGGACTGCTTCATCTCGTCCTTGACCTCCTGCAGGCTCATCCGCATCCGCTTGGTGAAGCGGATGCGCTGCCAGAACCAGTCGAAGCCGGCGGTGGCCCCCAGGAAGATCAGCACCATCCAGAACAGCTTGACGCACAGCTTCAGCGACATCGGGATGATCGCCGCCACGTCCATGCCCACCAGGTTGGGGATCTCGGCGGCGTTCGGCTTGACCACGTACCAGGCGATCAGCCCGGTCACGATGAATTTCAGGGCCGACTTGGCGAACTGCATGAACCCGTCGGGGCCGAAGATCCGGCCCAGGCCCTTGATCATGTTCAGTTTCTGCAGATCGGGCTTGATCTTGTCGGGCGACAGCATGAAGCCCGACTGCGCCACATTGGCCGCCGCGCCCAGCAGGCCCGACACCACCATCACCAGGATCACGGCGGGCAAGGCGGCCATCACCGTGGTCCTGGCGATGGCCCGGATGCTGCCCTCGACGTCCATGGTGCCGGCGTGGGCGAAGAACGGGGTCAGGGTGTTGACCATGTCGCGGGTCAACCAGCCACCGGCGATGACGACCACCCCAAAAGCGCCCGACAGCGAGGCCAGCTGCGAGATGTCGGCGGATTTGGGAACGTCGCCCTTGGCGCGCGCGTCCGACAGCTTCTTGGCTGTTGGCTCTTCGGTCTTTGACGCGTCGTCGGGTTCGTCGGCCATGGCGCGTCCCTAGTTGAACACCGCCAGGAGCTCGCGATAGCGATCACTCCAGACCATGGCGATGCCGCCGAGCGACAGGCCCAGCAGGGAGAGGCCCAGGATGACGCTGAGCGGCGAGGTGACGAAGAAGATCTGGAACGACGGCATCACCCGGCCCACCAGGCCGGTCGCCAGGTTGAAGACGATCGAGAACACCAGCACCGGGGCGGCCAGCTGGACGCCCAGCTTGAAACTGTCGGCCACGGTGCGCACGGCCAAGGTGGCGGCGTCATTGACCGGCACGGCCCGGGCGAACGGGAAGATGTCGTACGACTTGACCATCGCCCCGATGAACAGGTGATGCAGGTCGGTGACCATGATCAGCACCAGGCCCAGCATCGACAGGAAGGTGGCCACCGCCGTGCTGCTGGGGGCGCCGGCCGGGTTAGCGGTCTGGGCGAAGGACAGCGTGGTCTGGATCGAGATGATCTCGCCGGCCGTGGTCAGCGAGCTGACGAACAGCTTGAGCACCATGCCGATCATCAGGCCGATCAGCACCTCGTGGATCACCGCCCCGGCCACGTCGCCGACGCTGCTGGGCACGGTGGTGATGGAGCTCGAGACCAGCGGCGACAGGATGATGGCCATCAGAACGGCGAACGACAGGCGGATGCGCGGCGGCACCACGGTCTCGCCGACGCCGGGCATCAGCATGACCATCGCCCCGATCCGGGCGAAGACCAGGCCGGCCACATAGATCTGCAGGACTGTGGCGTAGCTGTCCAAGCTACATCCCGGCGATCTTGGCGGCGATCTCGTGCATGAAGCCCGACATCAGCGCGCCCATCAGCGGCAGGAACAGCAGCAGCGACACGAAGATCGCCACGATCTTCGGCGCATAGACCAGGGTGGCCTCCTGGATCTGGGTCAGCGCCTGGAACAGGCCGATGGCCACACCCACCACCAGCCCCACCAGCAGCACCGGCGCGCAGAGCTGCAGGGTGAGCCAGATGGCGTCGCGGCCGACATCCAGGACTTCGGCTCCGGTCATCGGAGAGCCTCTTGCTGACGCGCGCACGCGAAGGGAACTGCTGGCTGGCATCCTCGCCGGTCATGGTTAACAGCGGGTTAGGGAGGATTAACGGAAGCCGTGGACAGGCGTGGCGAAAGGTCGCCGGATCGACTAGATCGTCCGCCCCAGCCAATCCTCGCCAGCGTGACGCACCCGTTGGATAAGGACGTCCGCGCCGTCCAGACGATAGATGATGATATGGCTTCTGTAGGGATGGACCCGAATGGAGCCTTTCAGCTCGGCTCGCTCCGGCGCCGCGAGAGGAAAGTCGGAGAGGAAGGCGAAGGCGAAGGCGCGTTCCAGTCCTTCGTGGTAACGCTCGGCTTGATCGACGCCAAATTCCGTAACGCCCGTCACGTAGATCTGGATCACATCGTCTTCGGCGTTCCGGCTGAGCCTATAGGTCACGGACCACGCCAGCCCGCACTCGCGCCACGGCTAAGATGTCGCTCATCGAATTGGCGCTCACGCCGCTTTCCTCAGCATGGTCGATAAGGCGCTGCAGAGCGGCGATCTTGTCGGCGCGCTCTTGGTCGCGCCGGATAAGGTCGCGCACATAGTCGCTGGCGTTGCTGTAGCGCCCCCCGTCAGTTTGGCCTTCAACCCAGGCCTTCATCGCGTGAGGGAGAGAGACGTTCATTGTAGCCACGGCGGACCTCCAAGCTATTGTTGGCATAATTTGGCAAGGATTGCCAACATCGGGTCGCTTGGCCAGTCCTTTGTGCGTCTGTTCTAGCCCTCGACCAGCGCCACCATCACGTCCCGCCATCCCTGCTCCGCCGCCGGGCCTGCACTGTCGAAGGCGGCTTGCAGGTGCTTCATCTGGGCGCCGGTCAGCTCGGCTTCCAGCCGTTGGCCCTCAGCAGTAAGCCGCAGATTCTTGACCCGGCGGTCCTCCGTCCCCTCCACGGCCGCGACGAGCCCCATCTCCAACAGCTGTCGCAGCGGCGCGTTCAGCGCCTGCTTGCTGACGGCCAGCAGGTCGAGCAGGCCCTTGACCGACACGTCGGGCCGGCGGCCGATGAAGTAGAGGATGCGGTGATGCACGCGGCCCAGGCCCCGCCGCTCGAGCATGCGGTCGGGGCGGTCGGTGAAGCCGCGATAGGCGAAGTACAGCGACTCGATCGCGGTCCGCAGCTGGGCCTGGCGGTTTAGGTCAATCATGTTGACACAGTAGTCGACGCGATCAATGACTGTCGATAGGTCAAGCTTATTGACCCTGAAGGGGGAGACGAACCATGGCGCGCTTGTCGATGCGGAAGGCCGACCTGCACTCCTCGCCGGTGCGCGAAATGCTCAGCGTGGCCCAGCGACCGGGGGTGATCTCGTTCGCCGGCGGCCTGCCCTCGCCCGAGACCTTCGCGGGGCTAGACCTGCCGCCCCCGCCGCAAGCCCTTCTGCAATATGGCCCGACCGAGGGCGAGCCCGACCTGCGAGAGCAGATCGCCAAGGAACTGACGGCTTTGGGGATCGACGCGCCGGCCGAGCGGATTCTGGTGCTGTCGGGCTCGCAGCAGGGCATCGATCTCGTCGCCAAGCTGGTGGTCGATCCGGCCGTCGGGGTGGCCGTGGAATCGCCGGCCTATCTGGCTGCCCTGCAGGTGTTCCGGTTCTTCGGCGCGCGGTTCGAGATCCTCGACCGCGCCGCGCCCGCCGCCGGTTGGGACGAGGCGGCCCCCGCCCTCGCCTACGTCACCCCCACCTTCCAGAACCCGACCGGCCAGTGCTGGACCACGGCCGAGCGCCTGGCCATGGCGAGGGCCTGCGACGCCCATGACGTGATCCTGTTCGAGGACGATCCCTATCGCGACCTGGCCTATGAGCCCTGCGACCGCCGGCCCGTCAGCGCCGACCTGAAGTCGGCGTCGTGGATCTACCAGGGCTCGTTCTCCAAGACCGTCGCCCCGGGCCTTCGCCTGGGCTTCCTGACCGCGTCGGAAGACCTGTTCCCCTATCTGGTGCGCCTGAAACAGGCGGCCGACCTGCACACCAACCGACTGAGCCAATGGATGGTGCTGCAATATCTGACCGACCCGGACCGTGAGGCGCGGATGGCGCGGGTGGTGGACCTCTACCGGCGAAAGCGCGACGTCTTCGCCGAGGCCCTGACGCGACATCTGGGCGACCGGGCCGCGTGGACCACCCCGCCGGGCGGGCTGTTCTTCTGGCTGACCCTGGCGGATGGCGTGGATGCCGAGGCGCTGCTGAAGCGGGCGCTGGAGCGGAACGTGCTGTTCACGCCGGGGAGCCATTTCCTGGCCCAGGGCGGCGCAAGCTCGACCTTGCGGCTCAACTTCAGCCTGGCCGCGCCAGAGGCGGCGGAGCGGGGGTTGAAGGTGTTGGGGGCGCTGTTGCGGGAGGGCTAGGGCCTCTTCCCGTTCCGCTCATCCCGGCGAATGCCCGGACCCAGATGGCAGGACTCAGACTGGGTTCCACGGGCGCGGAGCTCTTCCAATCATCCTCGACGCCATGGGATTTGGGTCCCGGCATTCGCCGGGATGAGCGGAATTGTGGAAAAGCCCTCTATTTCGGCTTCTTCACCGCCTGGACCTCGATCTCCACCAGCATGCCGCCAGCGACAAGTGACACCACCTGGCTGGTGATGCGGGCCGGCTTGTTGGGCTGGGTCGCCGTGCCGAAGAAGGTCTTGTAGGCCTCCATCATGCCCGGAAAGTCCATCTTGCCGCCCTTGGCCGGGTCGCCGACCAGCAGGACGCGCATCATGACGACGTCGCCCATGTCGGCGCCCTGGGCTTTCAGCGCGTCCTGGATGCGGGTCAGTACGCCCAGGGTCTGGGTCTTGGTGTCGCCGAAGGTGGCCGGCAGGGCGGTGTCGCCCTTGGCGTCGAGGGCCGGCGGGGTCATGCCGCTGACATAGATCGTCTCGTAGCCGGCGGGCGCCACCACCACGCTGGAGATCGGCGAGGTCGGCGGGCCGACATGGACCGCCTGGGCGTTGGCGGCGGTTGCGACGCCCAAAACGAATGGTGCGGCCAGGGCGGCGGCGAGGATCAGGCGCTTCATGAGTCGTTTCCTTGATGTCGTTTTTGAAAATTTCGGACGCCACTCTCACCCGTCTTCCCGGCAAGGCCGGGACCCAGATTCATCCAGAGCGGCTCACGGGTTTCACCTGGGTCCCGGCCTTCGCCGGGAAGACGGAATTATAGTCAATGAGCCTGCAGGTTGATCGGCTTCTTGCTGGTCTTGAGCTTCACCCGCGCGGCGACCACGTCGGCGGGCGTCACCGGCTTGCCCTTGTTACCCCAGGAGGAGCGGACATAGGTCAGGATGCCCGACAGTTCGGCGTCGCTGAGGTCGTCCTTGAACGACGGCATGCCCGCCCGGCCGGCCAGGACGGTGGCCATCACCGGCCCGGCGTCGCCCCGCACGAAGGCGTTGCCGGCCAGGGCCGGGAAAGCGCCCTTGACGCCCTTACCGGTGGTCTGGTGACAGGCCGAGCAGTTGTCGTTGAACAGCGACTGGGGAGTCGCCGCATGCGCCGAGACAGCGAAGGCCGACACGGCCAGGAGGCCGCAAGCCAAGACGATCGAATGGCTCATGGAATCTCCAAACCCATGTTTTCCCAAGGCATAGCTTAGGCTCATGCCGCGCGCACCCGGGCATGCAGCTTGCCGATCTGCTGCCAGGCTGATTCGATCGCGCCGGCCTGCCAGCCGCCCAGATAGGTCAGGTGCTCGCCCGACAGATAGATGCGGCCGTCGGGCTCGCACAGCACGGGATAGGACTCCTTGCGGCCGTCCTCGCTCCACTCGGCCCAGCCGCCCAGATTGAACTGCGCCAGGTGCCAGCTGAACGAGAAGGCGGTCTCGAAGTTTTCGGCATATTCGGGGAACACCTTCTGGCCGGCGGCCACGGCGAAGGCCGCGCGGTCGGCGGGGTTCTTCATGCTGACCTTCACCGCCTCGCCGCCGAAGGCGTAATAGCCCAGCAGCACGCCCTTCTGGCTCTGCCAGCCGGTGGACGGCAGGGTGATCGTGCCGATGCCCGGCATGTCGTTGTAGATGTGGCCGCCATAGATGAAGTGGTTGTCTTCCCAGAACCGGGTCTTCATCTGCAGGCCGATCTTGTTGACCGGCGCATAGGCCACGCCGGACATGGCGGCCTTGAACGGCTTGGAAAAGTCGGCGTCGATGTTCTTCAGCACGCTCAGCGGGATGGTGCAGATGCAGTAGTCGGCCGAGATGGTGTCCTGCTCGCCGAACTTGTCGGTGTAGGTGACCGTGACACCCTTGGCGTTCTGCTTGATCTTGTCGACCACGCAGGAATAGCGGATCAGGCTGCCGACGCGCTTTTCAAAGCCCTTGGCGATCTGGTCCATGCCGCCGATCGGCTGCAGCATGGTGCGCTGCTGCTCGTAGCCGGCGACCGAGGTCAGCACCTGCCAGGCCTTGGAATGCAGGATGTCGGCCAGGCTGTAAGGCGTGGACTCCTTGCCGGGGCCAGGATCGACGCCGGCCCCGGGCTTGACGTCGAAGCCGCGGCCGTCGGCGCCGGTGTAGCTGAGGTCGGTGGCCGACAGCCGGCCTTCATTGATCATGTAGGCCACGAACAGGTCGCGATCCTCGGCCGTCATCGGCGCGTCGAGCTGGCCCTTGGAGGCGGCCTTGGCGATCATCTCGGCGGCATGGCCGCGGGCGTCGGCGGCGATCTGGCCCTTGCGGACCGGCTTGCCCTTCAACGGGCCCTCGCCCTTCTCGAAATAGACATAGGCGGCGTCATTGTCGTTGACGAAGCTCTCCAGCAGCACGCCGAACAGCTTGGTGTAGTGCAGGGTCGAGCGGTGGTGATACGGAATCCGCCACGGGCCGTGGTTGATATACAGGCCCTCGTCGAAGTCGCAGGTCTGGGCGTTGCCGTTCAGGTCGGTGTGCTGGAAGCCCTTGCGCGCGCTCTGGCAGCGACCGCCGGCGAACGACCGGGCCTCGATGATCTGCACCTGGTAGCCGGCCTTGGTCAGCTCATAGGCGGCGGTCATGCCAGCCAGGCCGGCGCCCAGCACCACCACCTTGGTCCCCTTCGCGTCGCCTTCCAGGGTGGGGGGCGCGGCCATGGCCGAGGAGAAGCCGAAACCCAGGGCGTCCATGCCGGCCATGGCCAGCGAAACGCCGCCGAAGGCCGCGAGACCCTCGAAAAACCGCCGCCGCGTCAACACGCCACCCGACGCCGCGACCGATTGATCACCCATACGACCCCCGAAATTTTCTTGTGCTGTGATCGATCGTCCGCGAACCGGACGCCCCAGCTTGCGCATCACGAAACTTGCGCCTCGCCGGAGCAATGCGAAACCCCCCGGGCCGTCCTTAAAACCCGCTTATGCCGTGCGCATGGGCGCCGGAAGCGCCGCCTGCGCGAACAGCGGGCGAAGTGAAATTTCACTCTCTTGACCAAAAACGAGAACAGCGAATCGAAACGAAAAGAGCCGGGCGCGAGGCCCGGCTCTTCCGCCGTCGAGGGCAGGTCCAGCGATCAGAAGCTGTAGACGACCTTGCCGTAGTAGTAGCCGCCGTTGATGCCGAAGGGCGAGAACGAGGGGAACTGGGTCACGTAGCCGTTGCTGTTGTTCTTCAGATAGTGTTCGCGCAGCAGGCCGTTGATCCGGTTGGGATAGCGGTTGAGCAGGTTGTTGGCGCCGATCGTCAGCTTCACCGAGTCCAGCAGCGCATAGCTGATGTCCAGGTCGGTGATCAGAGCCGTCTTGACCGTGGTCTTCATCAGGTTGGACGAGCCGCTGTCATTGCTCAGGCCCGAGGATTCGCCGTAGACCGTTTCCTTCAGGTTCACTGCCCACTTGTCCAGGCTCCAGAAGGCGCCGGCAATGATCTTGTACTTGGGCGAGGTGTCTTCCAGATTGGCGATCGAGATGGCGTCGAACAGGGTCAGGCGCGGATCCAGGCCAGGCGGATTGGCTGCGATCTTGGTGACTTCGGTCTTGTTGTAGCTGCCGCTCAGCGTCCAGTCGATCCGGCCCCAGGTGTCGAAGTCGGAATAGTAGGTGCCGACGAAATCGACGCCCCGGGTGCGGGTGTCGAGACCGTTGACGAACATGTTGGCGCCGACGCTGTAGGTGGCGTTGGTGCGGATCGAGGAATCCACATTGACGCCGTTGGCCGCCAGGGCCGCGATGACCGCCGGCGAGACGATGCCGTTGGTCACCTTCACGCCGCCGACCGTGATGATGTTCTCGCCGTACAACGTGCCAGAGCTGACGATGCGGTTCTTGATCTTGATCTCATAGGCGTCGAGCGTGATCGTCAGCTTCGGCGCCAGATGCGTGACCAGGCCGATGCTGAAGTTTTCCGACTTTTCCGGTTTCAGGCCGTTGATGCCCAGCAGGCTGGCGCCGGGCGAGTTGGGCGGCAGTTGGCCGCTGATCGAGCTGGGCGAGACATTGATCCCCGAATAGTAGGACTCCGCCAGGGTCGGCGCCCGGAAGCCGCTGCTGACCGTGCCGCGCAGGGCGACGGCCGGCGAAAAGTCGTAGCGCGCGGTCAGCTTGGCCACGGTGGTGTCGCCAAAGTCGCTGAAGTCCTCGTAGCGGACAGCGGCGTCCAGCTTCAGGGGCGCGATCGGGCTGAGGGCGATGTCGGCATAGATCGCCTTGTTGTTGCGCTTGTGCTTGCCGGCGTTGACCGGGGCGAAGCCGAAATAGGACTGCGAACCGCCGCCATAATAGGTGGCCCTGTCCCCGGCCGTGATCTCGTAGGTTTCCTTCCGGTATTCGCCGCCCGCCGCGAAGGTCAGCGGGCCGGCCATGCCGACCTCGAAGTCATGGCTGACGTCGAGGGTGTTGCTCCATTGGGTGTTGATGAAGCCGCCGGCGTGGATGTTGCGCGGCGTGTAGCCGGCGGTCGTCAGGGTCGAGGTGTCGGCATAGAGCGAGGCGTTGGCAGTGTTCAGGACGTTGACCGAGTCGTCGTCCTTCCCATAGGTCGAGCTGATGTCCCAGTTCCAGGCGTTGGTCACGCCGCTGAGGCCGCCGGTGACCGCGTAGTCGGTCTCGGTGATCGACTCCTTGGGGTCAAAGCCCAGGGGAAACGCAATGTCGGTCGCCATCTTGCCCTTGACGACGTTGGGCAGGCGATAGTTCTCGTGGGCCGCGCTCCATTTGCGGCCGATGGTGCCGAAGCTGTAAAGCTCGATGTCCGGGGTGATCTCGTAGCCGGCGTTGTAGGCCAGCACCGTCTGGCGGTACTGGGCGTCGCCGGCGATGCGGTTCACATAGGGCCAGTTGGGAGCGTTCTTGACCTGCGGATAGCTCTTGGCCGGGCTGTTGTTGGCGCCGGCGTTATAGACCGAATCCACCACGCGCGGGTCATAGGCGCCGCGGAAGCTGTAGCCGTGGTACTTGGTCTCGCCCGTCAGGTTCAGATAGGACTTCTCGGTCGGGGCGATGCCGATATTGGCGGTGAAGTCGCCGGTGGTTCCGCCGCCGTCCTGATAGCCGCCACCGCTGATGATCACCTCACCGCCGGACGTGGCCTTTTTCTGGATGATGTTGATGACGCCGGCGATGGCGTCGGTGCCGTACTGGGCGGCGGCGCCTTCCAGCAGCACTTCGATGTGGTCGACCGAGGCCAGCGGGATGAAGTTGAGATCAGCGGCCGCGCCGCCCTGATAGGCCCCGCCCAGCACGGCCAGGTTGGCCGTGCCATGACGGCGCTTGCCGTTCAGCAGAACCAGGGTGTGGTTGGGACTGATGCCACGCAGCTTGGCCGACAGGGTCAGGGCGGCGGTGTCGCCGCCGAAGGCCTGGGCGTTGAAGGAGGGCACGTTCTGGGCCAGGGCCTGGATCATGTCCGGCTGGCCCGTGCGCTTGAGAACGTCGCTGCCGAGCACCGTGATCGGGGCCGGGCTGTCCACGGCCTTCATGCCGGTGGTGCGCGTGCCCGTGACGATGACGGTTTCGACTTCGGTGGAATCCGGGGTCTCCGGAGTGTCCGCGCTGGCAGCAAAAGCCGCACCGGTCGCGCAAAGCGAAATGAGCGACACTCCCGCGAGCAAAATATTCCGCGAGTAATTATTCATCTATACCCCCTCATGCGCTTAACGCGCGATTGTGTTCTCCTCCATGACGCTTCAACCCAATCAGACTATTCTTATTTTTGGACGCGAATACAAAATTGAACTCACGGACATTGCCGCGAACTGACTGTTCGCCGAACCTGAAATTTCTGCAACAGATCGTTCCGTTACCGAACCGCAACAGCGCCGTTGCAGGCTCAGGCGCCCCTTTGGACGGCGCCGTTTGCGGCTTTTGAGCAGATCGCTGTGCAGCGCAACGGCGCCAAACCGCCACAATTCCCCCCAGTCGGGCGCCCGCCTGTTGGCTGAACGTCTCAAGGTGGTGAGCGGACGTTCGCACGGAAAACTTGAGCCGGGGCCGGCGTGAGGGCGCGTCGGGGACAACTGCGCGCCCCTACCTTCCGCTCATCCCGACCAACGTCGGGACCCGAGCCGACTCGGCCGGACGTTCACGGCTGTCCCGTTCTCAAACCCTTCTCCAGCGCCCTCGCCGCTTCCGTCGGCGAGCTCTTGTGGTCGTCGCGGTCAACGCTGAGATTGGCCGCCCTCATCGCCTCGACCGTGATCGCTCCGTCCAGCCCGGCCAGCGCCTTGCGCAGCGGCGCGTCGTTCGCCCGGCTCGGCGCGATCAGCAGCACCGCGTCATAGGGCGGCAGAGCGCCCTTGGGGTCGGCCAGCACCACCAGCCCGTCGGCGGCGATGCGCCCGTCGCTGGAGAAGGCCGAGATCACGTCGGCCTCGCCCGAGCCGAGGGCGCGGTACATGAAGGTGGGCTGGAACTGGCGCTTGGCCTTGAACCGCAGGCCATAGGTGCGCTCGACGCTGGCCCATTCGGGGCGCGAGAAGAACTCCAAGTCGCCGCCCATCGTCAGGTCGGGCGCCTTGGCCGCCAGGTCGGCCAGGGTCCTGATCCCAAGCGCCTGGGCCTTGTCGCGGCGCATGGCCAGGGCGTAGGCGTTTTCGAAGCCCAGCGGCGCCAGCAGCACCACGCCGTCGCGGCGCTTCAGCTCGGTGCGCAGGCCGTCCAGCACGGCGGCGCGGCCGGGATTGTCGGTGCGCCCCAGCACATTGGCCCACAGGGTGCCGGAATAGTCGACATAGGCGTCGATCTCGCCGGCCGCCAAGGCGCGATAGGCGACGGCCGAGCCGAGGTTGATCTTGCGGGTGACCCGCGCCCCATGCCCCTCCAGCCGGTCGGCCATCAGCTCGGCCAGTATATATTGCTCGGAGAAGTTCTTGGCCCCGATCACATAGGTCGAGGGGTGTGGCGCGAAGTCGGCGGCCAGGGGCGCGACGGCGGCGACCAGGCCGATGGTCAGGCCCACCAGGCCCGCGCCCCAGATCCGCTTGTCGCGCCGCTCGGCCCCGCGCTCGACCAGGCCCAGCAGTTGATCGACGACCATGGCCAGGGCGGCCGAGCCGATACAGCCGGTCAGCACCATGGCCCAGTTCTCGGTCTGCAGGCCGGAGAAGATGTAGTCGCCCAACGAAGTCTGGCCGACGGGGGTCGACAGGGTCGCCGCCCCGATCGTCCACACCGCCGCCGTGCGCACGCCGGCCATGATCACCGGCAGGGCCAGGGGCAGCTCGACGCGCCACAGCCGCTGGCGGTCGGTCATGCCGACGCCGCGCGCCGCCTCGACGATCGCCGGCTCGACACCGGTCAGGCCGGCCACGGTGTTTCGCAGGATCGGCAGCATGGAATAGAGGGTGAGGGCCAGCAGAGACGGCAAGAAGCCCAAGGCCGAGAAGCCGTGGCCGAACGCCCCCTTGGCCAGGTTGGAGAGCAGCAGCAACAGCGGGTAGAACAGCGCCAGCAGGGCCAGGCTAGGGATGGTCTGGACCAGTCCGGCCAGGGCCAGGGCCGGCCAGCGCAGGCGCGGGCTGCGGGCGGCCAGCACGCCCAGCGGCAGGGCGATGAGCAGGCCGAGCCCCAGGGCCGAGGCCGACAGCACCACGTGCCAGGCCAGGCGGTCGGGAAGGAGCGAGAGCAGACCGCTATTCACCGGTGATCTCCCGCATCCGGGCGGCCTGGCGGCGGGGAGCCTGCATCAGGGCCTCGACGGCCGGGTCGGCATGGCCGGCCAGCAAAGTCTTCGGCGTATCGTCGGCGATCACCTTGCCCCCCGCCATCACCACGATGCGGTCGGCCAGCAGCGCGGCCTCGGCGATGTCGTGGGTGACCATCACGGTGGTCAGGTCGAGCTGGTCGTGCAGGCGCCGCACGTCGTCGGCCAGGGCGACGCGGGTGACGGAGTCCAGCGCCCCGAACGGCTCGTCCATCAGCAGGATCGACGGCCGGGCCGCCAGGGCCCGGGCGACGCCCACTCGCTGGCGCTGGCCGCCGGACAGGGCGGCGGGGCGGCGCGCGGCGAGGGCGGCCGGCAGGTCGACCAGGGCCAGCAGCTCGGTGGTGCGTTCGGCGATCCTGGCGGGCTCCCAGCCCAGCAGGGTGGGGACGACGCCGATGTTCTCGGCCACGGTCAGGTGGGGAAACAGGCCCACCTCCTGGAACACATAGCCGATGCGCCGCCTCAGGGTCGGCCCGTCGAGGTCGGCGGTCGCCGCGCCATCAATGCGCACCCTGCCGGCGGTGAGCGCGACCAGGCCGTTGATCGTCTTCAGCAGGGTGGTCTTGCCGGCCCCCGACCCGCCGACCAGGGCCACGAACTGGCCTTTCCTGATCGAAATACTCGTGGGCTGGAGAACGGCCGCGCCGTCATAGGTCTTGCTGACCTGGTCGAGGACGATGGCGTCGGTCATGCGGCTCCAGAGGGAAGCGGCGCCGTGTCGCACGGCGTCGTGTCACAGTCAGCCAGAACGCGCGGCGTGGGAAGCCTGTAGCGACAGCTGATTCCCGGCGCGGTTCGCCGCGACGGGCGCCGGCTTCCTGGAGACCGCTCATGACCACCGCCGCCTTCGACGCCCGCCCAGTCAACCTCCACCGCCGGGCCCGCGCCGCCAACGCCCGCCTGCGCTGGTTGCTGCTGACGATGATGCTGCTCAACGTCCTGGTGTGGGGCGGCATGATCGCGGCTTTGCGGGGCGTGGTGGACGTGCATGGGACTGTGGACCAGGCCTGGGCCCTGGGCTCGACCTGGCTCGCGGCGCTGCCGCATCTGAGCGTGACGGTCACGCGCTGAGGGGGCTTAGCTCCAGTCTCAGTTTTGATCCCGCAAGCCCATCATCTTTCAGCCGTCATTCCCGCCCTTGTGGCGAGAACCCCTGCGTCCGCCGCAAGGGCAGAGGTGTGGCGCGCCAGCCCGCCAAGGCAGAGCACTGTCGGCTGAACAAGGGGTTCCCGCCACAAGGGCGAGAATGATGGTGCTGAGATATGAAGTCGCTCAGCCCCTTCCCGATCCGCCCGCCAACGGCGAGGCCGCGCCTTGAAACCTTGATGGCGAGCTTGCTCTGGCGTTTGGCCGTGTCAAGGACCGGCCTCCGGCCGGCCGCAGAGCGGCGGCCCTCCGGGCCGGTCCTTGACACGGCCAAACGCCAGAGCTCCAATCCACTAAGGGTTTAAGGCGCAGCCGCATCCGGGGCGGATGCGGCTGCGCCGGAAGCGGACGTCCGGAATGTCAGCAAAGGGTGGTCAGCGGACCTGCGTTCGCTCAATGATTTGAGCGTCAATCTCGGCAACTCGCGCTTCCAACTGCGCTCAGTAGGGTGCGCCGTGTTGCGCCATCTTGTCGGGCGCATACACCCAACGTTCATCATATGTCCGTAACGTACATTTCTGCCCGTTCTAGGGCGACACCCCTCGCAGGCACCGCAAAATCGCCGCCAAGATATCAACCCCGGACGAGGCCAACCCTCCAATAAATCCGCGACCCGGCGGTCCCAAAACTTCTGACGACGTACAGTCAGATCCGACCGGGTTCACGAAAAAATAGGATGAAAATATGTCGATTAATCAACTTGTTTATATAAGCCAAGCAACACGTAAGATGTCTCCAGAAGACCTCTCTGCGATACAGGAAACGGCAAAGAGAAACAATGCACCACTCGACGTAACGGGTAGTTTGTTTTACAATGGCGGTTGGTTTTTGCAAGTATTGGAAGGTCCATTATCAACGCTCAATAAGCTATATGAAAAAATCGAACTCGATTCTAGACACAAAAATTCACGAGTATTGTACAACGAGCCGGCAAGCTTCCGTACCTTCCCGCGCTGGAATATGAATATGACCAACTTAAACGACAGACAGGCCGACAAATATGATGAACTTGTCGAAGTCATCGAGGCGGCTCAAACAAACCGCAATATCGGATCGGCATCCCCAGCGGTGGCATTACTGAAGATTTTTAGAGGCTGATTCGAAGGGCCCGAGTCCATCGGGTTGAAGGTTGTCGCGTTCACCGCCGACGCTCGCTCTATCCTATGCGAGAACGATGACGCGTTAGGCAGCCATCGTTCTCTACGAAGTCACCAAGCAGCGGCGTGAGTATCAAAGCCGGTACCGGTTGCGCGACCGGCGAGGCGAGCGCTCCGTGCCTTTGCCGACGGTACTTGAGCCGAAGGTATAATGCTCAACGTCCGCTAAGGGTCGAAAGCCGAAATTGGTCGTCCGCCGAACAGCGGACACTCATCGTGTTAGCGATGGGCTAAGCCATCCCTTAAATCGGCATCCGCATGATCTCCTGATAGGCCGAGATCACCTGGTCCCGCACGGCCATCACCGTATCGAGGCTGGCCTCGGCCGAGGAAATCGCCGTGACCACGTCGATCAGTTCGGCCTTGCCGGAGGCCTGCTGGGCCATCTTGGTTTCGGCGGCGCGGGTCTGGTGCAGGGTGTCGGTCATGGCCGAGCGGACCATGGCCCCGAAGTCCATGCCCTTCTTGACCTCGCCGATCCCGCCGAGCGATGGCGTGGCCATCGAGCCCTGGGCGGCATAGGCCTTGGCGGCGGCGAGCGCGGTGATCATCGGTCAGCCCTTACTTGCGCAGGATGTCGAGGGTGCGGGACTCCATGGCCCGCGACGTCTCGATGACGTTCATGTTGGCTTCGTAGGCGCGCTGCGCCTCCTTCATGTCCAGCGCCTCGACCAGGGTGTCGACATTGGGCAGCTTGAGATAGCCCTTGGCGTCGGCGGCCGGGTTGCCGGGGTCGTACTCGGTGCGGAAGTCCTTCATGTCCGGATCGACCTTGGCCATTGACACGCCCTCGCCACCGCCGGGCAACTTGGTCGGCTTGAACACCGGTACCTGGCGACGATAGGGGTCGCCGCCGGCCACGCGGGCGGTGGAATTGGCGTTGGCGATGTTCTCGGCGATCACCCGCATCCGGCCCTGCTGGGCCTTCAGGGCGCTGGCGGCGATCGCCATGGTCGCCATCGACTGGGAGCGGATCTCGGTCATCTAGGGTTCCTTAGCTGCCCGGCCGACGCGTGGAGGTTCGCAGCAGCGCCATGGATTTCTGGTAGAAGCTGACCGCCGCGTCGTAGTTCATCCGCGCGTCGGTCATCTTCAGCATCTGGTCTTCCAGCGTCACCGAATTGCCGTCCAGCGTGGTCTCGGTGTCGGGGCCTTCGGGGGCGCGCCAAATGTTGGCCGGCTTGGTCGGCGCCATGTGGGCGGCGCTGGTGGCGATCATCTGGACACCGCCGGCCGGCTGGGCCACCGGTCCGCCTCGGTAGGGCTGGCCCGTCGCCTGCTGGTCCAGCGTCGCCTTGAAGCTGTAGGCCTTCAGGTCGCGCGGCTGGTAGTCCGGGGTGTCGGCGTTGGCGACGTTCTGGGCGATGACCTTCTGCCGCTCGGACAGATAGCTCAGGCGGCTCTTGAGCATCGAGAAGAGGGGAATGTCATCGGGACCCATGCGCTCATGGTGAAGAAACAGGGTTAATCCGGCCTTAAGAACCTTGGGGCACACCAGGGGTGCGGCTCCGCGCCGCGCCCTTTGCACCGTCAGGCGTCATGAACTTCGACTTCGTAGAACTGATCCGCGCCGTCGCCGCCCTGGCTGTGACCCTGGGGCTGGTCGGACTGGCGGGCGTGGCCCTGCGCAAGTTCGGCCCCGACGCCATGTCGCGCATCACCGCCCTGCGCAAGGACCGCCGCATGCAGGTGGTCGAGACCCTGGTCCTGGACCCCGCCCGCCGCCTGGTGCTCTTCAGCCTCGACGGCGAGGAGCGCCTGCTGATGCTGGGCGAAGGCCAGTTGCTCAACTGGGGCCCCAAGACGGTCGTCGCCAAGCCCATCGCGCCGACCATCGCCCCGACGGAGCCCGTGATCTGATGCGCGGCCTGATCAAACTCGTCACCGGCGCCGATCCCAAGGACCTCCGCCACGCCGCCGCCATCGCCGCGCTGGTCACCCTAAGCACGGTCATCGCCCCCGCAGTCGCCATGGCCCAATCGGCCATCAATGTCGACCTCGGCACCGGCGCTGGCCTGTCCGAGCGCGTGGTGCAGATGGTGGGCCTGCTGACGGTGCTCAGCCTGGCGCCGTCGATCGTCATCATGACCACCTCGTTCGTGCGGATCGTGGTGGTCCTGGGCTTGCTGCGCACCGCGATCGGCGTGCAGCAGAGCCCGCCCAACCCGGTGATCATCTCGCTGGCCCTGTTCCTGACCGCCATCGTCATGGGTCCGACCTTCGAAAAGTCCTATGCCGATGGGATCAAGCCGCTGCTCGACAAGCAGATCGAGATGCCCGAGGCCTTCGACGCCGCCACGGCGCCGGTGAAGGTGTTCATGCTGCGCCAGGTGGACCAGGATGATCTTGCCCTGTTCATTCGCCTGTCGAAGATCGAGAAACCCAAGACCGCCGTCGACACGCCGCTGAAGGTGGTGACCCCTGCCTTCATGATCTCGGAGCTCAAGCGGGCCTTCGAGATCGGCTTCCTGCTGTTCATCCCGTTCCTGGTGATCGACCTGGTGGTCGCCAGCGTGCTGATGAGCATGGGCATGATGATGCTGCCCCCCGCGACCGTCAGCCTTCCGTTCAAGCTGATCTTCTTCGTGCTAGTGGACGGCTGGCGACTCGTCGCCGGCAGCCTGGTCGAGAGCTTCCAGCGCGGCTCGGGCGGCGGCTAAAGAACACAGGCAAGAAGAAGAACGATGGGCGTTTTCGTACTGGGGTCGATCAATCTGGACGCCGTGGCGCGGGTCGACGACCTGCCACGACCCGGCGAGACGGTGGCCGGCATCTCGCTGGAGCTGTTCCCGGGCGGCAAGGGCGCCAACCAGGCCGTGGCCGCCGCCCGCATGGGCGCGGCGACCCGGCTGATGGGCGCGGTCGGCAAGGAAGACAGCGGCCCCACCCTGAAGGTCAGGTTGGCCGGCTATGGCGTGCAGGTCTCCGACGTCATGGAGCTGCCGGGCATCCCCACGGGCCAGGCTCATGTGTGGGTGTCGTCCAGCGGCGAGAACATGATCGTCGTCACCGGCGGCGCCAACGCCACGCTCTCGCCGCAACAGGTCGCCGCCACGGCCCTGGAGGGACAGCGGGTGATGCTGTGCCAGTTGGAGACCCCCGCGCCCGCCATTGAGGCCCTGTTCCGGGCCGGCGCGGCCAAGGGCGCCCTGCGCATCCTCAACGCCGCCCCCGCCCTGCCCCAGGGCGCGGCGCTGTTTCCGCTGACCGACATTCTCATTCTCAACCAGACCGAACTGGCCACCTATGCGCGGCTGGGCCACGAGCCCACGCGGCTTGAGGAAGTCTCCCGCGTGGCTCGCAAGCTGATGAGTCGTCCGGACCAGATCGTGATCGTCACCCTCGGCTCGGCCGGTGTCGCCGCTGTGCGCCGCGACGAGGCATTCCTGGTCGAGGGCCGCAAGGTCAAGGCGATCGACACCACCGGGGCCGGCGACTGCTTCTGCGGGGCGCTCGCGGCCTGTCTGGCCGCCAGCATGGACCTGCGCGAGGCCGTCGAGCACGCCAATGCCGCTGCCGCGCTTTCGGTGCAGAAATCGGGCGCGGCGCCATCGATGCCCAGCCGGCGCGAGGTCGAGGCGTTTCTGGCGGGGTGACTTCCAAACCGCTCAGGCAGGCGAGTGCCGGGATGAGCGGATTTTAAAGCCTAGGCCGCGCGGATCCCGCTGTGGCCGCCAGCTTCCTGCGAGCCCACGACCGCGTCATAGCCGAGGATCATGTCGACGTCCTTGCCATTGGTGGCCAGCGGCAGGCGCAGCCACAGGATCGAGATGTGCGGCGAGCCCTTCCAGGCCAGGCTGTGGACGCCGACGCCCGGGCGGCGTTCGTTGACGACCTTGTTCAGTTGTTCACGCCAGTATTCGACGGCGGCGGTGTTGTAGACGTCTTCCAGGGTGCGGCCGGTGATTTCGCGGCCATACACCGAATAGAGGCCGGTGCCGGCTAGCCGCAGGCGGTAGTCCACCGCCCCATCGGCGTCGCGCTTGACGTCGATCAGGCTGACTGTGGGCAGCATGCGCTTGATGCCCGCGGGATGCAGGTCGAGGCGCGACGGGAGGCTCGCCCCCCGACGGAGGGACGCCCAATAGGCGAACATCTCCTGGTGAGCGCGGGCCGCCGTGGCCGATGCGCTCAACTGCGCGTTCATCTTCAGATTCCTTAACAAGCCGTTGGAATCACGACGATTCACTATGTCTTAAGGACCGAATCGCCGCCAGCAAAAACCGAGCCTGCGGCAAAGTTTACCGAACGGAGTCAATCTGCAAGACAAACGCCCGGCCTCCGCGAGGGATGCCGGGCGTCGCTCGATTTCGCGAAACGTCGGCGCAAACGGTTGTTTGAATTAAGGTTACTGAACGCTCAGACTCAGGCGGTGGGGCTAGCGACCTTTGCGCGCCGGCTTCCGGCCGCCCTGGCCCAAGCCCGTCTGCTTGGCCAGGTCCGACCGCGCCTTGGCGTAGTTGGGGGCCACCATCGGATAGTCCTTGGCAAGGCTCCAGCGCGCCCGATACTGTTCGGGGCTCAGGCCGTACTTGGTGCGCAGGTGTCGCTTGAGCGATTTGAACTTCCGGCCGTCCTCCAGACAGACCAGGTGATCGGGCGTGATCGAACGCCGCACGGGCACCGCCGGCTCCTTGGCCAGCCCCGCGATCGGCTCTGGCTCGCCGCCGACGCCCGTAAAAGCGGCATGCACGCTGCGGATCAGGTTGGGCACATCCGTTGCGGCGATGGTGTTGCCGCCGACATAGGCGGCGACGAGGCTGGCCGTGATTTCGATAAGCTCGGACGGTCCGTCCATTTGAGTACTGCTCCCCCGAGTCGCATGGAATTAGCCCGGCGGGGTCTAATTCAGTCTTGGATATCAGATAATTACAGTCGGGACACATAGATGGCGCGTTATCTTTGCTGATAACCGACAGGACAATGAATCTATTTATTCGCAAAAACAATTTTCAGTTGATATAAAGTCTTCGTTTCTGATGACACTCGTCGTTGAATCCGTTCGACCGGCTATTGGCGACTAGGGCATTTCCCGACCTGACTGCGTCAGGCCGTGAGCTCTAATCTTCTGTTTTGACGCATTTTTCTTCACGCGAACCGGATTCACTTCGGTCGAAAAATACTCTAGCGGCCGAAATCCCGCGAGAGGGCCAGCATTGCGGCGCGTTGCGGCACCGAATATTCATCGACGGCGGCCTCGTCGCCTTCGCGAATAGCCTTGAGCAGCGCGGGCGTCATGGCAGAGGATAGAGACCAGTTCCAATAGCGCAGCACGGTCTGGGCGCGATCGACCGCGACGGTGTCGAACGCCGCCAGCACGCGTTCCAATCCCGGGTCGGGGGCGCCAGTGGCGTCGGTCTCGGGTCGACGCAGCCCACGCCACAAGGCGCGCACCGCCGCGCGCGGCAGGCCCGTGGCCTTGCACAGGATCGCCAGGGGCTCGCCGCCCCGGTCGGTGAAGATCTTGGCCCCGGTCATGGGCTTGAGCCCGGACAGATAGGAGATTTCCTCGGCGGTCTCGCGCGTCATGCCGTTCTGGGCGGCGCCGACGGCGGCCTCCAGGCTGTCATAGGGGCTCTTGGCGATGGCGGCGCGATTTCGCTGACGCCGTTCGATGAACTGCAGGGCCTTGCGTGACAACGGGTCCTGCCAGCCCTCGGCTGAGGCCAGGGGGAAGACGTCGCCGACGGCGTCCTGGAGAATTTCGCGCGACACGGCGAAGCGCTGCAGGATCGTCCGCCGCGCCTCGGCGTCGGACCACCAGAACATCACATAGGCGTGGCTGGGCCGCAGTTCGGGCCGCTTGAGCAGCAGCGGGATCAGTTGGGGGTTGTCGCGAGTGGCCGCGACGATGTTTTCCAGCCCCTGGTGGCTGAAGCGCACCAGCTCGTTCTTCAGCAGGGTCTCGGTGACAAGGGTCTCGTCCATGTCGACCAAGGCGTCGGCCACCACCTCGCTGACCCCACGCCGCAGGGCGATCAGGCGGCGGTGATCGGGGCTGGCGTTGTAGAGGCAGTTGATCAGATCGGCGTCGCTGAGATTGGGCGAATTCTCGAGCAGGGCGCGGGCCACCTGCAGGTCGTCGCGCAGCAGCAGGCGAACCAGCACGCCGGGCATCTCGGCGAGATTGGCCAGGCGCCGGGCCACCTTTTCGCGCTCGCCGACGACGGCGTCGCGCAGCATCTCGACCATCAGGTCGGCGGTCACCGAGCGTTCGAAGGCGTTGATGCGGCTGGCGGGCAGGCACAGGACGTCGGCCAAGCGCTTCAGCAAAGCGGCGCGCGCGCGGGGCGACGCGACCGGCTCGGGCTCGGGACTGACAAAGGGCGTGGCGCGTTCGTTCATGCTGGTCCTGACGCAAGCCCGTCGTACTCAAACCTAGACCAGACCGTTCTTAACGTCGGATGAGCGGGCTTGGCCTCTGGAAGGCGCGATCGTCGACCCTCTAGAGAATGTGGGGCGGACCACTTGGCTCCGCAACCGCGACGACCTTCCGGCACGGCAGACGCCGGGCGGCCCGTCATCGGCCTAGAATTCCTGCCACTCGCCGGGGCGCGAGCGCGGCTCGATCTTCAGGGCGTTGGCGCCCTGCACATAGCGCTCACGGAATGCTTCGCGCCGGGCTGGCGCCGGGGCCGGCGCGGAGCGACGCGGAGCCTCCTGGCGCGGCCTGTAGTCGTGAATCTCGGCGCCCACCTGGAAACCGCCGATCAGCCGCTCCAACTCGGCGGCCTCCGAGGCCAGGGCGTGGGTGGCGGCGGTGGATTGTTCGACCATGGCCGCGTTCTGCTGGGTGGCCTGATCCATCTGGTTCACCGCGACATTGATCTGCTGCAGACCCACGGCCTGCTCCTTGGACGAGGCGGCGATGTCGCCGACCAGATCGTTGATCTGCGCCACCTGGACCAGGATCTGGTCGAGGGTCTGGCCGGTCTCGCCGACCAGCTTGACGCCCTTGCCGACCTGTTCGCTGGAGGCGCGGATCAGACCCTTGATCTCCTTGGCCGCGTCGGCCGAGCGCTGGGCCAAGGCCCGCACTTCCTGAGCGACCACCGCGAAGCCGCGGCCCGCGTCGCCCGCCCGAGCCGCCTCGACCCCGGCGTTGAGGGCCAACAGGTTGGTCTGGAAGGCGATCTCGTCGATGACGCCGATGATCTGGCTGATCGATTGCGAGGACTTCTCGATGCCGCCCATGGCCTCGACGGCCTCACGCACCACCTGGCCGCTCTTCTCGGCGTTGGACTTGGCGCTTTGGGTGACGCCGCGGGCCTTCTCTGCATTGTCGGAACTGCGGCGGACGGTGGCGGTGATCTGGTCGAGGGCGGCGGCGGTCTGTTCGAGGCCGGCGGCCTGGCGTTCGGTGCGTTGGGAAAGATCGTCGGCGGCCATCGCGATCTCGCCGCAGCCGCCGCGGATGCCCCGGGCGGTGGCCAGCATGCCGGTCATGGCCTGCTGCAGGGTCTCGACCGCGGCGTTGAAGTCGCGCGGCGCCTGGCGGGCCTCGCCCTCGAAGCCGTCCTCGCGCATCCGCCAGATCAGGTCGCCCTGCGCCAGCTTGCCCATCCCCTGCCCCAGGGTCGCCACGGCGGCGGCCTGGCTGCGGGCGAAGGCCTCGACCTGATCGGCGCGGTGCTGGCGCGCGGCCTCGGCGACAGCGCGGTCGGCGGCCTGCTGGGCGCGCTCGCGCTCGCCTTGGGCCAGGTCGTTGCGGACGCCGTCAAGGGCGCGCGCCACCGCGCCAATTTCACGGTCGTCGGCGCCGGCGATGGCTTGGTCATACCGCCCGGCCCCCAGCCCCTCGACCGAACGGGCCAGCGAGGCCACGGCGCGACCGCTGGCGGCGCTCCAGGCCAGGATCAACAGGGCCAGCGTCGCGATCAGCGTCGCCAGGCCGGCCACGGCGAACGGAGAGACCAGGCCCGCACGGGTCGCCAGCGACCAGCCGATCTGGCCAAGGCCCGCGACCACTCCCGCCACCACGATCAGCTTCCATCCGAAGGACAGCCGATTGAACCCGTTCATGCCGAATCTCCGCCCCAAGCGCGGGGTTCCCCAAGCAATGGCGGCTGATTCCTAATGGCCCATTAACCATGTCGCAGGCTGCGACGTTCTGGCCTTCGGGTTCCGGTCCCTGACCTATTGGTGAGAACGGCGTCGCAGGGCCAGGGCCTGGCCCACGCCCCGGATGTCGCAGCGCCAGGTCGGCAGGATCAGCATGATCGCCAGGGCCTCCAACTGAGAGGCCACGCCCATCGCGAAGGCGATCGACAGCACCACGCCACCGGTCCCGGTCAGTAGCAGTTTGGTCAACAGGGCCCATAGTGCCAGGCCGAACAGCTTCGACAGCAGGTGATGCGGCGAGGCCTCCTTACGGAAGCGGGCGAAACTGACGGCGTGGGCGGTGAGTTCCATCGCGCCCAGCACCAGGACCAGGGGCCAAAGGACGGCCATCAGGCCGGGGTGCAGGACCAGGACGGCGGCTGTCGCGCAGAGCCAGAACACCACGTCGGCCCGGCTGTCGAACGTGCGCAAACGGTCGGTGACGCTGCCCAGCCGCCGGGCGATCACCCCGTCGAAAATGTCCGACAACACGCCGACGGCCAGCAGGACAGCGCAGAGTGCGCGCGCGGGTTGGCCGACAAACAGCGCCAGGGCGAGAATCAGCAGGCCCGCCGCGACGCGCAGGGCGATCAGCAGGTAGGGAATGGCGCGCGGGGTCATGGACCGGAGGTTAGGCTGTTCTTCTCCTCACACGCAACGCGGGGGAGGTGGCGCGATGCGAATACGCGTCGTGACGGAGGGGGCGTCCTACAAAGGCGCTGATGCCCCCTCCGTCGGCTTCGCCGCCACCTCCCCCGTTTCACGAGGGAGGTGGAGACTGCTTGTCGGTGTTCAGGCCGTCCGAGCCCTTCCCAATCCGCCCGCAACGGCGAGGCCGCGCCTTAAAACCGCGATGGCGAGCTTGCTCTGGCGTCTGACGATGTCAAGGACGGCGCTCTCGCGCCGCCGCAACGCGGCCGCCAGAGGTGGTCCTTGACATCGTCAGACGCCAGAGCTCCGATCCACCAAGGCTTTAAGGCGTGGCCGCATCAGGGGCGGATGCGGGCAGTCGCCGGAAGCAGACATTCCGAAAGTCAGCGAAGGGTGGCTAGCGGACATCAGCCCTCAAGCGAAAGCCAGTGGCCACGCTTCTGGGTCGTTTTGAGCACAGCTCTGACGCTTACGCTTCGGCCGATGCTGGCGAGTGCGCGAAGAGGGTCGGAACAGCCCGCTTGCGAGCTGTCTCGGCTGGCTCAATACAAATCGGCGCGCAACACCTGTCCAACTGCTGGCGCGGGCCACAAACACAAGGGCCGCAAGTTCAACAGCAAGCGCGAAATCGACTGCCGCCGCCAACGGAATGAGTTCGGGCGCCACGACCGCGAAACCAGCAAGCATCAATGCCGCGACCACATACGCAGCCACGGCAATCGGACCCCGATTTAGGCTTTCCGCAGGCCTCTCCACCAAGGCCTTGTAAAGCGCATCGCCAAGCCACATGCCCCTGCCGGACAGCACAAGGCCGAATGTCATCGCGAAAAGTAGGGTCAGGATGATCATGGTCGAGCTCCTTAAGCAGCAGGTGGTGATGAAGCTTTGCGTTGCAAGGGAGGCGTATTCCATTCCTAGCATTGACCATTGACGCCCGTCGCCGTGCCTTCAACCGGCTGAAGCGCGAAATGGCAACCTGTTTGGCGGCAGCCAAAGCGGCCTCATTCGAAGGTCCGCTCAGGGTCGGAAGCAGACCCCACGTTATCCCCCTACCCTTCGATCACATGCGGCACGAACCGGGCCAGATTCTTGGTCACCACGCTGTCGTCCTCGCGGATGCCCATGCCCGCCGGCTCGGCCCCTACGATCCACGCCCCGACCACCGGGCGCTTGCCGTCGAACTCCGGCGGCGGATGGTAGGCCTGAACGATCGCGCCCTCCTCGCCATAGCCCTGGTCGAGCACCGCCTCGTCGCCCGCGCCGACCACCTCGACATTGGCCCCCTCGCGCGAGAACAGCGGCTTGCGCACGAAGGTCGAGCCTAGCGCCGACGCAGCGGCGTCGCCCTCGAAATAGGCCTCCAGCAGGTTGGGGTGGCCTTTGTGGCGCTCCCATAGCAGCGGCAATATGCCCTTGTTGGACAGGATGGCCTTCCATGGCGGCTCCAGCCAGCGCACGTCGGCGCTGACCAGGTGGGCGGCATAGGGCTCGCGCAGCATGTGCTCCCACGGATAGAGCTTGAACGCCGCCTGCAGCACGAAGCCTTCGCGATCGACGAACTGGCCCTCTTCGTTGAGGCCGATGGCGTTCATGGCCACGAACTTGGGGTCGAGACCCGCCTGGATGGCCAGGTCCTCCAGGAACCGCACGGTCTGGCGATCCTCGACGGACTCGGCGTCGCTGGCGAAGTGGACGAAGCCGCCGGTCGGGAACAGGGTCTTGAACCGCTCGCGCAGGGCCTCGAACAGGCTGTTGAACTGGTCGGCGTTGGCGGGGAGCGTCCCATTTGCGATCAGCTCCTCCAGCCACAGCCACTGGAAGGTGGCGGCTTCGAAGACGCTGGTCGGCGTGTCGGCGTTGTATTCGTAGAGCTTGGGTTTGCTGAGCCCGTCATAGCCGAAGTCGAACCGGCCATAGAGCGACGGCTGCTTGGCGCGCCAGGCGCCGGCCACGAAGTCGCGATGCTCGGCTGGGATGGCCAGCTTCTCCATCAGCTCCTGGCTGCCGACCACCTCGTCGACGAGGTCCAGGCACAGGTCGTGGAGCTCGGCGGCGGCCGGCTCCAGGTCGTCTTCCACCTGCTTCAGGGTGAAGGCGTAGGCCACGCTCTCGTCCCAATAGGCCTGGCCATCGGTGTGGTGATAGACGAAGCCCACGGCCTCGGCCTTGGCCTGCCAGTCGGGACGGGGCGTCAGCTTGAGGCGGCGCACCGGCTACGCCTAGGCCTCGCCGTCCGGCTTTTGCTCGATCTGCAGGGTCGGCTTGGCCGGGGCCAGGCGGGCCAGCACGTCGTCGGCCGAGGACTGGCCGGGCATGATGCCGGCCAGGCGCAGCTTTTCGTCCAGATCGGCGCCGGTGCGGCGGTCTTCCAGTTCGCCGGCCGCCTTGATGCGCTCGCCGCGGACCATCTGGCGTTCCTTGATGCGCGCCAGGCTGTCGGCGGCCGAGCCCAGCGACGAGCCGGCGCCCGCGCCGCGCGCGGCGACCGAGGCCTGGGCCTTCTGGACGCTTTCATTGACCTTCACGACCTCGACCTCGCGACGCAGGGTCTCGATGCGGCGGTCGGTGGCGCTGATGGCGGTATGCAGCTGATCTTCGGCCGCTCGCATCTCGCCAATCTGCGGCGTCTTAAGGGCGATGTCCGACTCCAGATCGGCGATGCGCTGGGCCACCTGACGAGCCAGGTCCATGTCGCCCTTGGTGACGGCGGCGCGGGCCGAGCCCTCGTATTTGGTGACCTGGTCGCTGAAGCCGGCGACTTCCTTTTCCAGGATGCGGCGACGGGCCACCAGGCTGGCCATGTCGTCGCGGGCCTTGCCCTGGGCGGTGTCGGCGTCGCGGATTTCCTGGTCGAGAATGCGCAGGGCGTTGGCGTCGACGACGGCCGAGGTGGCTTCGTGCGCGCCGGCCCGACCCAGGGTGAACAGTTTGTTCCAGATGGACATGGGAGTCTCCGTAGGGTCGTGAATTAAGCGGCGACGGGAGTGAAGGAGTTGCGCAGGTCGGACGCGGCGTCGATGGCGTTCTCGGCCAGGGTCCGCAGCTCGATCAGGATTTCCTCGACCGGCGAGGTGGTCGAGATTTCGCCGAACAGTTCGTAGAAATCGCGCTCGCCGACCGTGCTGATGCCGAAGTTCGACAGCGG
The DNA here is from genome assembly GCF_049896325.1 of Caulobacter sp. DWP3-1-3b2. Lineage (NCBI taxonomy): Bacteria > Pseudomonadati > Pseudomonadota > Alphaproteobacteria > Caulobacterales > Caulobacteraceae > Caulobacter > Caulobacter sp. DWP3-1-3b2. The sequence goes on from NZ_JAFCUB010000044.1 coordinate 30,339, forward strand.
CACCAACTTCTGGGCCTTGAGCAGGAATTCGTTGAAGGCGTGGCGGTCGGCTTGCTCGTCGACCGGCCACAGCAGGGTGGAGGCGGCGATCTGCTGGTCGCTGACGCTGATGAAGATTTCCAGGTCGCCCTGCCAGTGCATGGTGGCCAGCAGGATCGGTTCGGCGCCTTCCAGCACCCGTACGGTCAACTCGTCGGCGCCGCGACCGGGCGCGTCATCGAGCGCGGCCTTCAGGGTGCGGACAGTCCAGGCGGTCTGGCTCATGGGGGCGTGGTCCTCGTCTTCGTTCGGTCTGGGGCCTGCTTAGGCGGCTTCATACTAGATGGGCGAGCGAACGCCAGTCGTCGAGAGCGCGATCTTACGGTCTTGGATGACAAGTTGGTAATGGCGCGGCCCCTTTTGCGCTCCCCTCTTTTTTGACCGGGGCAGGCGCCGTACATGTGGACGGAGTTTCGCATCGGGTCGCCTTCATGTTCGGTAAGCTCTTCGGCCGCAAGGACACCGCCCCCGTCTCGGCCCTGCCGGCGATCCGCAACGTCACGCTGGGGCGGACCGTCTGGCTCGATACCCTGGCCTGGCGCCGGCTGGGCGATGATTTGAAGTTCACCCTCGACACCGACACCCTGGAAATCACCGCCCAGGGCCTGATCGAGCTGCGCGAGGGCGGCTTTGTCCACCGGTTCTATACGGACGACAACGTGATGTTCCAGGCTGTCACCGACGACCGCGAGGGCCAGCGGGTCACCGACATCACCGTGTTCATTCCGTGGGACAGCGCCTATCCGGGCGGCAAGGCCGACGAGGAGGCCTGGGCCAAGCGGCTGCGGGCCCGCACCTTCACGGGTCCCGGCCTGCCGGAATACCGCCGCGACTGGTTCGGCGACGAGGCCGAGAGCCAGGAGCCGGTGGCCTTCTGGGAAGACGTCCATGACGACCGAGACGGGATCCCCGACCGGCGGATCTTCCAGACCAGCATGCTGTTCTCCCGCGATTTGCCGGGCGACGGCCGCGAGCTTCTGCTAGCCATCCAGCAGGAGAACGAGAACGAAGACACGCGCCAGCGCGAGGTCTCGTTCGAGATCATGATCGGTGTGGCCCTGGGCGTCGGCGAGTTCCGGGCCTAGGCGGCAAACGAGTTTCGAGGGGAATGAACATGAGCGACCTGCACGGATTTGGCGGCAACGCCCTGGCGTTCCTACTGGCCTTCGTGGTCGCCGGCCTGTTCACCTTGGCCTTCAAGCTGATCTACCAGTGGGTGACGCCCTATGACGAGGCCAAGCTGATCCGCGAGGGCAATGTCGCTGCGGCCCTGGCCCTGGGCGGCGCCCTGGTCGGCTATGTGCTGCCCCTGGCCTCGGCGCTCAGCAACACCGTGTCGCTGGTCGAGTTCTGCGCCTGGGCGGCCCTGGCCGGCGTGATCCAGGTCGCCGCCTTCAGCCTGGTGCGCGTCGTGGCGATGAAGGACGTCGCCGCCCGCATCGAACGGGGCGAGATCGCCGCCGGCGTCTATCTGATGAGCATCTCCCTGGCGGTTGGCCTGCTCAACGCCGCCTGCATGACGGCCTGAGGCTTTCCATGACCGATCACCCGCAACCCCGCCGCCGCCTCCGCTCGGGCAGCCTGGCCCTGACCGGCCTGATGGCCGGCACGGCGATGTCGATCAGCGCCTGCGACGGCTCGCCCGCCGCAACCCAGTGGGGCGACCCACCGGCCGCGACGCAAGAGGTCGACGCCAAGACCTTCGCCTCGCTCGCCGACTGCAAGGCCGACGGCGCCATGACCGCCCAGCAGTGCGACACCGCCTATGCCCAGGCCCAGAAGGACAGCGCCACCAACGCCCCCAAGTTTGGCGACCAGCAGAGCTGCGAAGAGCGCTACGGCGTGTCCCAGTGCGTGCCACGCAGTGACAACAACGGCGGCGGCAGCTTCTTCACCCCGCTGCTGACCGGTTTCATCGTCGGCCAGGCGCTCAGCAACATGGGCGGCGGGTTTTACGGCGCGCCGATGTATCGCGACCGGGGCGGCACCTATTACGGCGGCTCGGGCGCCCCGCTGTCGCGCGACTATGTCACCGGCCGCACCCGCGTCCGCGCCGACAGCTTCGACGCTCCCGCCATGAAGGCCCCGACCCGCGTTCAGAGCCGCAGCTCGGTGATCTCCCGCGGGGGCTTCGGCGGCGGCGGGCGCTCGTACGGGGGGTAATACACCGCTCATCCCGGCGACTGCCGGGATGAGCGGATTTAAACGCCCGCTCAATGCGTCTCGTAAGCCGTCTTGCCGCCGCTGATCGCGAAGGCTTCCTCGGGCGACAGCACCAGCTTCTTGCGACCGACCAGGGCGAAATAGACGATGCCGACCGCAAACCAGATCGCCACGCCCAGCATGCCGGCGCGATAGATCGGGTCCTTCAACTGGTAGAAGATGGTCACTAGCGAGATCACCACCGTCAGCCCCGCGCCGACGACGCCGAACTTGCTCTTGTACGGCCGCGCCATGTCGGGGAACTTGCGGCGCAGCAGGATGAACGATGCGCCCTGCGCCACATAGGACAGCATAGCCCCGAACACCGCCATGTTCAGCAGGGTGCCGCCGATCACCGCCGCGCCCTTCTCGGCCCCCAGGATGAACCACACCGCCAGCATCACCAGCAGGCCGGCGGCCGAGCCGGTCAGCAAGGCGACGTCGGGCGTCTTGCGCGTGCCGCTGGTCACCGACAGGCCGCACGGGAAGTAGCCGGCGCGCGACAGCGAATAGATCTGCCGGCCATAGGCGAAGATGATGGCGTGGAAGCTGGCGATCAGCCCCGCCACCGCCACGGCCGCCAGGACCTTGGCCAAGCCCCCGCCATAGATCGTGCGGAAGCCCTCCAGGATCGGCTCGCCCGACTTCGACAGGGCGAAGGTCCCCGGCGAGATGGCGCTGTTGAGCCACAGCACCAGCAGGGCCGAGACGATCAGGGTCAGCATGCCCAGGATGATGCCCTTGGGCAGGTCGCGGGCCGGGGTGTGGCTCTCCTCGGCCGCCAGGGGCAGTTGCTCGATGGCCAGGAACAGCCAGACCGCGAAGGGCAGTTGGGCCAGGGCCCCGCCGACCCCGGCCGGCAGGAACGGTCCGTGGCCGTCCTTCAGCTCGGTCCCGCCGGGCCCCACGTTCATGGCGTATTTGAAAAAGTCGGCGTGCGGCAGGGCGCTGACCCAGAACACCGCCAGGCAGGCCAGGGCCAACAGGGTGATGAACACCGTGAACTTGAACGACATCGCTACCCCGCCAGCGTTCAGCCCGACGAAGATGACATAGGCCCCGATCCAGTAGAGCGGCTGCACCCAGGCCGGCGTCTCGAAGATGCCGCCCAGGTACGAGCCGATGAAGAAACACACCACTGCGGCGGTCAGCACATATTCGACGTTCTCGCACAGCCCGGTGATGAAGCCGCCCCAGGGTCCCATGGCGGCGCGGGCGAAGCTGTAGGCCCCGCCGGTATGCGGCTGAGCGGCGGCCATCTCGGCGATCGAGAACGTCAGGCCCAGATACATCACGATGATGATCAGGGTGGCCACCAGCATGCCGCCCCAGCCGCCGACCCCCATGCCCAGGTTCCAGCCCGAGAACTGGCCGGAGATCACCGCCCCGACCCCCAGGGCCCACAGCGAGAACACCCCCGCGTAGCGCTTCAGTCCGCGCTTGTCGAAATAGGCCGCATCGACCTTCTCGTAGCTGACGCCGCCGCCCGCGATTTCCTCGCTCATGATCCGTCCCCCTGCTTTTGTTTCCCAGTGGAGGTTGCGCGCCGATGAGGGCGACGGCGATTCATCGTGATCACAATCCGCACTTTGGGCGACCCGCGTTCACTATTTCGGCGCCACGCGGCCTTGTGGCGTAAAAGGCGGGCGGCGGACCGTTCCTCCCCCTGTGGGGGAGGTGTCGGCGAAGCCGACGGAGGGGGGAGTGACACACCATCGCCCGCGCCCAATCCGCGATCCTAAAACTCCCCCCACCGATCGCTACGCCATCGCCTCCCCCACAGGGCTAGCAGATTCACACATGTCTGAGGGTGGCCTGTAAGTTAGCCAGGGTCCAGCCGCATTTGCGGTCCTGGAGGCTGCGCCAACCGCGTAGCATGACGATGGGGCCGGGCT
>NZ_JAFCUB010000045.1:0-29718 GCF_049896325.1 Caulobacter sp. DWP3-1-3b2
CAGCATCCCCTCGCAGAGTGCACGGCATCTGCACTCTTTTACCTCTCCCCTTGCGGGAGAGGGTGGCGGCCGAAGGCCGTCGGGTGAGGGGTCGCGCCAACGAAAACCGCCGCGCCCAGCGGTCAGGCTGGACGCGGCGGAGGCTTCTGAGAGACCCCTCATCCGGCGGCTACACCGCCACCTTCTCCCGCAAGGGGAGAAGGACAGGGCGATCAGAACGTCAGGGCGCGGGCTTCCTTGACGTGCGGCAGGGCCTGGATCCTGGCCAGCAGGGCCTCGTCCGGCGCCTGATCGACGCCGACCAGGGCAATGGCGTCTTCGTCGGCCGACAGGCGGCCCAGGTTGAAGGTGGCGATGTTGACGCCCGCCTCGCCCAGCAGCATGCCCAGCGCGCCGATGAAGCCCGGCTTGTCGAGGTTGTTGATATAGAGCATGGCCGGGGCGAAGCCGGCGTCCAGTTCCATGCCCTTGACCTCGACCATGCGCGGCGCGCCGGCGATCACCGTGCCGGCAAAGGCGCGCTTGCCCTTTTCGGTGGTGATGGTGATGCGCATCAGGCTGTCATAGGTGGGGCTGACCTCCTGGCGGCTCTCGGAGACGGTGATGCCGCGCTCCTTGGCCACGGCGGGCGCGGAGACCATGTTGATCTCGGCCAGCATCGGCTTGAGGATGCCGGCCAGGGCGGCCGAGGTCATCGGCTTGACGTTGAGGTTGGACACCTCGCCCTCATAGGCGATGTCGATCGCCAGAATGCCGAAGTCGACCATCTGGCCGGCCAGGGCGCCGATCTTCTCGGCCAGGGCCACGAAGGGCTTCAGCTTGGGGGCCTCCTCGGCGCTGACCGAGGGGCTGTTGAGAGCGTTGGTCACCGCGCCGGTCAGCAGATAGTCGCTCATCTGCTCGGCGACCTGCAGGGCGACGTTCTCCTGGGCCTCGTTGGTGCTGGCGCCCAGGTGGGGGGTGGCCACCACGCGGTCGGAGCCGAACAGCGGATTGGCCTTGGCCGGCTCCTCGGTGAAGACGTCGAAACCCGCGCCGCCCACATGGCCGCTGTCGAGCAGTTCGCGCAGGGCGACCTCATCGACCAAGCCGCCCCGGGCGCAATTGACGATCAGCACGCCCTTCTTGGTCTTCTTAAGCGCGTCGGCCGACAGGATGTTGCGGGTCTTGTCGGTCAGCGGGGTGTGCAGGGTGATGACGTCGGCGCGGGCCAGAAGCTCGTCCAACTCGACCTTCTCGACGCCCATCTCGACGGCGCGCTCGGGCGACAGGAAGGGGTCATAGGCCACGACCTTCATCTTCAGGCCCAAGGCGCGGTCGGCGACGATGCCGCCGATGTTGCCGGCGCCGATCAGGCCCAGGGTCTTGGCGTACAGCTCCACGCCCATGAAGCGGTTCTTTTCCCACTTGCCGGCCTGGGTGCTGGCGTCGGCCGCTGGCAGCTGGCGGGCCAGGGCGAACATCATGGCGATGGCGTGCTCGGCGGTGGTGATCGAGTTGCCGAACGGGGTGTTCATCACCACGATGCCGGCGGCGGTGGCGGCCGGGATGTTGACATTGTCGACGCCGATGCCGGCCCGGCCGATGACTTTCAGCTTCTTGGCGGCGGCGATGACCTCGGGGTCGGCCTTGGTGGCCGAGCGGACGGCCAGACCGTCATAGTCGCCGATGATTTCCAGCAGCTCGGCCTTGGTGAGGCCGGTCTTGACGTCGGCCTGGACACCGCGGGCGGTGAAGATCGCGACGGCGGCGGGGGACAGGCTGTCGGCGATGAGGACGCGGGGAGCGGTCATGATTTGGAGTTCCTTGCGGAGAATTTGGTGGGGACACTCCCCCCTCCGGTCCTTCGGACCACCTTCCCCACAGGGAGAGGACTGATCTCGAAGTCCTCCCTCTGTGGGGGAGGTGTCGGCGCAGCCGACGGAGGGGAGAGTAGCGCTAGGTTAAGCGGCGGCCAACTCAGCCGAAACAGACGCGAAGGCCCAGTCGAGCCAGGGCGTCAGGGCCTCGACGTCGGAGGCCTCGACGGTGGCGCCGCACCAGATGCGCAGGCCGGCCGGAGCGTCACGATAGCCGCCGATGTCGAGGGCGGCGCCCTCCTTCTCGAGCAGGCTGGCCAGCTTCTTGGCGAAGTCGGCCTGGGCGTCGTCCGACAAGGCGCAAATCGTGGGATCGACAACCTTGAGGCACACCGAGGTGTTGGAGCGGATGTCCGGCGTCGCCGCCAGGAACTCGACCCACGGGGTCTTGGCCACCCAGTCGGCCAGCACGGCCAAGTTCTGGTCGGCGCGGCCCTGCATGGCTTCCAGCCCGCCGATCGAGGCGGCCCATTTCAGGGCGTCCAGCGCATCCTCGACGCAGAGCATGGAGGGCGTGTTGATGGTCGCGCCCTCGAAGATGTCGGCGGCCAGCTTGCCGCCCTTGGTCATGCGGAACAGCTTGGGCATCGGCCAAGGCGGCGTGTAGCTCTCCAGGCGAGCGACGGCGCGGGGCGACAGGATCAGCACGCCGTGCGCGCCTTCGCCGCCCAGGGCCTTCTGCCAGGAGAAGGTCACGACATCCAGCTTGGTCCAGTCCAGGTCCTGGGCGAAGGCGGCGCTGGTGGCGTCGCAGATGGTGATGCCTTCCCGATCGGCCGAGATGAAGTCAGCGTTCGGAACGCGGACGCCCGAGGTGGTGCCGTTCCAGGTGAAGACCAGGTCCTTGGCCGGATCGACCTTGGAGATGTCGGGCAGCTGGCCGTAGGGGGCGTCGAGCACCTCGACGTCGGGCAGCTTCAACTGCTTGGTCACGTCGGTGACCCAGTCCTTGCCGAACGATTCGAAGGCCAGCAGTTGCACCGGGCGGGCGCCCAGCATCGACCACATGGCCATCTCGACGGCGCCGGTGTCGGAACCGGCGACGATGCCGATTAGAAAGTCGGCGGGCACTTCCAGCACTTCGCGCGTCTGATCGATAGCGGCTTTCAGGCGGCCCTTGCCCAGCTTGGAGCGGTGCGACCGGCCGAGCACGGCGTTTCTGAGATTTTCGGGGGTCCAGCCAGGCCGTTTGGCGCAGGGGCCGGAAGAGAACTCGGGACGAGCCGGGCGGATCGCCGGCTTGGCGAGGGGGGTGGTCATAGCGATGTCTCCCATCCTTACAGATGGACAGCGCCCCGTTGGGGGGACGTGGCCCGCCGGCGAAAGACCGCGTTTCGCTGGCAAAGGCAAGGAGAGATTTTGCCGCATTAACGCCCCAGGGGGCGTTAATGGAATTATTTTGCCTGCGCGCGCCGACGACGGTACCAGGCCAGCACGGTTCCGACCAGCAGGCAGCCGAGCACGCCGAGGCTGACGAGGTTATTTACCATGGCGTAGAGTTGATCATAAGCCTTGCCGGCCACGAGATAGTAAGCGTGAAGGCTGAACTGTGCGGCCTGTAGCAGAACGGCCACGCCTAACCAAGTCGTCGTGTGGCGCAGTGCCAGGATCAGCAGCCCTGCACCAAACACGCCATCGACCAGCAGGTAACTAAGCTTCTGGATTGCCTTGTCGGGGACCAGCCCAATAAGGGTTATGGCTAGGGACATGATCAACACCAAGATCGCGACTTGCCGCTCGGCTTTGCCGCCTAGGCGCCAAGCCAACAGGCCGACGCCTAAAATCAGCATCCATCCGAAAAGGATCAGGAACTCTAGGTGCATGACTTGGGCCTCTAACCCAAATTAGAGGCCCAAGGTATTAAACTATTTGCAATGTTGGCTAGCTGGCGGCGCGCATCTCACGGACGAGCGAGCCTTCCTTGCCGATCACGCCGATCAGTTTGGTGCGGACGCCGACGCGTTGGCGCACTTCGTCCAGTTCGGCGTGGGCCTCGACCACCGCTGTGCGGGCGGTGCTGAGCGCCGCGACCGCGTCGGCGAACTTGGCGCTGACGCCGTTGCCGACGGTCGCCGAGAGACCGAGGTCCTTACGGGCCTGGATCAATTCCGCCATCATTTCAATGGTTTCGACCATGGCCGCGTCCACGGCCGCTTCAGTAGCGAACAGCTTGCTCGCCACGCGTTGAGCAACAAAAGCCTTTTCCATGACCCATCTCCCTAATGAAACACTAAGAAACGAGGTAAACGTAAAGTTAAAACGAATGCAAATGGAAATGCGCGTTAGCGTTGTTTTGTCGTCCGCTATCCGGTGTTTGGAAGCGAAGCGTTAGGAAGATTGGCTCAAGCTGTTCACTAGGATTTCTCCTGGGACGGGAAATGATCGACGATAGCCGCAGCTCTGGAGCCGCGACCCATGCGCCCTTGCAGGCGCGGATCGCCACCGTAGCGCTGACCACGACAGTGGTCGCGCTGTTGGCGGCATGCCTGTGCTTCATGCTGCAGCAGTGGAGCGTCGCCCGTCAGGAATCCAAAGCCAATCACGAAATTTTGGCCCAGATGGTTGCGGCCGGAGCCGCCGCGCCGATGGCCGATGGCAACACCGTCGGCGCCTATCGCGCCCTGGAAGCGGTGGCTAAGGCCCCCAATGTCGCGGCCGTGCGCATGACCGACATGCAGGGCCAAGTGGTCGCGCAAATCGGCGCATTCGAGGGTCTGGACGTCGACACCCTTACCCGCCCGATCATGCTCGGCTCGCGGCAGGTCGGAACCCTGGCCCTGATCGCCCGCCGCCCCAGCCTGGTGGATATCCTGGCCCGCGACCTGGCCCTCACCGGCACGCTGTTCTTCGGCTCGGCCGGCCTGGCGATCCTGCTGGCCAACGGCCTGGCGCGTCGCATGACCAAGCCGATGGAGCGCCTGTCGCAAGCCATGCGCGAAGTCGCCGCCGACGGCCGCTTCAAGCCGGTCGTGCAGGCGGCCGACGACGAGGTCTTCCACAGCCTGACCGACAGCTTCAACCATCTGGTCTCGCGGCTCGAGGCCAATGACCACGACCTGCGCGGGGCCATGGCCGAACTGGTCAAGGCGCGCGATGACGCCAACGCCGCCAATGTCCTGAAGTCGCACTTCCTGGCCAATATGAGCCACGAGATTCGCACCCCGCTGAACGGCGTGCTGGCGATGACCGAGGTCATGGCCATGGGCGAGTTGAACGCCCAGCAGCGCGAACGCCTGTCGGTGATCCGCGAATCGGGCGGCCTGCTGCTGTCGGTGCTGAACGACGTGCTGGACCTCTCCAAGATCGAGGCCGGTCGCCTGGACCTGGTGGAACGCGACTTCGACCTGGCGGCCCTGGCCCTGTCGATGCGAGAATCCTACGCGGCTTTGGCGCACGAGAAGAGCCTGGAGTTTGGCGTCTTCGTCGCCCCCGAGGCCCTGGGCGCGTGGCGCGGCGACGCCGATCGCCTGCGGCAAATCCTCGGCAACCTGGTCTCCAACGCACTGAAGTTCACGCTCAAGGGTTCGGTTTCGGTCCGCTTCGCTTCGGCGGACGACGGTTCGGGCCTGCGCGTCGACGTGGTCGACACCGGTATCGGCATCGCCGCCGAGACCCTGCCGCGCCTGTTCGACAAGTTCGTGCAGGCCGACAGCTCGACAACTCGCCGGTTCGGCGGTTCGGGCCTGGGCCTGTCGATCTGCAACGAGCTGGCAGCGCTGATGGGCGGCGGCGTGCATGTGCAGAGCCGCGAAGGCCAGGGCTCGACCTTCACCGTCGTGGTCGCCATGCCCCGCGGCGAGGCCCGCATCGCTCCGCCCGTCGAGCCAGCGGCGCCGCCGATCGAGTCCGAGCGCCGCCTGCGGGTGCTGGCCGCCGACGATAATCCGACCAATCAGAAGGTCATCGCCGCCGTCCTGGCCCCGCTGGGCGCCGAGGTCGAGATCGTCGCCGATGGCGCCGCCTGCGTCGAGGCCTGGAAGCGCGGCGGCCACGACATCGTGCTGATGGATATCCACATGCCGGTGATGGACGGCGTCGAGGCCGCCCGCACCATCCGCAGCCTGGAGATCAGCGAGGGCCGCAAGCGTACACCGATCGTGGCGGTCACCGCCAACGCCCTGGCCCATCAAGTCGAGGGCTATATGGCCGCTGGCATGGACGGCCACGTGGCCAAGCCCATCGAGGTGACCAAGCTCTACGACGCCATCGAAACCGCCGTGGCGGCGTCCCGCAAGGATGGTTCAAAGGTGGCCGCGGCCTGATGACGAACCTGAACGCAACATAACGAGCGGCTCAGAACGGCTTCAGGCTGGTTGTGGTTTCTTGAGATCAACGTCGTCCCGTTGGGCGCCGGACAATCTATAAGAGGAACCGTACGATGAAAAAGATCCTGCTTTCGATCGCCGCGGTCTCGGCCGTCGCCGCCGCCACCGTTCCCGCCGCCGCCATGGCCCAATCCTATCGTCACGATGATCGGGGCGATCGTTACGACGATCGGCGCGATCGTTACGACGATCGACGCGGCCCCGAGGATCGCGGCGGCTGGAACACCGGCCGTGACCGGGTCGCACGGCTCGATCAGCGCATCGACATCGGCATCCGCAACGGCAGCCTGACCCGCAACGAAGCCTATCGCCTGAAGGGCGAGCTGCGTCAGACCGCCCGCTTGGAATACCGCTATCGCTCGGACGGCCTGAACGGCTGGGAGCGCGCCGACCTGGATCGTCGCTTCGACCGTATCGGCGCCCAGATCCGCTACGAGCGTCACGACCAGGACCGGGACCGCGATTATGGCTACGGCAACGGTTATGGCCGCGGTCATGACGACGGTCCGCGCCGCTACTAGAGCATTTCCCGACCTGACTGCGTCAGGCCGTGAGCTCTAATCTTTTGTTTCGACGCATTTTTCTTCACGCGAACCGGAACCACTTCGCTTGAAAAATGCTCTAGCCTCGCCTTGGCTAGGCCCTAACCGAGCGCTGGCCCTGCCCTCAGCCGGCTCTCGACCATCGTGAAACCGCGGCCACGCAACAGAACGCGTGCGCCGCGGTTTTCGCATTCCAGGTCGCCGCCCCGGCCAGGGTAGGCTTGGTGATAGCGCAGGATCCGCCGGCCCAGGCGGTCGCTGAACAGCGGCGCCAGGATGCAGTGGGCCGAGCCGGTGGTCGGGTCCTCGGGGATGCCGCAGCCCGGGGCGAAGAACCGGCTGACCACGTCATAGGGCCGCCCCGCATCGGCCAGGGCCGCGACGATCACCTGGCCTGGACCACCTGAGGCCAGTTCGCCGCCGATCTTGTTCAGGGCCGCCAGATCCGGCGCCAAGCCTCGCACCGTCGCCTCGTCGGCCATCACCGCCAGCAGATAGCCGGCGGCCAGGGTCTCGACCGGCGCCGCGCCCAGGGCTTCCGCCAGGCCCGCCGGGATCTCGACGGGCCTTGGCGGGTCGGCGGGAAAGTCCATCTCAAGTCCGTCGCCGTCGCGCCGAACCGTCAGCGGACCAGCCAGGGTCTCGAAGGTCAGCAACGGCGCCTCGACGTTCATCTCGGAAAACAGGGCGTGGGCCGAGGCCAGGGTGGCGTGGCCGCAGAGCGGAACCTCGACCGTCGGCGTGAACCAGCGCAGGCCAAACCGCGCCGGACCGTCGGTCTTCAGCAGAAAGGCGGTTTCGGCCTGGTTGTTCTCGGCCGCCAGGGTCTGCATCCAGCCGGTGTCGGGCCAGGCGTCCAGCGGCTCGACCACGCAGGCCGGATTGCCCTTGAACGGGCCCGAGGCGAAGGCGTCGATGGTCCACTGGCGCATGGCGGAGCTCCTGTTTCGCGAGGCCTAGCGAGCCCCCTGTCCTTGATCAATTCGAAAATTGTCACGCGGGACAATGTTCGTGGATGCTGATGGGGATAGGCGCATGCGCCTGTCCCTAGCCTTGCCTAGGCCCCCTCCACCGTGATCTCCGGCCAGCGCCCCTTGGCCGAGCCGGTCGTGCGCTTCCAGCCGCCCGCGCTCTTCACCCGCAGCGGATTGGCCCGCAGGCGCATCGCGAACAGGTCCTCCAGCCCGAACGGCGCCCAGACCGACAGGCGCTCATCGGCCTCAAGCCGCACGCCCACGCAGAAGGCCGTGGCCACGAAGCGCTTGAGGGCATCGCTGCTGGACACCAGCGGCGGATAGGGCTCGTCGGCCCCGAACTTCTGCTCAAACCACAGATGCACCCGGGCCTGGTTACGCACCTCGACGAGGCTGCGCAGCGGCTCCTCGAACCGAGCCGCCACCCGCTGGATCACCACGTCCTCCGCCTCGTAGGAAGTGTCGGAATCGTCGTGATAGGCGACGTCGTAGTCCTTGATCCCATAGTCCGGCGCCCGGCCGGTCAGGTGGTTCCAGACCGGCTGATAGACCGCGCCGGAAAACACCATGGCGTCGGGCAGTTGGAGGTCGCGCACCACCCGCAGCACCTGCATGGTGGTGGGGACGTTGCGGATAATCTCGACGAGGCGAGCTTCGAGGTCCGCGCTCACTTCCGCACCATCCAGCCGTGATCCAGCGGCCCGTGCCCCGCCCCGAAGCCTGGCGCGCGCAACATGGCCTCATGGACATAGTTCCACGCCCGCGCCACCGACTCGGTCAGACTCAGGCCCTGGGCAAGGCCCGTGGCGCAGGCCGAGGCCAGGGTGCAGCCGGTGCCGTGGGTGTGGCGGGTGTCGATGCGCTCGCCCTCGAAGCTGGTTTCGCCCTGGGGCGTGATCAGCAGGTCGATGACCCGGTCGCCCGACACGTGCCCGCCCTTCATCAGCACCGCCTGGGCGCCCAGCGCCAGCAGGGCCTCGCCGGCCCTGCGCAGGTCGTCGGTGGTCTCGACCGTCAGGCCTGTCAGGGCGGCGGCCTCGGGGGCGTTGGGAGTCAAGAGCGCGGCGCGGGGGATCATCAGCGTACGGACCGCGCCGATCGCCGCCTTGGCCAGCAGGGACGCCCCGCCCTTGGCGATCATCACTGGGTCGACCACGGCGGGAACCTGGGGCGCGCTGGCCAGCACCCGCACCACGGTCTCAACCATGGCCACGTCGCCCAGCATGCCGGTCTTGAAGGCGTCGGCGCCGATGTCGTCCAGCACGGCCCGGGCCTGGGCCTCGACGATGTCCGGCGGGATCGGATGGACGCCGGTGACGCCCAGGGTGTTCTGCACGGTGACGGCGGTGATCGCCGTGGCCGCGTAGCCGCCGAGGGCGGTGATGGTCTTGATGTCGGCCTGGATCCCCGCCCCGCCGCCGGAATCCGATCCGGCGAGGACGAGCACGCGGCCCCGGAAGGCGGAGGCATGGGAGGGCGCTTGGGTCATGACCAGGGTTCTAGCGGGGAGTCGAGGATGGGGGTAGCGCACAACGCGTCTCAACTGGCTCTGCGACAAGGCGCGGCTTCGCGCTCACGCGCCTGGCGGCTGCGATGGATGGGGAGGGTGCGAAGCGCCCGGGCTCCGCCCGGAGGATTTGCAGTTTTGAATACCGTTTCGACGAAGACGAGCGCTTCGCGTGGCCTTCAGACGGGAGCCATCGGAGCGCGGGGTCTTAACCCGCTTCCGAAGTGGGCCCCCGGCGGGCGGAAGGGCGGCTAACCCGTCCGGACCGTACAGGCGATTTCAGCCCGTACCTTTTGGCGAGACCGCCTGCCCCGGGCGCCGGAGTTTTGTCGCCGCGGGGGCGAACCTGCTCCGAACCGACCTTGGCGCGTCTCCCGAAGAAGACACGGCGGCCAAGCCTTCCCGCTCGACCACTCCCCACCGCCCGTCAGGTCGCCGGCCGACGTCCCTCCCCGTGCGATGGGGTGAGATCATTATCGGGGTGGTCAGAGGGGGTGAGCGTCAAAAACATTGAAAGAGTTTTGAGCGTTGATTTCGCTGAAGATTAGTTCATGGCCACTCGCGTCAACTTGTTCGCCCTCCTTCCCTCCCCTTTGTGGGGAGGGTGGCGGCGAAGCCGAGGGGTGGGGCTGCGGCGCTCGGCGCTCAATGCGGCCAGGTCCCCCCACCCGACCCCTTCGGGGCCACCCTCCCCGCGAGGGGGAGGGACGGAGCGTTTGCTTGATGCCCAGCCCCTTACAAGTCCACCCGGAACGGATGCAAGTTGGTCACCCTGGCTTGTCGTCAGCACGAGTTTTGAGTCGGGCGACGATCCACCCCTCTCGTAAGACGGCATGCGGCTGCGTCGAGTCGTCGTAGCCGAACTGCGTGCCGCAGCACGGGCAGATCTCCTGGTACCAAGCATCAGCATCATAGGGCGCCAACGCCGCGCCGCCGAAGCTGCAGACGGGGCAGACGAAACCTTTACTCATGATCCAACCGCCCCCCAAACCGCAAGCGCCTGCGCGGTCTCCCGCACGTCGTGCACCCGCACCGCCGCCACGCCGGCGCTCGCGCCGTGCAGGCAGGCCGCCAGGGAGCCGCCTAGCCGGTCGCCGGCCGCCGCCCCCAGCGGATCCAACGCCGCGATGAAGCGCTTGCGGCTGGCCCCTAGCAGCACCGGGTAGCCCAGGGCCACGAAACGCGGCAAGGCGGCCAGCAGGGCGACATTGTGGGCGGGCGTCTTGCCAAAGCCGATGCCCGGATCCAACCAGATCTTCTCCCGCGCCACTCCGGCGGCCATGGCGGTCAGGGCGCGGGCCAACAGGAAGGCCTCGACCTCGGCGACGACGTCGTCGTAGCGCGGGGCGTCCTGCATCGTGCCCGGCTGGCCCAGCATGTGCATCAGCACCACCTCGCACCCGAGTTCGGCGGCGACCTCCGGGGCGGCCATCTCCGAAGTGTTTGGCGCGAAGCGCAGGGCGGCGACGTCGTTCCACAGCGTCGCCCCTGCGGCGACGGCGGCGCGGGCCACGGCGGGCTTCATCGTGTCGACCGAGAGGGTGACGTCGCTTTCGGCGCGGATCGCCGCGATCAGGGGCACGACACGGGCGATCTCCTCGTCGGTAGGCACGGGTGTGGCGCCGGGCCGGGTGCTCTCGCCGCCGATGTCGAGAATGTCGGCCCCGTCGGCGATCAGGCGGCGAGCGTGGGCCAGGGCGGCGGCATGGTCGAGGAACCGCCCACCGTCCGAGAAGCTGTCGGGCGTGACATTGACGATCCCCATGACGCGGGGGCGGGTGTAGGTGGAGGTCATGGGGTGTTCTCGAGCAGGTTTGCTTGATGCCGAAACGTACCTTTGATCCGCTCATCCCGGCGGATACCGGGACCCAGATCCCTTAGCGGTTTGTCGGGTTGAAAGAACTCAGAGCTTTTTGCGGCAGCCTCAAAGTCATTCCATCTGGGTCCCGGCATTCGCCGGGATGAGCGGATTTTTGGCGCCTACCATTCAATAAAAGAAAAAGCCGGATCGGCGAACCGGTCCGGCTTCTCTCAGGTCGCGAAGGCCTGGAAATCCTAGGCCGTGACACCCGCAGACACCGGCACCGAGGCCACCGGCCCGGTCGGCATCTTGTTGCTCTCGTCCTCGATGCGCGTGGGCTGGACGCCCTTCATCACGCCGATGATCTCGTCGCCGCTGAGGGTCTCGAACTCCAGCAAAGCCTTGGCGATGGCGTGCAGATTGTCGAGCTTGTCGCCCAGGATCTGCCGCGCCTCGTCCTCGCCGCCCTTGACCAGGCGGCGCACCTCGGTGTCGATCTTGATCATGGTGTCGGGCGAGACGTTCTGGGTGCGGGCCACCGAATGGCCGAGGAACACCTCGTCCTGGTTGTCGCCATAGGCCACCGTGCCCAGCTCGTCGGAGAAGCCCCAGCGGGTGACCATGTTGCGGGCCAGACTGGTGGCGGCGCTAATGTCGCTGGAGGCGCCCGAGGTGATCTTCTCCTTGCCGAAGATCAGTTCCTCGGCCACCCGGCCGGCCATCATGATCGCCAGGCGCGAGGTCATCATGTCAAAGCTCATCGAGTAGCGGTCGCCCTCGGGAAGCTGCATGACCATGCCCAGAGCCCGTCCGCGCGGCACGATGGTGGCCTTGTGCACGGGGTCGGCGACGGCGACGCTGAGGGCCACCAGGGCGTGGCCGCCCTCGTGATAGGCCGTCAGCTTCTTCTCATCCTCGCTCATGGCCATCGAGCGACGCTCGGCGCCCATCATCACCTTGTCCTTGGCGTGCTCGAAGTCGTGCATGGTGACCATGCGGCGGTTCTTGCGCGCGGCGGTCAGGGCGCCTTCGTTGACCAGGTTGGCCAGGTCGGCGCCCGAGAAGCCGGGGGTGCCGCGGGCCAGGGTCTTGACGTCGACATCAGCGGCCAGGGGCACGTTCTTCATGTGCACCCGGATGATCTTCTCGCGGCCCATCACGTCGGGATTGGGCACCACGACCTGGCGGTCGAAGCGGCCGGGACGCAGCAGGGCCGGGTCCAGCACGTCGGGACGGTTGGTGGCGGCGATCAGGATGATGCCTTCATTGGCCTCGAAGCCGTCCATCTCGACCAGCAGTTGGTTGAGCGTCTGTTCGCGCTCGTCATTGCCGCCGCCCAGGCCGGCGCCGCGGTGGCGACCGACGGCGTCGATCTCGTCGATGAAGATGATGCACGGAGCGTTCTTTTTGGCCTGCTCGAACATGTCGCGCACGCGGCTGGCGCCGACGCCGACGAACATCTCGACGAAGTCGGAGCCCGAGATGGTGAAGAACGGCACGCCCGCCTCACCCGCGACGGCGCGGGCGATCAGGGTCTTGCCGGTGCCGGGAGGACCGATCAGCAGGGCGCCCTTGGGGATCTTGCCGCCCAGGCGCTGGAACTTGGTGGGGTCCTTGAGGAACTCGACCACTTCCTGCAGCTCTTCCTTGGCCTCGTCGACGCCGGCGACGTCGTCGAACATCACCCGGTTCTTGTTCTCGGTCAGCAGCCGGGCCTTGGACTTTCCGAAGCCCATGGCGCCCTTGGTGCCGCCCTGCATCTGGCGCATGATGAAAAACCAAGCTCCGACCAGCAGCAGGATCGGCAGCAGGTTCAGCAGAATGCCCAGCGGGCTGATGCCGCCGCGCTGATAGACGATCTCGGCGTTGCGGCCTTCCAGCCGCTTGACCATGTCCTGGGAGTCGGGCGGCACGTTGACGGTGTAGGGCTTGCCTTGGCGCGGCTCGATCTTGACCAGGTCGCCGCTGATGTCGGCTTTCTTGACCTGGTTGTTGTCGATGTTGCGCAGCAGCTGCGAATAGCTGACCTCGCCGCCGCCGCCGGCGGCCTTGCCGCCTTGGGTGAAGACGTAGCCCGCCAACAGCACCATCGCGATCGCGAGCCAGATGCCCAGGGTCTTGAAATTCATACGCGTTGTCTTCCCAACGATAATCTCTGACCTTCCAAGATAGGATGGTCGGACCGGTTTCGCCACGCGCGGGATATCATGTCGCGGGTTCTTGATCGACACGGCCCGTCGCCGCACCGAAACGATCCATGACAAGACAACGCGCTCGCGCCTGATCGGTGTCTGCAAGGATCGGGCAAGTCACCCGTCCGGTGGCGTCGACGATGGCCGGCAGCGAGGCGCGCGCAGCGGCCGGAAAGCCTTTCAGGGCTTGGCGTTGCGCCGGCGGCAGGCGGGCGGCCAGGCCTTGCAGCGGGCGGACGGAGAGGCCGGGCTCTGTCGCCGTGATCTCATAACGACCGTCCCAAACCAAGGTCCTTCCCCCTAGGGGGAGGCGGTCCGCAGGACCGGTGGGGGGAGTCGTCGGGCGCGGGATCACGCCCCCCTCCGTCAACTGCGCCGACACCTCCCCCACAGGGGGAGGACTTGGGCCGCGCCGCGATTCGCCGGGTTCACGGAAGAAGCCGACGGTGTCGCGCGCCTCGATCCGCGCCCCAGCCAGGGTGGCGGTGAAGGTTTCACCGGACCTTAGCCGATCGACCAGCCGCCGCAGACGCTCGCCGCGCGGCGGGGTCGCGGTGCCGGCGGCGCACAGGCAAGCGGCGGCGACCTGGGCGGCGGGGGCGTCGCGGGGGAGGATGAGATAGCCTTCTCCTCCCCCGTGCAGCGGGGTTGGTGGCGCGGCGCCAATAGGCGACGTGACGGATGGGGCGCCAGCGGCGGCGGACGTCCCATCCGTCGGCTTCGCCGCCACCTCCCCCGTTGCGCTGCGCTCCTCGGGGGAGGAAAGCAACCGCCGCGCCCGGGCCCGGGCATAGGTCACGTCCTCATTGGCCGGATCATCCAGCCAGGTCTCGCCCCGCGCCGTCAGCCAGTCGCGGAGCTCCACGCGCCCCACCGCCAGCAAGGGTCGCAGCACGAACACCCTCCGCCCCTCTGGCCAGGCCGGCGACGGCGCCCAATCGCGGGGGTCGGACACCGTCGAGCCCTCGGCGCGCATGGCGGCGGCCTCGGCCAGATCGCCCTGAGTGTGGCCCAACAGCAGAACGCTGGCTCCGGCCTCGCGCGTGGCGTCGGCCAGCAGGGCGTGGCGGGCGGCGCGAGCGGCGGCGGGCAGGCCGGTCGCGGGTTTGTCGCCAGTCCACGACAAACCGGACGCTTTGGCGCCCAAAGCCTGGGCCTTGGCCACGGCCTGGGCGGTCCAGGCGGCGCTGGCGGGGTTGAGCTGGTGATCGACCGTCAGGCTGACCACCGCGCGGCCGTTGGCGCGGGCCCAGTCCAGGGTCAGGATCAGCAGCGCCAGACTATCGCCGCCGCCGGAGAAGCCGACGGCCAGCGGCGCGGGGGCTTTGGGCCGCAGGCGGCGGTCGAGGGCGGCGGTGAAGGGGGGGAAGGTCAAACCAAAATCCGCTCATCCCGGCCAATGCCGGGATGAGCGGAAAAAGATCAAGCCGCGCACTTGGCCTGGGCCCGGGTGGTGGCGGCCTTGGCGGTGAGGGCGGCGGGGGCCTTGGGATAGCGCTTGGCCAGCTCGTCCAGGGTCTTGCAGGCGTCGGCCGGCTTGCGCAGGGCCACCAGGGCCCGCGACAGCTTCAGCACCGCGTCGGGCGCCCAGCTGGTCTGGGGCCAGCCGCGCACCGCGCCCAGATAGGAGCCAGCGGCGTCGCCGTAAGCCTCGCGCACGAACTGGGTCTCGCCCAGCCAATAGCGCGCCTCGGGGGCCTTGGCGCTGTCCGGATAGGTCTCGACATAGCCGGAAAAGGCCGTCTCGGCGGCGCCATAGTCGCCGTCCAGCAGCAGTTGGCGGGCCTGTTTGAAGGCGGCGGTCGCGTCGCCGGGCGCGGCGGGCAAGGCGGCGGCGCTGGGCGCGGGAACGGCGGCGGCTGCGGCGGCCTGGTCGGCGAGGCGCTTTTCGAGGGCGGCCAGGCGCTGGTCCAGCGCCTCGGCGCGGGCCTTCTGGACGTCGCTGGACCGGCGAGCTTCGTCCAGGTCATGGGTCAGGGTCTCGTTGGACCCGTTCATCCGGGTGAGAGTCTGCTCCAGGTCGCCCAACTTTTCGGACAGGGCGGCGATCTGGGCGTCGGTCTCGGCGGGCTGCACGACCACCGGCTTGCCGGTGTCGCGGCCCTGAAAGACGATCGAGCGCAGCTCGCGCACCACCTTCTCCATGCGCTCCAACCGCTTGGCCGAGCGATCGTCCAGCGGGTCGGGCATCGGGGTCTGGGCCATGACCGGCGCGAAGATCGCGAGGGTCAGGACGGAGGCCAGCAAGGCGGCTTTCAGCTTCATGTCGGCGATTATGCCCCGATTGCGGACGAAAGTGCGGCCAAAACAAAAGCCATCCGCCTTTGATGGAGGAGGTTGGGTGGGGGTGACGCGCCCCCCCCGGCTGAACCGCCGCTGCACCCCTATCCCCGGCCCTTCCCCCATCAAGGGGCAAGGGGGAAGGGGCAAGGGGCAAGGGGCAAGATTATCTAGCGCGCGCCGTCGGTGATGGCGGTGCGGGCGTTGCGGTTCTTGGCCCAGCTGTCGTCGCCCGAGCCGCCGTCGATCGGCTTTTCCTTGCCATACGAAAGGGTCTCGATGCGCGCGCCCGAGACCCCCTGTGAAACCAGGAACTCGCGGACGGCGTTGGCGCGGCGGGCGCCGAGCGCCAGGTTGTATTCGCGGGTGCCGCGTTCGTCGGCATTGCCCTCGATACGCACGCGCACGGCAGGATAGCGGTTCAGCCACTGGGCCTGGGCGCCGAGCGTCGGCTGGGCGTCGCTGCGAACCTCGTAGCTGTCGGTGTCGAAATAGATCCGCTCGCCGATATTGATGACGAAATCCTGCACCGTACCGGGCAAGGCTCCGGTATTGACCGGCGAGTTCGGGCCGGTGGGCTGGCTATAGGGCGGCGTCGAAGGTTGCGAGGGCGTGGTGGTGGCGACCGGGCCCTGGGGCTTCGGCCGCGAGGCGCAGGCGGCGAGCGAGGCGGCCGCCAGACCGATCATCGCCAGTCTAGCGACGCGTTGGGTGTCGAAGCTCATCCAGTTTCTCCTCAAGTCCACGGCCAAGGCCCATACTTTATACGCGCGGAGTCTTTGTGGCGCCCCTCGAAAACGCCACCTGAACCTCACAATGGCGTCAGATTGTCGAAGGGCCACCTCGTTCACCCGGCAGGTGAACGCCAGATGAACGTCAAAAGGGCAACGCGCGGCGCCGGCTCAGGTTTCGATGATCGCGCCCTAGTCCAACAGCGGCGACCAGGCCGGGTCCGACGCCGCGCCCTGATAGGCGGCGGGGCGCAGGATGCGGCCGGTGATGTCCACGGTCCACAGTTTCGGCACGCCAGCCGGGCCCTCGCGGAAGAACATCAGCACCCGGCCGTTGGGCGCCCAGGTGGGGCCCTCGTCCAGATAGCTGGTGGTCAGCAGGCGCTCGTCGCCGCCGTCGGTCTTCATCACGCCGATATGGAACTCGCCACCGGTCTGCTTGGTGAAGGCGATGAAGTCGCCGCGCGGGCTCCAGACCGGGGTGGTGTAGCGGCCGCCGCCGTAGGAGATACGGCGCACGCCCGAGCCATCGGCGTTCATCACATAGAGCTGGGCCTGGCCGCCGCGGTCGGAATTGAAGACGATCTTGCTGCCGTCGGGCGAAAACGACGGCGAGGTGTCGATGGAGGGATCGGTGGTGATCCGGGTCGACTGGCGGGTGCGCAGGTCCAGCACATAGATGTCGCTGTTGCCGCCCTTCTCGACGGAAAAGGCGACCTTGCGGCCGTCGGGCGAGAAGCGCGGGGCGAAGACCATGCCGGGGAACTTGCCGACTGTCTCGGTGCGGGCGGTCTCCAGGTTCTGAAGATAGATGGTCGAGCCCGTGGGCCGCAGGGCCATGAAGGTGATTTCCTGGCTGGTCGCCGAGAAACGCGGGGTCATGACGATGTAGGAGCCGTCGGTCAGGTACTGCGGGTTGGCCCCGTCCTGGTCCATGATCGCCAGCTTCTTGATGCGATTGAGCTTGGTGCCGCTCTCGGCGACGAACACCACGCGGGTGTCGAAATAGCCCTTCTCGCCGGTCAGCCGCTCATAGACCGCGTCGCTGATCTTGTGGGCCACGCGCCGCCAGTTCTCGGCGGTGGAGGTAAACTGCAGGCCCAGCAGCTGCTGCTGGCTGAAGGTGTCCCACAGGCGGAAGTCGACGCGCAGCACGCCATCGGCGCCCACCGTCACCTGGCCGTTGATCAGGGCCTGGGCCCCGGTCGCCTGCCAGTCGGGGAAGCGCGGCTGGACATTTACGTCGGTCAGCTTGTCGGCGACATTGGCGACGTTCAGCGGCTGGAACAGCCCAGAGCGCTCGAGATTGCCGGTGATGACCTGGGCGATGTCGGCCCCGCGGCCGCCGGCCCCGGAGAAGGCCGGGATGGCGACCGGCAGCGGCTTGACCGCGCCCTTGTCGATATCGACCTCGATCTGGGCCCGGGCGATCGACGGGGCGAGCGCGATCGTGGAGACGGCCAGGACGGCGGCGGTCGCCAAGCTCGAGAAGAGGGTCTTGAGGTTCATGCGTCGTGTCCTCCCTATCGCGCCGCGCAAGCGTCGCGCGCCTTGAAGTTCAAATTGAGTTGCTGGCCATAATAGTCCGGCGGCAAGCCCTCGAAGGGCGCCGATTGATAGACCGCCCGGATCGCCCGCTCGGCGGCGGCCTGGGTCATGGAATCGACCGCGCCGGTGACGGTGTTGCTGCTGGACTGGCCGGTCGAGGTGACCCGGCCCACCGCGCCGCCGCCGGTCAGAATGTCGGCGGTGACCTTGTCGATGATCCGGCCGGACGGCAGCAGCTTGAAGCCGACCCGCACCTGCACGCTGGCGCCGCCTTCGACCTCGCAATTGGGGTTCCAGCGGCGCTGGATCTCGTCCTTCATGCCGGCGATGGCGGCGGCCTGCAGGCCGGTCATCGCCCCGGCCCCGGGACGGGCCTGGGTGGCGGTTTCCGAGCGGGTCGGGCCCTTGGCGGCGTTGGCCACCACCCTGCCGGCCGCCCTGGGCGTCTTGGCCAGGGTCTTTTCCAGCGAGGCGAAAAAGTCGGGCTCGGGCTTGGCGGGCTTTGCCGGCTTGGGGGGCGTCGGCGGCTTCGGGGTGGGCGGCTTGGGCGTGGGGGTCGGGGTGGGGGTTGGCTTTGGCGGAGCAGGCGCAGGCGTCGGCGTCGGCGCGGGCACGGGGGCCGGCGGCTGCGGATCGGCCTCGGGGACCGGGTCCTCGGTCTGGGCGACCTGGTCCTGCGGCGCTTCGAGCGCCGGGCGGACATTGGTCGGGCTTTCGGTGACGAGGGTCACCGGCACGCTCTCGCCGATGATGATCGGCTTGGGCGGCTTGGCCGGCAGGCCGACCAGGATCGCCGCGACCATCAGGCCATGCAGGATGACCGAGCCGACCAAGGCGGGGGAGGTGTTGTTGCGGTCGTGGCGGCTCATGAGGGGCCACCCCAATTCCACTCATCCCGGCGAAGGCCGGGACCCAAGCCGAGCTTGGGGTTTCGTGCTGAGTTCGGACCGCCAATCCCGCTTGGGTCCCGGCCTTCGCCGGGATGAGTGGAGAGAAAGGGGCCGGGCACTGCCGAATCCTACTGCGCTGGGCGCAACGCGCCGGCGCCGCTCGCGGCGGCCTTCGGCGCGACGCCCGAAGACGGCCCGCCGGTGTCGGTCAGCAAGTTGATCTTGCTGAAGCCGGCGTTGGACAGCGCCGCCATCACTTGGGCCACCGTAGCGTAGTTGGCCTTGCCGTCGGCCCGCACGAAGATCGGCTTGTCATAGCCGTCGCCGGCGACGGCGTTCAGGCGCGGGGCCAGGTCGGCGAAGGGCACGGGGGCCTCGCCCACGAAGGTCGAGCCGTCGGCCTTGATCGAGACGGTGATCGGCTCCTGCTGGTTCTGCAGGGCGGCGGCCTCGGTCTTGGGCAGTTCCAGCGGCACGCCGGCGGTCAGCAGCGGCGCGCTGATCATGAAGATGATCAGCAGCACCAGCATCACGTCGACCAGCGGCGTGACATTGATCTCCGACAGGGCGCCCTTGCCCCGGCGGCCGCGACGACGGCGACCGCGACGGCCGCCGGTGGCGAAGGCGTCATTGGCTGACATCGCCATGAGGCTAGACCCGCTCGCTCAGGCGACGCTGGATGGCCGTCGACAGGTCGTCGGCGAAGTTCTCCAGCCGGCCCGCGTACTTGCCGGCGTCGGTCGAGAACTTGTTGTAGGCGATATAGGCCGGAATGGCGGCAATCAGGCCGATGGCGGTGGCGAACAACGCCTCGGCGATCGACGGCGCCACCACGGCCAGCGAGGTGTTCTTCGACAGGGCGATGCTCTGGAAGGCGTGCATGATGCCCCACACCGTGCCGAACAGGCCGATGAACGGGCTGGCGGTGGCGACGATGGCCAGGCTGCCCAGGCCCTCCTCGGCCTTGCCGGTCTCGCGCGAGATCAGCGTGTCCATCATCCGGTCAATGCGCTGGATCAGGAAGGCGGCCTGGCTCTCGCCGATCGGACCCTTGGCCTTGGCGTCGCGCCATTCCTTCAGGGCCGACTGCAGCATGCGCGGCAGGGGATGGCGCGGATTGGCCCCGGCCTGGGCGGCGACCTCCTCCAGCCCCTGGCCGGAACCGACCTGGTCCTCGAACCGGTTGGCGGCGCCGTTCAACGCGGCGAAGCGGAACAGCTTGTCGATGATCACCGCCCATGAGCCCAGCGAGGCCAGGATCAGGCCGATCATCACCGCCTTGACCACCCAGTCGGCCTGGAGGAACAGCGAGATGAAGGAAAAGCTCTGGGGGCCTGCGGCGGCGTCCATGCGGGGTCAGCTCCGTCGGGGCGTCTAATCGTAGGAGCAGGTCATAGCGCACCCGCTCAGGTTCCGTTGCGCCTTACTGGCATGAAGCGGCGCAATGGTGAAACTATGACGCCTGGCGGGCGGGATGGTTTTTGATTGCTCAAGCTTGAACCTCAAGCCACGGCGCGAGCTTGGCCGCCATCTCCGGCGCGGGCTTGCGCGGCCGGCCGCCCAGGGTGATGCACACCGCCTCGCCCGCCGCCTGGGCGATCAGGTCATCGCCACGCGTAAGCGTCTGGCTGAAGAACAGCCGCACGCCCTTGATCCGGTCATAACAAGTGCGCACCAGAAGGGCGTCGTCGACCCGCGCTGCCTTCTTGAAGTCCAGCGCCATACGGGTGATCGCGAAGGCCGTATCGACCGCCGCCAGCTCGGTGTGCGAAATCCCCACCAGCCGAAAGAAGTCGCTCCGCCCGCGCTCGAAATAGCGCAGATAATTGGCGTGATAGACGAGGCCGGAGAAGTCGGTGTCCTCGTAGTATATGCGCACCGGCAGTCGGTGCTCGCGGCCCTCGAAAACGCCGGCGGTGGGTTCAGGGTAAGTCATGGTCCTGCTCTCGGTCACCGGAGCGGCTTCCGATTTTCGCTGGCCGGAGTCCAGCCCTTCGGCGCTTCCTGCTCGACCGATCATTCCCGTGCCTCTCGGATCGGTCCGGCGTCGAGCAACTCCGTCGCATAGTTGAGAAGGGCGATACGCTCCTGCGCTAGGCCCCAGCGGAGGAGATTGGGCAACGCGAACGCCAGGCCCGCGAAAGCCAACGCTCCGAACAGGTTGAACCAGAGCGAACCTAGGCCGCCGCCAAATGGAGGATAGCCCCCCTTTGCGATAGTCCTGATCAGACCGGGTACGGTCAGAAGCGGCAGCAAAGCCGCGATCCTCCACACCTTGAAGAACGTGCGCGCGTCGCGGCGCTGGGGCATACGGCATTTCACCGTGCTTCCGCCGTTGTTTGCGATCCACTCCATGCGAAGTGGCGTCGGCGTACTCCGCGGGCTCGTCGGCTGCTGGTAGAGCCTGGCCTCGTCCGCGCCGACCATCCCGATGGTGGGTTTCGCCGTGGCTTCACCCATGCGACCGATATTCTGGGTCAAACGTTCAACGATCTCGGCCGGCGATAGGGGCGACTGGAAAATCCAGACGTTCGGACGCCCGCCGCCAGGTGGTCCGGATCGTTCGCCTGGCTTTGAGCCTTCCAGCACGTCTCGCCCCACGTCTTCCCCTCACTCTTCCCCAAACAGCCCGCCCTGCACGATCTTCGGCACGCTCACCGGCTCCTGCAAGCCCAGGTGCAGATAAGCCTTGCCACAGGCCATCCGCCCGCGCGGGGTGCGCTGGATGAAGCCCTGCTGCATCAGATAGGGCTCGATGACGTCCTCGACCGCGTCGCGGGCCTCGGCGATGGCGTAGGCCAGGGTCTCGACGCCGGCCGGGCCGCCGCCATAGTTCTCGATCAGGGCCCGCAGGTAGCGGCGGTCGAGAGAATCCAATCCGAGTTCGTCGACTTCAAGCCGCGCCAGGGCCATGCCGGCCGCCTTGCGGTCGATGACGCTGGCGCCGTCGGCCTCGGCGAAGTCGCGCACCCGGCGCAGCAGGCGGCCGGCGACCCGGGGCGTGCCCCGCGCCCGGGCGGCGATCTCGGCGGCGCCCTCCTCGTTCAGCGGCGCACCCATCTTGCGGGCGGCGCCCAGCAGCACGAGCTGCAGCTCCTTGGGCGTGTAGAATTCCAGGCGGATAGGGATGCCGAAACGGTCGCGCAGCGGCGTCGCCAGCATGCCCGCCCGCGTCGTCGCCGCCACCAGGGTGAAGGGCGCCAGGTCGATGCGGATCGAGCGGGCCGAGGGTCCCTCGCCGATGACCAGGTCCAGCACATGGTCCTCCATGGCCGGATAGAGGATCTCCTCCACGGTTGAGGGCAGGCGGTGGATTTCGTCGATGAACAGGACGTCGTTGGCTTCCAGATTGGTCAGGATCGCCGCCAGGTCGCCGGCCTTGTTGAGCACCGGGCCGGAGGTGGCGCGGAAATTGACGCCCAGCTCGCGGGCCACGATCTGGGCCAGGGTGGTCTTGCCCAGACCCGGCGGGCCAAACAGCAGCACATGGTCTAGAGCCTCGCCCCGGCCCTTGGCGGCCTCGATGAAGATCCGCAGATTGGCCTTGGCCTGCTCCTGGCCGACGAATTCGGCCAGGGTCTGCGGGCGCAGGGCGCGGTCGCTGGAGGTGGGGATCTGCTCTTGGGGCTGGGCCTCGCCGGAGATGATGCGGGTCATATCCCCCCTCCGTCGGCTGCGCCGACACCTCGCCCACAGGGGGAGGACTTAGGGGCGCAAATCCTCCCCCTCTGGGGGAGGTGGCCCGAAGGGCCGGTGGGGGGAGTGAGACGAACGCTCACCGCCCCAACTCCTGCAGTCCCGCCTTGATCAGCGCCTGGACCGTCGCCTCCTCGCCCAGCCTGGCCGCCGCCGCCTCGACCACCCGGCGGGCGTTGACCTCGGCCACGCCCAGGCCCATCAGCGCCGCCACGGCGTCGCCGGTCGGGGCCGGCTTGGCGGGGGCCGACGCTACGGCGCCCGGCGCGGTCATCAAGACCGGCCCGTCGGTGATCGGCTTGCCCTTCAACTCGGTGACGATCCGCAGGGCGAGCTTGGGCCCCACGCCCGACGCCCGCCCAACGGCGGCCTTGTCCTCGCGCGCCACGGCGCTGGCCAGCTCGGCCGGTGACAGCACGTCCAGCACGGCCATGGCCGCCTTGGGTCCCACGCCCTGGATGGCCTGCAGCAGCACGAAGGCCCGGCGGTCCTCGCGGGCGCCAAACCCATAGAGGCGCAAGCCGGCGCTTTCGCTCCACTGGCTCTCGATGTGCAACAGGGCCTCCTCGCCGAGGGCCGGAAGCCGCTGCAAAGTCCGCGACCCGCAGCGCACGACATAGCCGACGCCCATGACGTCGATCAGCGCCTCTTCCTCGCCGATCTCGGCGACGGCGCCCCTCAGTCGACCGATCATGCGACCCTCCGGTTGGCGATCCGCAGGTTGGCGTGGGTGATGGCGACGGCCAGGGCGTCGGCGCAGTCGGCCGTGGTCTTGCCGGCCGTCGGCAGCAGGCGGGCGATCATGAAGCCGATCTGGGCCTTGTCGGCCGCCCCGGTGCCGACCACCGCCTTCTTGACCAGGCGGGTGGAATATTCGGCGACCAGAAGCCCGGCGCGGGCGGGGGCGATTAGGGCGGCGGCGCGGGCGTGGCCCAGTTTCAGGGTGGATTGGGCGTTGGTGTTGAGGAACACCTCCTCCACCGCCGCCTCGTCGGGGCGGTGCTCTTCGATCACCGCGCAGATGCCCTCGAACAGCCAGAGCAGGCGCGAAGCGAAGTCGGCCTTGTCGTCCGGGGCGATCACCCCGTGGGCGACATGGCCCATGCGCGAACCCTCGATGGTGATCACGCCCCAGCCGGTGCGGCGCAGACCGGGATCGAGGCCCAGGATTCGGATCGGGATGCGATTCGCGTTCATCATGTGTTCTCGCACCATCGCCTGTCTTGCCCGTCAGGAAAAGGCGCGACTTGCCTTACAAAACCTTAATCCGCGCTAGAGAACCCAGGGTTGCCAAGACGCGGCTCCCAGCACACAAGAACGCTTCCGTCGCGTGTGGGGGCGCTTTGCGATGGCAGCCATCGTTTTCCTTTCCTTTTTCGCCGCCGCCTGGTGGGTCGGCGGCGTGCAGTTTGGTCACGCGCCGGTCGGCCTGGCCCTGGTGGGACCCGTGATTTCCGTCCTGCTGGTCGTCTTTGCGCGCGGCCGGCTGAAGGGCGAGCCCGCTCGCGCCCCCGCCGACAAGAAGCGGGCGGGCCGCGTGCTCGCCCTGGCCGGGGCCGGCGAGGGCCTGGCGATGTTCGTGGCCGCCAACGTGCTGCTCAATCTGGGCCGGCTGGACGATCTGTTCCCGGTCTGCGCGGTCATCGTCGGCCTGCACTTCCTGCCCCTGGCCAAGTGGATCCCGGCCCCGATCTACTATGTCACCGGCCTGCTGCTGGTGCTGATCGGCCTGGGGGGCCTGGCCCTCGATGCCGCTCACCGGCCGCTGGCGATCGGCTTGGCTGCGGCGGTGGTGCTGTGGGGCAGTTGCCTCGCCCGGCTGGTTAAGCCGGCGGCGCGCGCGGTTCCGGCCTAGAGCATCGCGCGGAAAAGTGGCCACCGGTTTTCCGCAAAAGCGATGCTAAAACAAAAGTCTAGAGCAAGCCGTGCGACTCCTACATCGCGCGGCTTGCTCTAGGCCGGGCTCAGCACCGGCTGGCAGAACAGCCGCTCCAGCAGCAGGCGCTCGACCGCCAGGGCCTCGACGGCGACGCAGACCTCGGCATTGGGCTCGCCTTCGATCCGCTGCAACCGGCCCATGCCCGCGCCATCGGTGATGACCCGCACGCGCGCCGGCTCGAAGCCGAACAGCCGAGGCGCGATCAGGCTGACGGCGGCCACCGCGTCGTGAGGATGGCAGCCGTCGATCCCCCAGGCCTTGTGGTGAAAGGCGGCATAGGGACCCAGCGCCCGGTTCAGCCGGACCGACAAGGGTGTGCCGCAACTGGCCGCGCCGGCCGCCATGGCCTCCAGGGTCAGGGTCACCTGGGAGGTGATGTCCAGCGGAATGAGGCGCGGAGCGACCCCGGCCGCCAGCACTCGAGCCAGGGCATCGGCGTCGCTCCAGCTGTTGAAGTCGGCGCCGCCGGCCGCCTTGCCCTCGACCGCGAAGGCTCCGGCCATCACCGTCGGACCCCAGCCGCGAAAGGCGCCGGGCTCCTCCAACAGGCCTTGGGCGAGATTGGTCAGCGGGCCCAGGAACAGACCCGTCAGCTTGCGGCGCGCGCAATAGGCCAGCAGGCTGGCGCCGTGGCCGTGGTCCAGTTCCGGCAGCTTCCAGCGCTGCGAAAAACCCGCGCCGTTCAGGCCGTCGACGCCATGGGCCGGTCGCATCCGTTCGACCCGCCGCTTGGCCAGGCCCGAGCCGGCGCCGATATAGACCTCGGCCGCGCAGCCCGCGAGCCGCAGCACGCCCCGGGCGTTGGCTGCGGCCTGGTCGACATAGGTGTTGCCGAACACCGCCGACACCGAGACCACGTCAACCGCGTCGGGCGCGCGCGCCAGCAGGGCCAGGGCCAGGGCGTCGTCCACGCCGCAGTCGGTGTCGATGTGCAGGCGCAACGGCATGGGGGGAGTGTAGCGCGGTCGGCCTCGTCGCGGAAAGTCCGAGACGCAAAATCCCTCTCCCCTTGCGGGAGAGGGGGGGCCGCGAAGCGGGTCGGGTGAGGGGTCGAAGACCGCCTAACGCCGCGCCCAGCGGTGAGGACGAACGCCGCGTCAGATGTCTGAGAGACCCCTCATCCGTCGGCTTCGCGACACCTTCTCCCGCAAGGGGATAAGGAAATCACCCCAGCCTCGCCACGTCCTCGTCGCTGATCTCTTCGTTGGAATAGACCGCCTGGACGTCGTCGTCGTCGTTGAGGGCGTCGAGCAGTTTCATCAGGGTGACCACGGCCTCGCCGGTGACGGGCACCTGCATCTTTGGGCGCCAGGCGATCTTGGTGTTGGAGGCCGGGCCGAACTTGGCTTCCAGGGCGGCGGCGACCTCGTTGAGGCTTTCGAAGGCGGTATAGACCGTGTGGCCCTCGCCCTCCTCGTCCATGTCCGACACCACGTCGTCGGCGCCGGCCTCGATGGCGGCCTCCATCATGGCGTCTTCGCTGGCGGCCTTCGCGGGGTACGAGACCTGGCCGACGCGGTCATAGTTGAAGGCCACCGAGTTGGTGGCGCCCATGTTTCCGCCCAGCTTGGTGAAGTAGGAGCGAACATTGGCGGCGGCGCGGTTCTTGTTGTCGGTCAGCACCTCGACGATGACGCCGACGCCGCCGGCCGCCACGCCTTCGTAGCGGATTTCGGCATAGTCGGCCGCGTCGCCCATCTGCGACTTCTTGATCGCCCGGTCGATGACGTCCTTGGGCAGGCTCTCGGCCTTGGCGTTGTTGACCGCCAGGCGCAGGCGCGGGTTCATGTTGGGGTCGGGCAAGCCAGCCTTGGCGGCCACGGTGATTTCCCGCGACAGCTTGGAAAACAGCTTGGAGCGCGCGGCGTCGGCGCGGCCCTTGCGGTGCATGATGTTCTTGAATTTCGAGTGGCCGGCCATTCGGAGGCTCTTCTCTGATCTGGAATGGAAAGGTAGGGCGCGCTTCTACCGTCTGAAACGGGGTTTTGTCACCCCGCGTCGCTTCGGAAGCCGCTCGCCGGCTGGAACCGCGCCCCGGCCCAGCGGTTGAGGTGGGGCGTCCCTATCGCGATCAGGCTCCCCCGGACGCCGCCGCGTCTTCGGGCGCCAGGAGCCAAGATCATGCGCAACTTCATGCTTGTCGCCGTCTCGACGGCGCTACTGGCGGCGACGCCCCTGGCGGTGTTCGCCCAAAGCAGCCAGCCGATGGGACCGCCCGGCGACCGCCACCCCGCGCCCAGTTCCAATTCGCCCATGGGGTCCATGGGCTCATCCAACATGGATCATCAAGACCATAGCCAGGATCGCGGCATGGGCCACGACATGGATCGCGGCGACCACATGGGCCGGGGCGACTATGGCCGCTGGGACGATCATTGGGGCTCGCGCCCGCCGCACCCGCCCAAGTCCTACTCGCGCCATGCCAATTGGTACCAGCATGTGCGCGCCTGCCAGACCCGCTATCGCAGCTACAATTCGCGCACCGACACCTACGTCGTTCGTCGCGGCGTCGTGGCCCGCTGCCGGCTGTAGCCTGGCGCTCAAATAGGGCCTCCCGCACAGGGGACGGAACTTTCGGCGTCACGCCACCTTCAGCTCGACCTCGATATTGCCGCGCGTCGCTTTCGAATAGGGGCAGACCTCGTGGGCGGCGTGCAGAATTTTCAGCGCCGTCTCGGCGTCGAGATCGGGCGCGTTGAGCATCAAGCGTACGCCGACGTGGAAGCTGGTGTCGTCCTTGATCAGGTCAACCTCGACGTCCAGGCTGTGCTCACCCAGCTTGACGCCCTGGCTGCGGGCCACCAAGCCCAGCGCGCCGAGGAAACAGGCCCCATATCCGGCCGCGAACAATTGCTCGGGATTGGTCCCCTCGCCATCGCCGCCCATCGACTTGGGATAGCCCAGCTTGACGTCCAGATGGCCGTCGTCGGTCCTGGCCGTGCCTTGACGGCCGCCGATTGCGTGGGCGTGAGCGGTATAGATGGCGTCGGTCATGGGAAGCTCCTGGGGCGGACAAGGTTGCGCGGCGATTGTTGGCCGAAGGCGTGACGGACACAAGCGTGGCTGAATGAAACCCTCTCCCGGAGGGGCGAGGGAGGGGCCCGCCGCAGAGCGGTGGGAGGGTGAGGGGTGACGCCGTTAAAGTGAAACCCTGGTTACTTTGCTTGCCACAGCCGCAGACAAGGCCAAGCTCGTTCCATGGATCCGATCGCAACCGCTCGCCGTCTGAGACGCGGCCAAACCCTGGCCGAGGAAAAGCTATGGACGATCGTTCGTGGCCGTCGCCTCGGGGGCTACAAGTTTCGCCGCCAGGTTCCGATCGATCATTACTTCGCCGACTTTACCTGCCGGGACGCGCATCTAATCGTCGAGCTCGATGGTCCAACCCATGAAGGCCGCGAAGACCATGACGCTCTGCGCACCGAGGCGCTGCAGCGCTGCGGCTATCGGGTCCTACGGTTCGGCAACGAGGTCGTACTTGCCGACCCAGGCGGCGTCGTCGAGGCCACAGGCGCGGCGCTCCGGTTGACGGCGTGACCCCTCACCCTCCCACGCTTCGCGCGGGCCCCTCCCTCTCCCCTCCGGGAGAGGGCCGTCAAACCTCCGGCACCGTCTCCTTCAGACGCCCGCCCATGCGGATCGGCTCGACCCGGACCGCCAGGCCCGTGCGGTCGTCGGTCTCGACGAACACGCCGCAGATCGTCGCCGGACCGCTGGCGGGCTGGTAGCGGCCGCCGCTGATCTTGGTGGTGAAGCGCCGCAGGGGCTCTTCCTTCTGGTTGCCGATCACGCTGTCATAGTCGGCGCAGGCCCCGGCGTCGGTCTGGTAGGCGGTGCCGCCCGGCAGGATCTGGGCGTCGGCGGTGGGCACGTGGGTGTGGGTGCCGACCACCAGCGAGGCGCGGCCGTCGCAATAGTGGCCCATGGCCATCTTTTCGGAGGTGGCCTCGCAGTGCATGTCGACCACCACCGCGTCGGCCACCTGACCCAGCGGCGCCTTGTCCAGCTCGCGGTCGGCGGCGGCGAAGGGGTCGTCCATGGCGTCCATGTGCACCCGGCCCAGCAGGTTGATGACCATGATCGTCCGGCCGCCCTCGGTCTGGAACAGGTGGCTGCCCTTGCCCGGCGCGTCCGACAGGGCCGGATAGTTGGCCGGACGGATCAGCCGCGGTTCGCGGACGATGTAGGTCAGCGCCTCACGCTGGTCCCAGCTGTGGTTGCCCAGCGTCAGGCAGTCGGCCCCGGCCTCGAACAGCTCGCGGGCGGTGTTTTCTGTGATGCCGAAGCCGGCGGCGGCGTTTTCGGCGTTGACGATCACGAACTCCAGCTGGAGATGGCGACGCAGGGCGGGCAGATGGTCGGACAGGCCGTCGCGGCCGGACTTGCCGACGACATCCCCGAAGAAGGCAAAGCGCATGCGGAATTAGTCCTTTCGGACCGCGATATACGCGCTTTCGGTCAGGATGGCGTCCAATCGTTGGTCGTGGGGTTCGACAGGCAGGCCGTGTGTCTCCTGGCCCACATAGCCCAGCCCCAGCATGAACACGTCGCCCCTGGCCCGCAGCGCCTCCAGCGCCCGGTCGTAATAGCCTCCGCCCTGCCCCAGCCGGCGACCTTCGCGGTCGAAAGCCAGCAGCGGCGTGATGACCAGGTCGGGATCGAGCGCGGGCTTGACCGGCTCGGGCGCGTTCATGCCGGCCTCGTCGCGGGTCAGCGTGTCGCCCGGCGTCCATTGGCGGAAGACCATCGGGCCGTTCTCCGCTTCCACGCGGGGCAAGGCCAGGGCCCAGCCTTGCTCGAGCAACCAGGCGGCCAGATGGCGGCGGGGGTCGATCTCGGCGCCGACGCCGGCATAGAGCGCCGCGACCTTGCCGGCCGGATCGGGGAAGCGGGCGCTCAGGGGGCTCCGCGCCACCTCGACAATCCTCCAGTCGGCTTCAGGGTGCTCAAGGGCCAGCGCCTTGCGGCGGTTGCGGACCAGCAGGCGCAGGGCGGCCTTGGCGACGGCGGGATCTTTGATGGCCATCAGGCCTATATGAGGGAAGGTGGCGGCGCCGTGAAGAACCGTGAAGACGTTTCAATCCACTCGAACCTGGTTTGACAGGTGGGCGTCGTGTTCCCGCAGCCACGGCCACGGGAGGGAACAACTCCCTAGAGGTAGATTACGGTCCCTGGGAATAGAAATCTTCGACGAGGGCCACAGCAGACCCGCCACTGAGGAACATAGGCGTTCACAGGGTGGATAGCCAGTGCGCGCTGTGACGCGGAGACGTAAATCCTCCCCCTGTGGGCTAGCAGATTCACACATGTCTGATGGCGGCCTGTAAGTTAGCCAGGGTCCAGCCGCATTTGCGGTCCTGGAGGCTGCGCCAACCGCGTAGCATGACGATGGGGCCGGGCTTGCCGTAGTAGCCGGTCCAGCCGCCCAGTCGGG